>JAHJJH010000298.1 GCA_018823105.1 Verrucomicrobiota bacterium | reverse complement strand
CTCCCGCCGGAGCTGCGGCCCCCGGAGCGCCGGCGCCCCCTGGGCTTTATCATGCGCCCGCTGCGACGCGCCTCGGCCGCCGCGGACCTGCTGGCGCGCCTTGTCATCACTGCGCGGGAACGCGGACGCGCCCCGCCGGCGCCGGACCTTTTTCCCAAGACCCTGCCGCACTCGTCGGACTTCTGCGCCTTCGCTTTCTGGAGCCGCACGGAGGCCCCCGCAATCCAGGAGGAGGCCGTCCGGGTCGCGCTGGATGAATTGTCGGGGATCGCGGATCTCTGCACCGCGAGGGGCATTACCCTGGCCGTGATCGCCATCCCCTACCGCGAGCAGGTGTACGTCCAGGCCGAGCAGGGCGAAAGCTATGACCTGCGAAGACCGCAGCAGTGGGTGACGGCGTTTTGCGAGTCCCGGGGGATCCCGCTCCTGGACCTGTACCCGCTTTTCCGGGCCGAAGTCCGGGCGCGTCCGACCCGGCTCTACCTCGAGCACGACCCGCACTTCAACAACGAAGGCCACGCCTTGGCCGGCCGCCTGCTCGCTCCCTTCGCCCGCTCTTTGTGCGGGGGAAAAGGCGCCTCCGCCGGAGACAAACCGGTTGACGGGATTCCGGCCGGCCCGTAGAGTGAGCGGCCCATGAATCGCGATCACGCCAACCTCTGCATCCTGGGCGCAGGCCTGACCGGCTTGAGCGCGGCCTACCACCTGGGCGACCGCGACTACTTCATGCTGGAGAAGGCGGTGCGCGTCGGCGGTAACTGCCGCACGGAAGAGAAGAGCGGATTCCACTTTGACGCCGCCGGGCACATTTTTTATCCGAAGACCGACTACGTCAAAGAACTGGTCACCCGACTTCTGGGCGAGAACCGGATCGAGGCCGACCGCCAGGCGTGGATCTACTCGCACCGCACCTATACGCGCTATCCCTTCCAGGCCAACCTGTACGGTCTTCCCGCCGACGTGATCAAGGAATGTCTGCTGGGCCTGCATGATGCGCACGTGCGCGAGGCGCGAGAGGGGTCCGTGGAGCCGGCTCATTTCCTGGATTTTATTTATCGGACGTTCGGCGACGGGATTGCGAAACACTTCATGATCCCGTTCAACAACAAGCACTGGCGCGTGCCGCTGGACCAGCTTAACCTGGAATGGATGGGCAAGTTCGTCCCCCGCCCCACCTTCGCCCAGGTCCTGGACGGCTCCTTGAAGCCGGCCGAGAAGTGCATCGGCCAGAACGCGACGTTCATGTACCCGAAGCGCGGGGGCATCCAGGCGGTCTGCGACAGCTTCCTGCCTCATATCCGCCCGCCGGAACTGAACGCCGAGATCACGGGTATTGACCTGAAGAAGCGCACCCTCGAAATTAACCACGGCCGGACGATCGGCTACGAGAAGGTGGTCTCTACCCTCCCCCTGCCGGTCCTCGTCCGCTGCCTGAAAGACCTCCCGACGGACATCGCCGAGGCCGCGGCGAAACTTCGCTGGAACTCGCTCTACATCGTCAACATCGCCGTGGACACGCCGTCGCTCACCGAGCGGCACCGCGTGTACGTGCCCGATGCGGACCTGGTCTTCCACAAGCTGGCCTTCTATTCCGCCTACGCGCCGCTCATGGCGCCGCCGAACCAGTGCGCCGCCTCGGCCGAGGTCGGGTACTCGGTGGAATCGCCCCAGGACCGCGGCACGATCGAGGAGCGCGTGATCACCGGCCTGCGCCGGATGGACATTCTCAAGCCGGAGCACCGGATCCTGTTCACGCATGTCATGGACATGCCCTTCGCCTACGCGGTATATGACGAGCACCGCGCGCCCGCCTCGGGTTACCTGCGCGAGTTCTTTGCCCGGCACGACGTGCACTGCCGGGGCCGCTACGCAGAGTGGGAATACCAGAACATGGAAAAGAATATTCTCACCGGGCAGCGGGTCGCGGAGGAGTTCCGGCCGTCCGCCGGATAACCCTCCGGTTCCTCATGGAGGGCCGGCGGCCCCGCCGGCCGGCGCCGATTCCTCGAACAGGCCGTGTTCCACAAGAAAGCGCCGCACGACATCGGCGATTACGGCGTTGCCGGTTGGACTGACGTGCCCGGTGTACAGGCTGGAAAGCGGATGGCCCTGGCGGATGTGCTCCACGAAGCCGCCCACCGGATTGATGAACAGCCATCCGTTCCGGCGACAGTATTCCTCGATCATCCGCACGGCGGCGACATCTTCGCCGGTGTCCAGCACGCTTTGTACCGACGCCTTTCCGGGAATCACCATGAGGATGGGGACAACGCCATCGGTCTTACACTGACGGACGAAGGCTTCGAGGATCGCAAACATGAGGTCCACGGTCTCCGCGTCCTGCCACAGATCCTCCCAGGGGCGCGGGTTGATGTCGTCCACGACGTGACCCGAGGTTTTCGAGATCAGTTCACGCCACATGCGCTTGTTGAACAGGATTCTCGAGTACGGGAACGCTTTGACCGGATAGTTATAGCGATTATACCAGTGATCATGCTTGCCCAGAGAGATAATGAAACGGAGGTCTTTCAGCTTCTCGATGTCTTCCTGGCAAGCGACGGGATTCGGCAGGAGCACCAGCCGCCGATTCCGCAGAACGAACCGGGGTTTCGTCAGCCGTTCTCCCGTCCGGGAGTAGTAGAACGGCCTGTAGACGTTCAAGATCCGGTTGATGTTCTCCGTCTGCAACCCGAGAATGGCGATGGTGCTCTTCACCTTCGGCTGGACCTGCAGGAACTTCAGGTAGGCCTGGTCCGGGCCATAGGCGCCGGTGCCGAAGTTGCAGACGTCGCGGCGGAGTAATCCCGAAAGATAGTGCTGCCATGTTTGGTGCTCGCGCACGCCGTCACAATGCACGAAGGAGTCGCCGTAGGTGGCGATGTAAGGCTCGCCGTACGTCTCGCGCCGGGGCCGTTCCCCGAACGGAGTGCGATAGTTGTTGTCCCAGCCTCTTTCGGGATGGTACGCCAGGTGCGCGTGCTTGAGCACGTAGTCCGTGGCCAGGTACTTCTCCACGTCGTGAAAGGTGATGCGGTCGGCGAACCATTGGCTGAAGACAAACGCGCAGAGCTCGACGATGCCGGCAGCGAGGGCGACAAGAATGGCGGCGAAAACGACCTTCTTGATCTTTTCCATGAGCCTTCCCCTCTGTTTCCGATCTGCCTGCGACTCCGGCGGCCCTTCACGGTCTCGTCTGCCGCTAAGGCGGAGAAGCTGTAGAAAACGGGTGTTGAAGTCAATCCTGCAATGGCTCGAACGGGATTTCTTCTTGCATATCGGCCGGGATGTGTGAGTTTGAGGTTGTGATTAACGCGGCAGTATGGACACAACATAGAGGATTCGTCATGACCCAGAAGCAGGTATCGGGCAGACTACGGCTCAAACGGCTCTGCTTGAGCCTGCTCACCGCAGTCATTTCGTGCACGGTGATTTTCGGCGTAGGTGAAATCTGGGCTCGTTGGAAGTACGACTCGCTCGCCGAGGCCCTGGCGTGGGAAGGCAAGAAGGGCGATTTCTTCACCTACGACCCTATGCTGGGCTGGAAAGGCAAGCCGAACGTCAGCGGCCCGCATGGCAGCGGCTCGTTTGTGACGCACAACGCCGGGGGATTCCGGGATGTGGCGTGGAACCCGGATTCGCAGCGCCCCCGGGTACTGCTGCTGGGAGACTCGAACATGTGGGGATATGGGGTGAACGACGATGAGCACGTGGCGGCTTATCTGAACCAGCTCCATCCGGAGATCCAATGGTTTAATGCCGGCATGAACGGGTACAGCACCGATCAGGAATACCTTTCGCTGCAGCAAATCGCACCAGGACTGAAACCGGATTGGACGGTGGTCCTGGTCTGCAAGAATGACCGGCCAGGGAACCAGTTGCAGCGCGTGGCGGGCTACAACAAGCCCTATTTTGACGTTGTAGATAACAAACTGGTTCTGCGAAACGTGCCCACGACGCATACCGAAAAGTCCTGGGTGCCTTATGCCAATCGCGTCTTCTCAAAGACGGGCTCGTTCTTCCTCTACCACATCGCCCAAACCATTGACGGGTACAGAGACAAGGTGGCCGTCGAGCCGGAAAAACTTCCGGACGGCATCTCTTCCAGGCCCTCCGCCGACCCGACGCACCTGATCGTCAAGGCCATGTTCGAAGTCATGGACGGACGCCTGTTGGTGATGGCGATCAAGCCGGAGCTGGAACTGCGGGCCTACTGCGAAGAGAACGGGATCCCGTTCGCGGACTTGAGCGGCACCCGGGCGCGCCAGCGGGGCCCGTTGCAGTTTAAGGGGGGGCCCCCGAAGTGGAGCCACTGGCAACCGCTGGGCAACCGCGTCGCGGCGGAGGAGATTTACAAGGCCTTGGTGCCGTTGCTGGACGTCTTGCCTCAAGCCAAAAAGACCCCTAGATGAATGAGGGCGGCGGCCCTGCTCCATGGTTGCATCCCCCGGGGCGAAGAGACGCCAAATACAATTGACTCCCCGGTTGCCGGTGTGCCATATAGCGGCGTGTTCGTCGCCGGCAAGCCGCGGCCCGGGGTCACTCATGAAGCCTGAATCGGCGTTGGCGAGCGTGAAGGGGCATCTGCGGGTTTCCGCGCCCGCCCTCCTGAGTGTGGGCGCCGGCGCTTTGTTCATGCTGCTGCTTTTCTCGGAGACCCTGGCCCCCGGCTACGACGATTGGATGATGGTCCACGACGATCCTGCTCAGCACATCGTCGGGTGGAACTTCTTCCGGTTCAGTGAGTGGACGTTCCCGCCGGGCTTGATCAAGAATTACGGGCCCCCGACCGGCGTTTCGATAAGCTACACGGACGCGTTGCCGCTGTTGGCCTTCCCCTTCAAGGCCATCGCGTTCCTCCTGCCGACCCGTTTCCAGTACTTCGGCATCTGGCTGCTGCTCAGCTATATGCTGCAGGGATTGTTCGGCTACCTTGTGGTCCGCGCAGTGACCCGGGACGATTGGCTGGGGCTGCTGGGCGCCTGTTTCTTCATTCAGAGCCCGATCATGCTCTGGCGGGTCCAGTTTCACCTGGCCTTGGCCGGGCATTGGCTGGTCCTTGCCGGCATCTGGTTGAATATCCGGCGGCATGAGAGATTTCAACACGCGGGTTGGATGGTGGTTCTTGTCATGTCCCTGCTGACGCATCCATACCTCGCATTGATGAATATATTCCTGATGCTTGCAGATGCATTGCGGCTATGGCGGCCGGCTCGGAAAAAAACGTTCTCGCGGATGCTGCTGTTCGTAGCGGAACAGACCGCCGTGCTGGCGATGGCGGCTTGGCTGCTGGGCCTCTTCGGGGCGGAGTTCCAGAAGGAGGGAACCGGCTATGGGCTCTATTCGCTGAACCTGAACGCCCTCTTCAATCCCACCTCATACCTGCAGAACTGGTCACGCCTGTTTCCGAAGCTGGGGCTCGTCTACAAGCAGCGCTTCGAGGGATTCAACTACCTCGGCCTCGGCGGAATGATCCTACTGTTCGCGGGGGTGGCCGGCACTCTGCTGAAACGCGATATCGCTGTGTTCAAAAGGCAATTTCCGCTTGCGCTGGTCTGCACCTGCTTGACCTTGCTCGCCCTGAGCCACACGGTGGCGTTCGGTGAGCACATCCTGTTTAGAGTGCCGCTACCCTCGTTCCTGATGGAGACACTATCGACGTTTCGGGCTTCCGGCCGCCTTTTCTGGCCGGTGTACTACCTCCTCCTGGTCTTCTCTATCTATGCCGTGGCCCGCTTTCGGAGGCCCATCGTCCTGGCGGTCCTCGGCGGGGCGATCCTGGCGCAAGCCTGGGACTGCTTCCCCGCCTACCGCAGGCTCGAACGCTCATTTGAAGGGATCGAATGGGAAAATCCGCTCAAGGCCGACTACTGGGAGCGTTTCCCGGAAGACTTCAGGCATGTGAAGTTCCTCGACGACCCGGGATGGCGATTGGCGAAATCCGTCGCCTACTTCGCCGCGCAGCACGGCATGACGCTGAACCACGGCAAGTTCGGACGGATGAACCTCAGACTCGAAAGAGAGAGGCATCAGACGTGTCGGAATTTCGCCGCCGGCCAGATCGACCCTGATACGCTCTATGTTGTTCACTCCAAGGATCTCACGGTCGAGCAGCTTGTTCACACTCTCGATTTAAACGAGCACCTGTTGGCTCAAATCAACGGAATCAGATTGCTGATCCCGGGAGGGATGCGGAATCCGCGCTACCAGGCGGAAGCCCGGGAAATGACCAGGCTGCGACAGACGATCGAGGCGATATCGAGGCCGGGTGACTCACTGCTCCTGGAGCCCGGTGAGTTCAACCTGCTGAGTGCGCGTCAGTTCCGCCCGGGCATCAAGCTCGTCGATCCGAGATCGCTTTCTCTGCGCCTCGAGCCCGGGAAGAAAGTTTTTTACGGGGAACGGACGGACGGCCCGGAAGTACGTGATGGCATCCCGATACATCTCTTCCTGCAGCAGATGGGGCAGCTTGTACCGGTATCCGACGAGGTCGGCGCCAACGTGGAACTGCATCTCGGCGGCACACGGCACAAACTCTATGAACTCCAACGCTGGACGGTGAAGAATGTCCGTGAAGCGATCAAGCTGACGCCCGGTGAAGATGCCGTGGTCTGGCTGGATTTTCGCGATGCAGGCGCGACCAGCCCGAAGCGTGTCGGCCTGCTCACAGACGCCGGCGAAGCCATCCTCGAAGGCGTGGTGATCCATGAGGACGGTATCCAGGCGCTCTATGTCCCCGGCGAATCGGTTTCCCAGCAGAGCGTGTGGGTCCATGTCACGGCCGAATGCGGACTGCCGGATTCCGTTGTTCTCGGTCCGACGCGTCCCGGAGATTTCCTTTCCTTCCCTCTGTACGGGCGGCGCAGGCTCTCGACGAAGAAGTGGTTCCTGCCCCCCTTTGTCTGCGAGAACATCGATCCCAAATATGCCGCGGTATTCAACAGCGGCGGCACCCTCCGTCTGCCGGTGCCCCATGGACCCGGCGCCTACCGCTTGACCGTCAAACTCCACACGGGTTCAGGGAAGGGCGGCCGCCAGGTCACGATGCGGTACTCTTGCGGGTCAAAGACCCTCGTCGAAAAGAGCGTGACGCTGAATCAACAGGCGTTCTGGAGCCGTCTCGAACTGCCGGCCACGCCCGGGGGGCAGCCGCTGGATGTGCTGTTCGATGTCGAGCCGAAGGGCAGTTACGGCGGGTGGTTCAGTCTGATGGAGATTGCCATCGCCGTGGAGAAGGTTGACCCGTCAATCCCTTGAGCGGCTTCATCCGCCCCCTGCTATCTTTTTACGCCGGCCTCGGTGACCGCAGGGCTAAGCCTTTCGTCTCCACGTGCCAGCACCACCCGGAAGCCCGTGGTATCGCTGGCGAAATTCAACATGACCGCACGACGCGTGGCGCAGCGGAAATTGCCGGCATTGTTGTCCCAAGAGCCGCCCCGCAGGATCTTGCGGGGCGGGTAATTGGTAGACACCGGCATGGAATTATTTTCGCACCATTCCCACACGTTGCCGTGCAGGTCGTACAGCCCGTGCGCTGTCGGCTTGAAGCACCCGACCGGCGCGGTGAACGCAAAGCCGTCCTCCCACGGTAAATACTGCACGACCCAGAGGCCGCCGTCCGGCAGGGGAGTCGCGTCCAGGACATTGGCGAAGGACTGCGCGACCCCGGGATCATCCCCCCACGCGAAGCGTGTCCGGGTCCCGCCGCGGCACGTGTACTCCCACTCCGCGTCGGTCGGCAAGCGATACACCTCGTTGGGGGCTATCCGTCCCGTGGCCCGTTCACGCCGGGTCAACCACACACAGAAAGCCTTCGCGTCCGCCCATGCCAGGCACGTCGCCGGATGTTCATCGGTCTGTTCGAAGCCGTGCTCGCGCCAAGAGCGGTTCTCCTGCTTAACCCACCCCTCGATCGACCGGTCCCACGTCAGGGGAAGCGTCCCCAGCTCGGCCCGGGTCCGGTAACCGGAGTTCTCGACAAACTGCCGATACTGCCCGACCGTAACCTCGGTGCGACTCATCCAAAAGGGCTGCTCAATGGAAACGGCTTGCGGATCGCGTTCATTGCGCAACCATTCGGTCTGGGCGCCGTGCTGCCGGGCCCAGTCCCGCTCCTCCGGGGTGGATCCCATCAAGAATTCACCGGGCGGCACGCGCACCATGACCATGCCGACGGAATTCCTGAACCGGCCAAGGCTCCGTATCCAAAACCATGACATGCCCCCCATCAGGGCCACGGCCAACAGAAGCAGGAGGCCGATAATCACTGACCTTCTGACTGGAAACATGCCGAGACCATAGTGGCCGCGAGGCGATAACTCAAGCCCTCGCTTCCCGGAGAGCCGGCTTCCAGCGAGCTTGCCGGGGCCGGTCCGGCAGATCAGCATTGCACAAGCCCCCGTTCTCATGCCACCTTTCCCGGTGATTCGTTGCACTATGAATGGGGCCGTTTCAAAGCGTTGGCGCCCGCTCACTGCCGGGATGCGGGTACTGCCGGAAGTCCTGGCCGCGCTGGCTCTGGGCTGGCTGCTGCGCTTAGCACCCTATGTTATACAAGGCTACTACGGCCAGTGGCGCACCGGGCTGGCGCGGATCGGCGAACTGCGCGACCGGGTGCCCCTTTCTCGCGCCGGCGAACTGAAAGGCACCTACCCGGCGATCCAGTGGATCAACGAAAACGTGCCGCGGGATCAAAACCTGCTGTACATCGGCACGATGAGGGTGGGCATCCGCCTTCGCTACTACACCCTGCCCCGGACGGCCCGCTGGTACTTCATCTATTCCCCCCGGGAAGTCGCCCGGCTGGACCAGGTGGTCGCGCAAGAACACCCGGACTGGGTCGTCGTAGAGCAGTTCAGCGCGTTGCGAACCATCCCGGGCCCGGCGTCCTGGCAACCGGTATGGAGCGACCGGCAGAGCCGGTTGCAAGCCTTCAAGGTGGACCATGATCTGGAATAGCGCAGGAGCCCTGGCCGGGCTGGCCGCCACCTGGTTGACCGGTTATTTCCTGATCCGAAGGCTCTTGGGCCTCCCGGGTTGGGGCGGGGTCGCCCTGGGCTGGCTCCTGGGATCGGGCCTGACCTCGCTGGCCGTCTTCTTCATCTACCTTTGCGGTGGCACACTGCTGCCCTGGCTGCCGGTTGTCCAAGGGGTGCTTCTCGCCGCCGTCCTGGTGCTCCACCACAGGGGTTGTGTGGGGGTCGAATCCGCGGAAGCCGTTTTAAAACCGGCCCGGACATGGCGCCCGGGCGCGATCCTGATGATCCTGCTGCTGGCCTTCCTGCTTGGCGCCGCCGGGATAAAAGCCATCACCACGCCAGCCCTGCGCTTCGACGAAGTGCACAACTGGGGCTTCAAAAGCCTCTCCACGGCGGTTCATGGCCGCCCCTTCCAAGGCGAGTGGCCCTTCATGCTGTTCCCCAACCTTATGCCCTTCCTGACCGCCAGTTTTCTCGTCTACCAAGGCGACCCCCGGGAAACGATCGCCCACATGATCCCCTTCCTCTTCCTGGTCGCTGCGGCAGGCGCTTTGTATGCCGGCGCGCAACGCCTGTCCGGGAAAGCCTGGTGGGGCCTGCCGATGACCATCCTCCTGTTGTTCGGCGCCCCGGAACTGATGGTCCAGTCGGACCGGTTCTGCGCCGATCTTCCGCTCACCGCCCTGCACCTGGCTTCCGTCGTGGCCGGGCTGATCTGGCTCACCGGCGGCCCGGCCGCGGCGGCCGCGCTATCCGGCGTGTTCGCGGGGCTGGGCGCGTGGACCAAAACGGAGGGAATCCTGCTCGCGGCCGGCGTCGGCCTCGGTCTCCTCCTCGCCGCCATGCTCCGGCCGAAAGAGGAAAGGCGCCCCTGGCTCCACGCCGCGCTGCTCTGGATGGCCGGCTTCGCGCTCGTCGCGGGGCCCTGGTCGCTGTACCTGAAATTCCGCGGGGTGGACATGCAATCGTCCGGCCACCTGAGCGGCGAGTTTAACCCGGAACGGTGGGGCCGGCTGTTCGTGCACATTAGGACCGTGCTGCTCCGGCACTTCCGGATTCCCCTGCTGGCCTTCTTTCTGTTCCTCGCGCTGGGCTTCCGTCGCCGGACGCGCGCCGTTTACGTATTCCTCCTCGTGACGCTCGTGCTGGGCTGGGTTCACTTGTGGCTGCCGATTCTCCTCATGCCCGGAGACGCGTTCGGCGGCTGGATCGCGTTCATGAAGTCCGGCATGACCCGGTATGTCCTGCACATCGCCCCCGTCATGCTCCTGTCCCTGGCCGCCGTCGCCCGCGCGGACCGCCTCAAAGGGCTGGACGCGCTGTTCCGCCGGCTGAACGGCGGGAGGGTCCCCGGCAACGTCCGGGCGCCGGACTAAATCCACGGCTCGATCTCGCGCAACGAATCGATCAAGCCCTCCGTTGCATGGTCAACAGATGCCGGCGAGTGCCCGCCAGGGGCCTGCTGTCAAGAAGATCAAAACGTTCCTGGAACACGTTTACAAATGTCTGCAGGGAAAGGGTGCCGCACGTATCCTTCCGCAGGGCCAGCAAGGTCTGGAACATCTCGTCCTCGCGCTCGACGAATTCAATCACCAGGTACTTGGTCGTCAGTCCCGCCATCAGATCTCGAATCGCCGCCAGAGAAAGATTGCCGCTGACCAGCAGGTGATGGACCAGGGCCAGGGCCAAAACCGTTTCGCCCCGGATCCGATCCGCAAATCGCAAACGCTCCCGGTTGTCGAATCCGATCGCGGGGCTGGGATTGGTCAGGTTGATCACCAGGGGCAGAATCGGAAGTTGTTCCTCCCGGACTTTTCGATAGAGCATCTCCACGCAGTCATGGTCGCCATCCATCGCCACCACCTGCGCACCTTCCCGCGCGGCCATCAGGCTGAACACCCCCGTGTTGCACCCCAGGTCGAGCACCGTGGCCGGTTTGTACGTCTTCAGAAACCGGCCCACATACTCCTCCTTCTCGCCGCGGGCCGATCCGGCGTAGCTATGTGTTTGTTCATACTCCGACCACGGGCCGGCGCACGTGTACCGGGCCCGGAGTTTCTTCACCTTCCGGGCCAGGCGGCGCAGGTTGAACACCTGGACCGCCGGGTCTCCGGAGCCTTTCGTCAGTTGAGGTTTCAACCTCCGGACGCGCGCCTGGTCCGCCCGGTTGAACTGCCGCTGCAGGAAAACATCCATGAAAAAAGCCGGGGAAAAGGAACGCCAAAACCCGAGCAGTTTGTAGGTTTCCTCCGCGCTGATACCCTGCACATCGGCCAGAAAAATCTGGCGGAAGTTCATGCCCCGGAACAATTGCAACGCCAAGGGGTACAGGAACATCCGGCAGAATTGGCTGTAGGCCACCCAGACATCCCGGCGGCCGGGTTTCTCAATGGATCCCAGGTCGATCAACACCGGCCGCCCGCGGACGAACTGGACGTTGAAGGCCGTCGCGTCTTTCAGCGAGAGATCCGCCTTGAGCAGGGCTTCCTGAATCGTCAAGTGCAGCAGCGCCGCGTCGGCCAGCATGGAGAAAGACCATTCGTACGGATAGGAGACCGAGGGAACGCGCTGATGCAGAACGAAACGAGCCATGCCGGGAAAGTGACGGCTGAACGCCTCATGGTCCTCGCTGCCCTCCGGCACAAGTTCCGAGCCGATCAGGACCCCGTCGCGAATCAAGGTCTCGATCACCCCACCCTGCCACGCGGCCTCGAGCGCCGGCCAGAGCTCGGGCGACACCGCCCGACACACGCGGCCGCCATGATAGAAAACAAAGCTGTCGGGGTCGCGGTAGGAGCCCCCGTCCGCGCGGGCGGCATCAGGACGTGCCCTTGGATTTGTCATCGGGATCGGATTTCTTCCGCAGGAAGATACTGAACACCCTGGCGATGCTGCGCCGGAAAAACAGCCCGGCGCCGACCAGCGCGGCCATGACCAGTTGAAGGATCATGCCCCCCGTGCCGGGATCAATGTAGGCAAGACTCATCGGCCAACCAAACGATATCATCAGGTCCTCACTTGCATGTCTTCGCTCCATTCATGCGTCGCGGACTTTCCACCATGACGGGCGCTACGTCAAGCTTTCGGCCGACGGGCTATTCCGCCGCGCGCACGACCATTTCGAGGGGGGCGGTGACGGCGGCCTTGTACGAAACCGCCTTCTGCTCTCTCCCGTTGGCGCGGAATACCAGGAAGGCCGGAGAAGTGGAATCCTGCTCGATGCACAACGGCGTTCCTTCGAAATAGAAGCCCTCATAGGGCGTTTCATCGGGCCACCCGTCGATCCGGAGCCGGCCGGCGCCCTCGCCACGCACCGTCACGCGGTGCAGCGGCCGGTCCGGGGCCATCCGCTGCAACGCCCGCCAGAACATGGCGGGTTGCGATCGTAAAAAGGACGTCACATCCCGCCGGGCCTGTTCGAACACCTCCGCCATCCGGACGACGTCCATGTACTTTGCCGTGCGGGTTTCCTGCGCCCGGTGCCCCTGGTATTCGAAGTCCATGTGCCGCCGTACGATGTCCACGTAGCGGTCCGCGAGCCGGATCCAGGCATCCGGTTTCAGCGGGTGATTGAGAAGGACCTGGGCGGATTCCACGTAGATGCGCGGCGCGCCCGCGTCCTTCATGAGGGCGGTGAAGACTTCCCCGCGCGACCCCTGGATCGGCGGGAGGCGGCCCTTGGCGCCCATGCGATACTCAAAGCTATCGTCCAGGTCCCAACTCATGAACGCCCACGGCCCCTCCTCGCGATGATGGTCCCGAACGAAGTAGCCCTGGCGATTGTCCGTCAGGCCCAGGAAATGAACCGTGGCCGCCCAGCGCATGAAGGCCACGGGATCCATCAGGCGCGCGAACTCCGACAGCGTCGGGGTACGCTCTGGATCGCGCAAGAGGGACAGCCATGTTTTCCCAAACACCTCGACACCGCCCCGTTTCAGCGGTTTGGTGGTCTTTTCCTTGATCACGTCCAGGTCCAGGTGGCCGAACGCCTGCTGCAGGAATGCGGGATCCTGCGGATCCTCCAACATCAGGTACACGCCCATCGGCGTCTCATTGATTTGAAAGAGCACGTGCCGGAAGCGCGGCGAGATCGTGCCGGCGGCCCGCAGGATATCCAAGCCCAGGGCGTGCTTGACCAGGCTGCGGCCCATTAGGACAAACGACGTGTGGCGCGACGATCCGTCCCCCTCGAAGACGCGACCCGGCCACTCTGCCGACCCGTACCGCGCGCGGCAACTCAGCCGGAAGGACTTCTTGACGTGCGCGGAACGCGTGGATCGGCCTTGCGGACGAATCCCCACGTCGGCCGCCTGCGCGGTTCCGTCGGGAAGAATCAGGCAGGCATGGGCCCGCCGTTCGCCGGCCGGCCCCCGGGCATGGGGATTGCTTCGGATCCCGCTCTGCGTGCCCGTGAAATCCGCCGGCCGGAGCGTACACCACAACAACGGGATGTCCGGCGGAGTTCCGACATAGTAAAATCGGGTCACCGCCGCGCCGGGATGCGTCTGCTCCCGGAAGGCCCGCACGGTCACGGCCTGCGTTTCGCGAATCTCAAGCGCGTCTTCAACCTGCGGGCTGGCCTCGGTGGGCATGGTCCCATCGGTCGTATAGCGCAACACATCCCGCGGATCGGCCGCCGTTACGGTGATGACCGCGCCGGACGATACCACGCCGTCCGGCAGGGAGAACGCCGGGGGTCCCAGCAATGCCTTTCCACCAGGCTCGGGCGCCGCCGCTTGAAACGCGCCATCCCCGGCCGGGATCCGGCGATAGGCCCGGCCCGCCTCCAGCGGCGGGAACGTCACGTAGTCCAGCGGCACGCCATGCGGCGAATGAAGGCCGATGGTCTCGCCCGTCTTCTTCAACTTGAGCCCGGCATGGATATCCTGCGTCCCGCCACCGAACGGGAGCTCGCGCCGGGTCAACACCAGCCGGTCCACCGAAGTGGCGCCCGCTCGAAGAATCACATCCACGTGGTGACGGCCCGCCTTCAGCTGCCAGGATCCCTCCGCGCTGTCCGGCCCGCGGACGCGGGTTGCCAGGAAATGACGAGCTCGTTTTTCCGCCGGACAATCCACCGCGCGGCCATCGACCTGCACCTCCAGGAGACACGGGCCCGGGCCCTCGGGCCTGTGCGCCACCCAGAGGTCGTACAGGCCGGATTCCGGCACGCGCAAGCGGTAGGCCAGGCGCCGCGCCGTCCTTTCGTCCGCCGCGGCGGCATGAAAGACGTATCCCGCCGGCGCGGCCGGCTCCAACTTCACGTCCCAGCCGTCTCCCACGCCCGCCACGGGGTTCTTGACGCCCCAGGGGGAGGAGACGCCGGCCAGGCCGTCCGCCCAGATCAGCAGGAATTCCCGCGGCGGCAGGACGACGTCGGGCAGTCGCCACTTGGCCGGGCGGTTGGCGGCATCCGTCAACGTGAACCCGCGCAAGGGGACCGGCGCGGAGGAGCGGTTGTATAGTTCGATCCAGTCGGCGGCCGAGCCGTCGCTCTTGACCGGGCCGCGCGGATCGGCCAGCCCGATCTGGTGGATCACCACGGGGGACCACAGAGCCGCGGGCCGGGTCCTGGACAGACCGGGCTTGCCGGCCCGACGCATCATCGTCCGGAAATCCAGCTTCTGTTCCGGAGCAGAAAGGCCGATGCCCCGCCCCCACCAGGCGGCCGTCGCGAGCGCCAGCAGGCAGAACCCGACGCCGAGCAACTTTCTGGCGGTACGGCCGTCCATGAATCAGACCAGCGAGCCGGGCGAGGAGAAGAACACGTTGATCTTCCGGCACGGGACCTCGCGCCGGATCGCCTGCTGGATCTCCGACCAGTTATCGGAGGGGGCGTGGGCGAAGGCGTAATGCAGGCTGGTCGTGCCCTCGACCGAGGCGATACTTTCCAGCCGCAGCCC
Source organism: Verrucomicrobiota bacterium (assembly GCA_018823105.1). Lineage (GTDB taxonomy): Bacteria > Verrucomicrobiota > Kiritimatiellia > CAIQIC01 > JAGNIJ01 > JAGNIJ01. Next base: position 11,706 of record JAHJJH010000298.1, on the reverse strand, counting down.
GCGGAAATGCCGGCCCAGGAGTTCCGCCAGCGCGGCGCCCTGTCGGGCGTAGGTGTCGTCGTCCAGGTTCAGCAGCAGCACGCCGGAGCGCCGGTTGATCCAGCGCCGGCGCAGCGGTCCCCAATGCCGGATCGTGAGCAGCACGAAGATGACCGCGTACAGCAGCAGCACGAAGAGGAAATTGAACGTGGCCAGGCCGATGGACCCGGCGATCAGCAGCATCAGGAAGCCGATCTCCTCGGGCTCCTTGACCGGCGTGCGGAAACGGATGATGGACAGGGCGCCGAGCAGGCCCAGGGAAAGGGGCAGCGAGAGCTGGATGCAGATGAAGAGGAACGTGATGGACGGACCGACGAGCAGGAAGGACTTCTGGATCTGGGAACCCGTGGCGCGCTGCTCGTAGAACAGCTCGTACATGAATTCCGCCGCGAGCGCCGCCGCCACCGAGGCCAGCATGCACAACAGAAAGCCCCCGAGCTCCAGCGAAAGGCTGGCGCCCGCCGTCAACTGTTCCAATAATTTTTGCATGATTTACCCCTCGCGCAACAACAAGCGTCTCACACACTCCGCATACTTGGAAAACGAGGCCCGGGTCATCGCCAGGGCCGCCGCCCCCGGCGGCAGGTACGGCCCTTCCACGCCGGCCGGCCCCTTGACCTCCAGCACCGCCCATTCGAGCATACCGGGTCCGCCCGAAAAGTAAAACGCGGGATTGGGATGCTCCGCGCCAATCGCGTAATCCAGCGCAATGCGCGCGCCGCGGGTCATGTCCACGTAGCGGCGGCGCACGTACCGGATGACGCACACGGGGAGTAGGCGCGACGGCGCGCCGTGCAGGGGCCATTCGAGCAGGACGGCAGGATCGAGAGAATTCCCGACGGCGATTGGGTCGGCCTGCAGCGCGGCCAGGTCGAGGTCGAGCGATTTCCGCTTCTTGAACGTGCGGGCGCCGGCCTTGCGCTTCAGTTCCAGGAAAGCACGCGAGCCGGCGGGACGGCCGGCTTCGTCCGTGTACCAGCGCAGCCGCACCTTGTGCTTGTAGAACGTGCTCTGCCGCTTCTCCTCCACCGCGTCGAGCCACGGCGTGTCGTAGTACAGGCTCCGGATGACGTTGTGTGCGTAGCGGGGATCCGGCGCGCAGGCATGATCCAGCCAATCCTTGAAAAATTCCGCGGCGTACGCGGGCAGGATGTACTTGCGCTCGAGGCGCCCGCCCAGGGCCGCCGGCGGTGCGGCGCTGACGACCTGACTCATCCCGGGCCTCCGTGGATTGCCGCGCCGCCGTTCTTCTTCAACACCACCGTCATGAACAGGGCCAGGTGGCGCATCAGCCGCCCGGCGCGGCGCTCCAACGCGGCCAGGCCGGGCAGGATGAAGGCCGGCACGAACGGGCGGGTGGTCACGCCCCCGCTCAACAGGTGCACGAGGCCGCTGTGCGGCCGCACCCGCTCGATCTCCAGCGACGGATGCTCCTGCTCGAAGCGGGCGCGATCGCGAACGAAGATGATCCACGGCAGGGCGTTGTTGCCGGCGCTCAACCGCCCGCCCTCGGGAAGATCCCAGGAAGGCACATCGGGATCGAAGGGCTCATGGTGGAGGCGCCGGTAGACAAAACGGGAAAAGGAGGAGTTAAAAGGCTCGATCATGGCCACGCGCCCGCCGGGCGCCAGGACCCGGACTGCCTCGCGGAAAAAATCGCCCGGCCGCCGCACGTGGTGCAGCACGTTGACCATGAAGAGCGCGCCGACGCGGCCGTCATCGAAGGGCATGGCCTCCGCGCGGCACACCTGGTGAGTGAAGGGCAGCGGAACCACGTCGGTCTTGACCAGCCCCGGGATGAACTCCTCCAGGAACCCGGCCCCGCTGCCGATCTCGACGCGCAAGCCCGGCGGCGAGGCCTGGGCGACCCCGGCCAGCTCCCGGTAGAATTGCCCAAAGGAAAACCGGGCGGCCTTGTTCTTTTGCAGCACGTCGCGCTGGCGCAGCGTGATCTGGGGATCGTCCGGCGCCAGGCCGCGCAGCTCGGGATACATCCGGCGCCAGCGGAGCCAATCGGCCAGCCCGCCCTTTCCGGTTCGGCCGTGCAGCGCGGGCGCGGGGGGGTCCATGCTCCGGCTGTTCACGCGGGCCTCATCCCTTCCTCGCCCCCCCGGCGGGTGGATCCCGCAGGAAGGCCAGCGTACCGTCCGGCGGCGGCGCATAGCCGACGGGCCGGGCCAGGGCCAGCACCAGCAGCCCCGCGATGCGGTTCCAGCTCAACGGCCCCACGTCGTAGACCGGCACGGCCAGGATCAACAGGGCGCCGATCACCACCGCGCGCGGCGCGCGCGCCCCCCAGACGACCCAGGTCCACAGGATCACGGAGATGGCCATGACATAGTGGTGCTCGAACACCATCGGCGAAAGGAAAAAGCTCATGACCAGGGTATCCATCGCCTGTTCCTGGAAATGGAACTCGTTCAGCCAGGCGGCGTCCGCGCCGGGCTCGGCCCGCAGCCGGCGCACCAGCCGTTCCCGGCGCGCCATGCGCCACGCGATCCAGCCCACGGAAATCGCCTGAAGGATGGCCCACAACACGCCCGTGTACTGGGCCGCGTCAAAGGGCTTGAGCAGGTTCTTGGCGATCCCGTGCAGGCTGTTGTCGCGGAACATCGAACCGATGGGCGGATTGGCCATGTAGGTCAGAAACTTCAGCCAGACATCCCATCCGCTGACGGCGCACTGGACGGCGAGGATCGCCAGTGTGAAGACCCCCGCCCAGAGTATCGGCTTCCACCGCCACGTCAGCAGCAGCGGGAGCCCCAGGATGGCGGGATAGAGCTTCATGTGGAAGCCGACCGCCATCGCCAGGCCGGCCAGGCAGGGCGAGCGGTCGCGGAACAGAAGGATGACCAGGATACTGTTGACCAGCCACAGGTTGGCTTGGTGGAACGCGAGCATGCGAAACAGGGGGGTATTGAACACGAGCAGGAAGCCCGCCGCCAGGGCGGCCCCCTTCCGGTCCATCTTCAGCCATCGGCCCCAGGCATAGGTCAGCCAGTACAGCCCCATCAGCAGGGTGAACTGGGTGCACTGAAAGAGATAGAACACGAGGTGGTCGGTGGTCTGGCGGACGGAACCTTCGACCATCCGGAGATGGGGGAACAGGCGGCCGACCACCCATCGCCAGCCCGCCATCAACTGCGCAAGGGCCGGCGTGTACCAGTAGATCGGCGACACCTGCGGGTTGGCAGCGTAAGGGTCCCCGTAGTTCACCTGCGACATCATGCCGTTGAACCACGCACTGTAGTCATAGGAGCGCCGGCCGAACTTCTCGAAGACCGTCAGGTAGAAACACCCGATCACCAGGAACACGGCCAGCGGATACAGGCCCTGGCGGCGCGCGAGAAACCAGGGGCGAAGCAGGAACCCCATGGCGACGAAGGCCAGGACATGGGTGAAGGAATACAGTTCAAAAAGCATCATGGCCCATCCGTAGGTGTACCGGATGAACGGCAGGCCCGATGTCCACAACTGGACGGCCGCCGCGTCGGCCGCGAACCAGAGCAACAGGGCCCCGGCCACGCGCCACGCCAGGCCCCCACCCTGTCGGCTTTCCGTCTCCATGGCTTCCATCTTCTCCTCTCCAGATTCACCGTGTGGGTTGTGGGCCGGATTGTACCAGCCAAAGCCCCCGAATCAAGCGGTTGTGCATGAACCCGCGCCCTTTCGGATCCCGGACCGCGGCTTGTCTTTGCCCGGTATTCTGCTATAAGTCCGCCATGAGTTCCGCCAATAGGACGGTATCCAGGGAGCAACTGGTCCGCGGCCCGGCGGACCCCGCGCTGGGCGGGGTATCGCTGGTTTTCCCCGTGTACAACGAGTCGTTCATCATCGAAACGACGTTGCGCAACTACATCGCGGAACTCGGCGGGCGCGTCCAGGACCTGGAGGTCGTCGTGGCCGAGGACGGCAGCACGGACGACACCAAGGGCGTGCTGGAGCGTCTGGAAAAGGAACTGCCTATCCGGCTGTTCATGAGCGACGAGCGCAAGGGCTACCAGCGCGCGGTGATCGACGCCGTGGCCCACGCGACCAAGCCCTGGGTCTTCGTCGTGGACTCGGATTACCAGTTCGCGGCCATCGACTTCTGGCGCCTCGAGCCGCACCGGAAGGACTACGATATCATCCTGGGCATGAAGGCGCCGCGGAAGGATCCCTTCTACCGCGTGTGGCTGTCCTGGGGTTACAATTTTCTGCTTCGATTGTTTTTCCGATTGCCCTATCGGGACATGGATACCGGCTTCCGATTGATCCGTCGGGAAGCCCTGGAAAAACTCACGCCCGCGGTGAAGTACATGTCCTTCTTCACGGCGGAGTTCGTCGTGCGGGCTCACTTCGCGGGTTACAAAATCACCGAGGTGCCCGTCCCACACTACGAGCGGAAGATCGGGAGCACGACCATCTTTTTCATCTCGAATCTGTTCTGGATCTGCCTGACGCAGTTCGTGGGGCTCTTCCGGCTGCGGAAGGAGCTGTTCGGCCGCCATGCCGGCACCCGTCCGGGGGCTGACGGCGCGACCTCCTCATCGAATCCCGGCGGTCGCGCCGTCTGATCCTCGATCCCCGGCGGTCGCGTCCAGGGCCGCCACCAGGCGCTCGGCCAACCGGCGATTCCCATGGGCATTCAAATGATTGTCCAGCCACAGCAGGGTTTGCCGCCAGTACCCATACGCCTTGAAATCCACGACCGGGATGTTCCGGCCCGCAAGATGACGCCGCACGAGCGGCCAGCGCCAGTTGTCTTCATCATCGAACAGAACGAGGACCACGTGGAACCGGGCGCCGCGGCTCCGGCAGAGATCGGCCATTTCATCGAGCAGGCGCAGGACCAGGGCCACTCGCTCACGGTCCTCGGCTGTGGGCGGCGAATCCCGGAACTTGAACCGGGCAAACCCTTGCACCCGGCTCTCGATCAGGTTAAAGAGGTGGAACCGATGCCAGAATTTCGACTCCGTCCGCCTGGGCGACCGCCGGGGTTTCGGCATGGAGTGTTTCTTCAACGGCGGGACAGGGACATTCGTCAACTCGAGCTCGCCGTCGCGCAACACAAACATGGGCTTGGGATAGTTATTCAGGGCGGTCTCGGCGACGTCCCAGAAATCATTCCAGCACATCTGCAGGACGACATCATCGAAAACGAGCCCGGGCCTTTCCTCCAGGAATGTCTTCAGCGCCAGTTACTCCTGGCCGGTCCCGTAGCCGGGCGCGGACAAGTTATACATGTTGAGTTCGGGACGCATTCTCATCATCTGCTCGGAGGGAATCTCGTCATCCTCCACGCCATAGCCCCATCCGAAGGAGTCGCCCAGGAGCAGCACGTTGCGCTTGCCTGCGACAAAGGGCGGAACCGACGAACGATGCCCGCGTTCATTGTGCGTGACACGGCTGTAAAAGCTCCTGCCGGCAAAGATCCCTTTCGCACCCGGTTTTCCTTTCCAGCCCAGCATCGGGTCGTATTCGAAGAACCCGCGCTGCACATGCTGACGCATATAGTTATAGCGGGGCAACGGATAGAACCACCGGAGGAAGGCCTCGCCCATAACCGCCGCGAGCGCCGCCCCCGCCAGGATGAGCAGCAGCGTGAACACGACGGTCTTCAGCTTTGAACGCCGTCTCTCCGATATGTTCATTCGTGAAAACATGTAGCCCCGGCCCTCCGTCGCCCCGACGGATCCTCCGTGGAAGCTCATGCGCTTCGGAACAGACGGTCAGGCTGGCGGCCTTCACTGAACACGGCGCGTTGACTTCCTCGCAGACTATGTCGAGATTCTTCTTTTCAGATATTTGACACCCGCCGCCACGTGAACAAGAAGAAAATCACCAAGGTATGTGGAAATCGACAACCCGGAGTGCGCAGGCCGAACATGTTTTCCAGTAAGAACCTGTTCGGCCGCCCGCGAAAGCGGCGTCGAGCCGCCTCATCTTCACATCCCTCATCCTCCGCATCGCCCATTGTAACGCATGCCTATGACAACAAGTTGCCGAATGCGCCCATCCTAAACCGGGGAATGATCTGGGGGATCATTCTCGCAGGATAACTTTACATCTCCCGGCAATTCCATTAGAAAGTAGCCCGAGGCTCCGGGAAGGACGTCGCGAGGGAGGGGACGTGACGAAAGACCGCAAAACCATCGGGTGGTACGCCGCGCTGTGCACGGCCCTGGTCAACGTCGTGCTGATCCTGGCCCTGCTCAACGCCTTGCTGTTTGTTTTCTATCGCGGGCGGGAAGAAAAAAAAGAGCGCACCATCGATACGATCATTCGACGATATGGAACGAATGCCCTCCACGCGGCATACCCGGATCTCGACCACCGGCAGATCGAAGACCTGCTGGAGGAAACCTGGGACCGCCAGTTGTTTGAATATGAGCCCTTTGTCCAGTTCCGGGAGAGGGCTTTCGCCGGGCGTTACGTAAACGTGGATCCCCAGGGGTACCGCCGGACGGAAAACCAGGGGGCTTGGCCCCCCGAACCCTCCAAGGCCAATGTCTTTCTCTTCGGCGGATCCATCGTATTCGGTTACGGCGTGCGCGACGAGGAGACGTTGGCCTCCCATCTGCAGGGAGCCCTGTCCCGCGCGCTGGGCATGGACGTCCGCGTGTACAATTTCGGCCGGGGCTTTTATTACTCGACCCTGGAGCGACTCCTCCTGGAGAAGCTCTTGATGGAGGGCCACCGTCCCCACCTGGCTCTCTTCGTGGACGGGCCCAACGACTTCTCGGAGGGCGTCGGCGATCCGTTCCTGACCGCCCAATTGAGGCAGTTGGTCGCCACGGCAAGCCCCCAGGCCCCCGCCGGCCGTTTCCTGGCCGAGTGGTTCAACCGGCAGCCCTTGGCGCGGTGGATCCGGGAGTGGAAGGCGGCCAAGGAGGAGGGTGAGAGCACGCCGTTGGATGAGCGCCGGCGGTCATGGGACTTGGCCGGCGCCCGGCCGTCGAAGGAAAAGCATCGGGACATCAAGGACCGATCCGGCTTTGCGATCCGGCAATACTTGAACAACAAGAAGATGATCGAGGCCGTATGCGCGGTCTATGATGTCCCCGTTCTCTTCGTCTGGGCGCCCACGCCGTACTACAAGTACGACCTTCTCTATCATCCCTTCGCGCGCAAGAGTCGGGACAGCAAGCGGGCCCGGCACACGGCGGACGGGTACGCGCGCATGGCGGAATGGGTCCGGACCAGGTCCATGGGAACCAATTTCCTGTGGTGCGCCGATATCCAGGAGGGCGTGCAGGAGCAGCTTTACGTGGACAACGCCCACTACGCGCCGCGCCTTAACCGCACGCTGGCGCAAATCGTCGCCAGCGGAATCGTCGAGCGGGTCCCGTCCGCGCGCCTCCCCGACGGCGAGGAGGAGTAAATAATCATGCGCAAGTGTAGCCGACGGCGCTGACGTCGGCGAAGGAAGGACCGCAGTCAACGACCGCGGCTACAAGTGCGTCCGACCCCGCGCTAGAACACGAGGTAGCGGAAGGCCTCCTGGTCGTTATCCGACGTCAGGAAGTAGAGAACGGCGAACAGGACCACGAGGATGATGGCGGGGAGCAGCCAGAACCGCCGCGCCCGCCACAACCCCCCGAACAGGCTGATCCATAGGCTCATGGATTAACTTCCTCCTTGTTCCGCCGGCGGGATCTGGGCCTCGCGCAGGACCGGGAACGTCTCCAGCAAATAACGGTACAGGGCCTCGGCCGCCAGGTGATGCGCGCGCGCGTTGTGATGCGCGTCGTCGCGCGCCACGACCAGCTCGCGCAAGTCCCGGCCCTTGAACGTATCGAACAGGTCCAGGAAGGGCACATCGTTGGCGCGCGCCAAGTTTTGGACATGGCCGTGTATGTCTTTGAAGGGATAGCGCTCCTCGTCGAGGATGTGCAGGTCGGGCAGGACCACCAGCGCCAATTGGGTTCCATCCGCCCGGGTCAGGTCCGCCAGTTCCCGGAACGCCTGCTGGCAGGCCTCCCAGTCCGGGCCCTGGTACAAGGCCTGGTAGTAGTTCTCGAAATGCAGCTCCCGGTTGAACGAGAGGCGCAGCTTGCCCCACCGGGTCAGGAAAAAAACGATGAGCTGGGACCGGTTCAGCCAGGAGGATTGATCCACGTTGGAGGCGAGGATGGGCTCGGCGTCGTTCAGGAAATAACCGAGGAGAACGAGGTCCGGCTTGTATTTCCGCATCTCGGCCTTGAAGAACTCCACCTCCTGGCGGGTGTTCCAGTTGCCGCAACCCGCGTTGAGCACCTCGAACCGCGGGGCGCCCTCCTTCCGGCCGGCGTTCAGCCGGCCCTCGAGGACTTTGGCGTAGGTGTCCTCGAACGGCACGCCCCAGCCGAGGGTCACGGAGTCACCGAGGGCGACGATGCGGTACACGCCGGGTTCCTTGTCATAGGCATACTCGCGGTCCCGGAGCCGCTTCGAGTTGATCGCCACGTCCACGCCCATCAGGTGGGCCGCGGCCTTCGGCCGGTGCCAGTGGCGCAGGTTCGGATTGTCGCTCTTCTCCTTGAGCCGGAGCGCGTACTTCCACATCTCCATGTCGTAGTAGATGCGCCGCGTCTGCAGGAGGCGGACGGCCCCCTCGAGCACCAGCAGCGAAATCGCCATGCTGATTAGGACGGTCAAAAGGTTTCTCGCCGCGGATTTCAACGTAGGATTCACGTGACCACAATTCCTCCGGGCACCCCTGTGCCGCCGCCATCGTCTCCGCTATTACTCGCAAAAGAAGCGGATGTCAATAATCGGGGGGGGCAAGGAATCTGTTCTTTCCAGGGGAGTTTCAACTTAATAACCCTCCCCCTTCGTGGCGGGGACCGCGTACCCCCGAATCCGTGTTACGGCGACAGCCCTCCGGGGCGTTCGGAGTCGCTCTGTCTTGTTCTCCAAACTCGACCGCTGGCTCCCTCGTCCCCGTCCGGCTCCCGGTCCTGGAAGCCCATGCCCACCGGCCTTGTCAGCCTTGTTCAAAATAAATGGGGAAACTCCCGGCAGGTTCTCCTGTTGACAACCCGCATGTAGGTTATTGATAATGAATTATAAAAGGGCTTTCGCATTGTCACGATGGCCACGGAGGGTGACCATTCACGGAACGGCACAGGCGGATTGGGCGCACAGGAAACGGCTTGGTTTTAAACCATTCCTTTTATGTTTGCTCCCTGCTCATCGTTCTGAGTAACCGACAGATAAAGCGGAGCAATTCATGGGACAGCCATCACAGTCCGCATCCGCAGAGACCGGTGTGCAGAAACACGTTCCCGAGCTGGATGGCATACGAGGTCTCGCGATCCTGATGGTGCTGTTCTGGCACTATTATTGCGGACAACTGCCCCGGGCGCTGGCCACGTCCGGTTGGACCGGCGTCCTGATCCGGGCCGCGTCGAGTTTTTGGAGCGGGGTGGATCTTTTTTTCGTTTTGTCCGGTTTTCTTATCGGCGGCATTCTGATCGACAACCGCGATGTACTCAATCTCTACAAGGTATTTTACATTCGTCGCGCTTGCCGGATTCTGCCGGTTTGCGTCCTTACGTTGGCAGCTTTTTTCACGCTGCGTCCGGTGCTTGATCCGGACCGCACCACTTGGTTGTTTCGCCACGCCATGCCGGACTGGTCCTACCTGACCTTCACGCAAAACATCGTTATGGGGATTAGGAATTCGTTCGGCGCCCATTTCCTGGGCATAACCTGGTCGCTCGCCATCGAGGAACAATTCTATCTGTTTCTGCCGTTCCTGCTGTTTGTGCTCGGTTATCGCCGGATGGTTTTGATCCTGGCGCCGCTGGTGATCGGCGCCATCATGCTGCGGCTGCTGTTTCCTGGATTTGGCGCCTTTGTGAATATGCCGTTTCGCATGGATGCGCTCATCCTCGGCGTGATCCTGGCCGTGGCCGTCCGCCATCCGCCGGTGGTTCGCCTCTTGCGCGAAAACCGGGTTCGTCTTCGCATCGTGGTGGGGATTCTCGGCGCCGCATGGATTCTGGTGACGGCCACTCAACCCGCGCTCGGTGCTTTCAAGGGATCTTTTTATGCCGCCGTGTACGCCGGACTTATCCTGCTGGTCGTCCTGGAGACCGGCCAGGGGTGGTGCGCTCCGCTGCGCTCGCGCCCCCTGCGGTTTTGCGGCACGATCTCCTACGGGCTGTACATGTATCACCAGGCCGTCACCGGGTTGCTCCATGCGTTCATCTGCAAATCCAAGCCCTTGCTCATCCGACCGCTGGCCTGGGGTGTCACGGCGTTATCCGTGGTCGTGGTCTTTCTCCTGGCCGCTCTGTCGTTTTATTATTTCGAGCAACGGTTTCTACGATGGGGCCACGGGTTCAAGTATTCCAGGGCCGCTTCCCTGCCGGACGGCCGCCGGCTCGTAGACGACTTTCGGCCAGAGGCTGGGGGGGGGCATGACGGATAAACGCAAGTCCATCGGATGGTACGCCGTGTTGTGCACGGGCATCGTCAATGCCACGCTGGTCCTGGCATTGCTGAATTCCCTGCTGTTCCTGCACTACCGCGGGGCGAACCGGCGATCGCGCTCCAGCGAGAAGATCATTCGACGGTATGGAACCAACACCCTCCAGGCGGTCTATCCGAACCTCGACCTGTCGCAGATTCGGAACCTGCTGGAAGAGACCTGGGACCGCCGGTTATTCGACTATGAAGCCTTGACCCAGTTTCGAGAGAGACCGTTCGAGGGCCGTTATGTCAACGTGGAATCCTGCGGATACCGCCGGACGAAAAACCAGGGCCCGTGGCCCCCGGATCCTTCCGCGTTCAACGTTTTTCTCTTCGGCGGCTCGACCACGTTCGGGTACGGGGTGCCCGACGAGGAGACGCTGGCGTCCCACCTCCAGGACGTCCTCACCCCCGCCCTGGGCATGGACGTCCGCGTGTACAATTTTGGCCGGGGATTCTACTACTCGGCGCTGGAACGGCTCCTCCTGGAAAAGCTCCTGCTGAATGGGGACATTCCCGACCAGGCGGTCTTCGTGGATGGGCTCAATGAACGTTTCGAGTTCGAGGGTAATCCGCTCCTGGCCGCCCAGATCCAGCAGTCCTTCGACATGGCAGACCGCGTCCGCGCCATTGATTTCCTGGCCCAGTGGGTTCGACGTCAGCCGCTGGCCCGATGGATTCAGCAGTGGTGGCGCACGCTCAAGGAGGAGGATGAGGACGGGTCACTGGACGAGGATAGCTTTTCGGGGGAACCGGCCTATGCCACACCCCCGGCACGCAAGCCTGCCCCCGGCGAGGATCCCTACGGCATCATGATTGAGCGGTACTTGAGGAACAAGAGGATGATCGAGTCCGCGTGCGAAGCCTTTGATATCCCCGTCCTTTTCGTCTGGCAGCCCATCCCCTACTACAAGTACAACCTTCGTCATCACCCGTTCGCGCGCAAGAACCGGAACAGCCCTCGGGCCCGGCGATATACCATGAGATACACCCGTATGGCGGACTGGGTGCGGGCACAACCCATGGGAACCAATTTCCTGTGGTGCGCCGACATCCAGGAAGGCGTCCAGGAAGCGCTCTACGTGGATGACGTGCACTACTCGCCGCGCCTTAACCGTCTACTCGCCAAAGCCATCGCCAGCGGCATCGTTGAGCGGGCGCACTCCGCGCCCTGACCGCCCGCGTCAGTCCCGCATACGTTTTAATGATTCCTTCACACGGACTCGG
>JAHJJH010000297.1 GCA_018823105.1 Verrucomicrobiota bacterium | reverse complement strand
GTTGAGGCGTTATCAATCGCGCATATTCAGTTTCCTCTACCGGATGCTGCGAAACCGGCACGACGCGGAGGACGCCGCCCAGGAGGCTTTCATCCGGGCCGCGCGGAAGTTGCATCGATTCAGCAGCGAAAAAGGAACTTTCAAGAGCTGGATGTTTCAGATCGCTTATCGGGAGGGGCTGCGAATGGCGAAAAAGAGACGGCGCGCCCCTGTCGGCGAGGGGGCCTGGACGGCGCTGGAGACGCCTCCGCCCGAGGCCGTCGACCCCGGCCCGCCCCCCGGGCAGCAACTGGTGGAGCGGGAGACCGCCGCCCTTGTCGCGCAGGCCGTGGAAAGCCTGCCGGAAACTGAAAAGCAGGTCGTCCTCCTGCGCACCTATTCGGGGTTGCGGTTCCGGGAGATCGCCGAGGTCATGAAGACCCCCTTGAACACGACGCTGGGGCGGATGCACAATGCGTCCCAACGACTGCGAAAATGGTTCGACGCGGCGCGGGAAGCATCATGAAGATCAGCCACGAGGAACTGCTGTTGTACGCGAGTGGCGAGCTGCCGCCGGATCGCCGGGCGCGCTTCGAGGAGGCCCTTCGGGCCGATCCCGCGGCGCAAAAGGCCCTGGAGGAACTCCGGGCGCAGGAGCAGCAACTGGCCCGACTGCCGCTCCTGCAGCCGAGTCGTGACCTGGTGGCCCCCGCCCTGGCCGCGGCCCGGCGGAGGCCGCCTGTTTTCTTCTCGTTCGCGATGCCCGTCCTGGCCGCCGCCGCGGCCGTCCTGGCCCTGGGCGGCGCCATTTGGCTGCTCTGGCTTCGTTCGCCGGGCGTCCAGGTCGCGCGAGACACCCCCGCCCCGAAACCGGGGGTCATCGTAAGCGACGTTGAACTCGGTGAACGCATAGCCCAGTTGCGCATGGCCCTGGCCAGACTGGCCCGCCCTGCGCCGGGCCCCGAACAGTCTGCCGAGCCTGAAGCTTCGGTCGTCGCCGGACTGCGTGGCCGCATGGACAATTTGAAAACCCTCTGCCGCCCCCAGATGGCCGCCCTGCGTCCCGCTTCGCCCGGCGCCGTGCTCGACCGCCGCATGCGGCAATTGAAAACGCAGATGGACACGGTGCGCGAGGACCTCCTGGTCATCGAAATTCCGCCGGACAAGGAAATAGCCGAACGGCTGGAACAAATCCCGCCACACCCCGGGCGGCCGTCGACAATAAAAGCGTCGGCGCGAAGGTATCCGCTTATGGACGTCGTGTTGGATATATCGTCTTGCACAGAAAGGAGACCGTCATGAACAGGGTACGGAACACCATTCCGCTTCTCGTAGGAGTGCTGCTGATGTCGCTGGTCGCCGGGGGTCAGGAACCGCCGCCGCCGCCGGGCGAACCGCCGCTGCCGTCGGAACAGGAGACCCTGTCTTTTCTCGAAGCCAACCTGCCGGAAATGTACCGGGGCCTGCAGGAATTCAAGCAGCATAACCCGGAGGCCTATCCCAACGAAGTCCGGATGCTCGGGCACTTGGTGCGCCGCTACAGCGAACTCAAACGGGTTGCCCCGGAACTGGCCGCCGGCTTTCTGCGCGCCCATCAGTTGGACGCCCAGTGCCGCCAGGTCGCCGACGAGATGCGGCGAGCCACGGACGAGGCGCAGAGGGCCAAGCTCAAACAACAACTGCAGGAGATGTTGAACGAAATCTTCGACCTGCGGCTGGCCGAGCGGGAACTGGAAGTCAAGAACCTGGAGCGCGAATTGACCAAGATCCGCACCATGCTGGAAACCCGGCGGGAGGCCAAGCCGCAAATCGTCGAACGCCGCATGCGCGACCTGACCTTCGAGGTGGACGAGGCCCTGGGCTGGTGGTAAAGACCGGGGGGCGTCGCCAAGCGAGAAAAAGGGCGGGCGCGTATTGACAAAAATTACGTCTCCTGCCATTTTATATGTGTTTGAAAGAGGGACCCGCCATAACCCGCGAGGGGGAGGGCGGGGTGTATCCGGCTGGAGGGAATGTTATGAAGGCACTTTCTATTCTCTGCGCTTTATTCGTGGCCGTTTCCGCCCAGGCTAGCCTGATCGTGAACGATTCCCTCGCGGATATTGACCCCGGCATCAACAACGGGGCCGGTACGATGGACATCGTCAGCATGGAAGTTGCTCATACCGCCACCGACATCATCTTCGCCCTCACGGTCAACGGCAACGTATCCACGACCGACTGGGGCAATTTCATGATCGGCATCGCAACCGGCGGCACGGGCACCACCACAGGCAACGGTTGGAACCGTCCGATCAATCTGGATTCGCCCATCGGCGGCATGGATTTCTGGATTGGATCCTGGGTGAATGCCGGCGGGGGCTCGCAGTTGTGGAGTTACAACGGCGCGACCTGGGACGGCCCGGCGGCGCTGGCGGGTTATACCTTCACGCCCGGAGCTGTCAGTCTCATGACCTACACCGTCTCGCGCGGGGCGCTGGGCCTCACGGGCGACGACACCTTTTACTTCGACGCCTATTCGTCCGGCGGCGGTGGCACCGACTCGGCGGTGGACGCCCTGTCGAATCCGAATGTCAGCATCACGGCTTGGGACCAAGTCTACACGTCGTCGGTCGCCCCCGGCAACGGCCTCAACGTCTACACCATCCCGGAGCCCTCGACGGCGGCGTTGCTGGGCCTGGGCGCGCTGTGCGGCCTGGGCTTCGTCCGTCGCGTACGACGCGCGTAATCAGCGATCGTGTTCTGGCCGCCGATGCCGCAGAGAAAAAGATGGTCGTTCCGAATCCTTGCCCTCCTCATCCCGTGTATTGCCCTGGCTTCGCTTGAAGCCATGTTGAGGCTTGCCGGCTGGGGGGGGTACCCGGCGTTCCTGCGCGAGGCGGGGCGGCTGCCTTCCGGTGAGATGCTTTGCCTCGTGGAGCCGGCCGCGTCGAAACCGTACTTCTTCGCCAACCCAAACCGCCCGGGCTACGCGGAACAGACCACGTTTCTCATGCCGAAACCCGCGGGTACCGTGCGCATCTTCCTCGTGGGCGAGTCGGCGGCCAAGGGCTATCCGCAGCCACGCAACCTCTCTATGGCCTCCTTCCTGCAGGAAATCCTAAACACCGCGTGGACGGATCGGAAGGCGGAGGTGATCAGCCTCGGGACCACGGCGGTGGCCAGTTTTCCGCTGGTGTACCTGGTGCGCGATGCGCTGAAATTCGACCCGGACCTTTTCATTTTTTACACGGGCAACAACGAGTTCTTCGGCGCCTACGGAACCGGTTCGATCAACGCGGCGGGTACCCTGCCGCCCGGCGCCCTCCGCGTTCTGCGCGCCCTGCGCGGGCTCGCCATCGTGCAGGCGCTGGGCGAGTGGCGATACGGGAAGACGGAGGAGGGCCTGACGCTACTGGAGGAAATGATTGGCCGCGCGAGCATTCTGGCGGATTCCCCCCTGCGTTCAGCCGCCGCTCGGAACCTCGCGGCCCATCTTGGCGCCATGCTGGATCAAGTGAAGGCCGCCGGCGTCCCGGCCATCGTCTGCACCACCGCGGGAAACGAATCGGGCCTGGCGCCACTGGGCTCGGAGGAGGGATCGAATCCGGGCCACGCACGGAACCGTTTCCTGCAGGGCCGCGCCCTCGCCGCGGCGGACGATCGGGACGGTGCGCGCAAGGCTTTTCTGGAAGCGCGGGACCTGGACACCCTTCCGTGGCGCCCGGTGTCCCAGACCGAGGTGGCGATTCGCGCGGCCGCGCGTAAAAAGAACGTAGTGCTCTGCGACATCGCGGAGATCTTCCGCGGGGAAAGCCCGGACGGCGCGACGGGATGGGATCTCGTGGATGACCACGTTCATTTGTCCCTGCGCGGACAGGCGCGCGCGGCGCGGGCCATCGTGGAGGCCATGACCGCGTGGCCGGGGGCGCTTCGTGTGGATGCAGAGGCCCTGGCGTCGCTGCCGGACGACACCGCGCTGGCGCGACGGTTGGGGGCCAATGTCTACGACGAGTACCGCGTAAACCACACGTTGCGGGTGCTTTTCGGGGTGCCCTTTATGAAGCGCTCCAACCCGGAAGCCTTGACGCGATACGACAGGGCCTGCCGCAAGGCGGAGGCTCAAATGTCGCCGGGCGTGCTCGCGGCGGCCCGGGAGTGGCAGACGATGCGGCCGCACGCTGGAGGATTGCGCCCGATCACCGCCATGATTGGGCGTGTGCTGTTGCGGGAGAACAAGCCGGCCGAGGCCCTGCCCCTCTACGAAATCGCCAGCCGCCAAGTGCCGGAATACACCTCGTGGTATCTCGAATATATGTATTTCTCCCTGGCCTGCCGGGAGAAACTGGCCGGCGGGCTATCGGCGGACGAGCGTGAAACCGCCGCGCGCGCCATCGCGCAGGGCAACTTTCTGCTGGCGCACGGGGATTCGAAAACCGGGCTCACGGAGCGCTACGTCGGCCGCCTGCACCAGCTGCGCGGCGAGTGGGCGGAGGCCATCCCGCTCCTGCTCGCGGCGCGTCCGCGCATGAACGCCGAGGACCTCGTCGCCTGCGACCAGGCGTTGATGTTGTCGTACAGCAAGACCGGCCAGATTGCCGAAGCCTTCGCCCTGGCCGACGACGGTATCCGGAACAGCGGGCGGTTCGCGGAGATCTACCGGAAGCTGCGCGCAGAAATCGAGCGCGGCGCGACGGGCTCCGTCTCCGAATCCGGAAATTAAACATCGCCCGCCTTGCCCGCTCACTCTCCGGAGGCTTTTAAAAACGAAGGCGGCGCCCGGGGTGGAGGACCCGAACGCCGCTTGGGGTGTGGGCCGGTCAGCCGATGGCCGGCGAACCGATCTCCCCCGTGCGAATGCGGATGCATTCTTCCAGGGGGACAATGAAGATTTTGCCGTCCCCGATCCGCCCCGTGCGGGCGCCCTTGATGACGGCGTCCAGCGTGGGCTTCACGAAGTTGTCGTTCACCGCGATCTCCAGGCGCACCTTCTTGAGCAGGTTCACTTCGACGTCCGCACCGCGGTAACTTTCGTGATAGCCCTTCTGCTGGCCGCATCCCAGGGCATTGGTCACGGACATCTTGAACACCTCGGCCTCGTACAGGGCTTGTTTGACCGCGTTCAGCCGCTCGGGCTGGATGTAGGCAATAATCAGTTTCATGGTTCTTTTCCTTATGTAGTGTAGGGCCGCCGCTTGCGGCGCGCCGGAAGGCCGGCCCTGCGCAAGCGCAGGCCCTACGGATTATGTTCATTGCGTGGTGAAGATCTGGAAGCCGCCGTACGCCTCCATGCCGTGCTCGCCGATGTCGAGGCCGCGCAACTCCTCTTCCTCGCTGACCCGCAGGCCCATGACGGAGCGGACGGCGAGAAACACGAGAAACGCGAACGCGAAACAAAAGACTCCCGCGGCGACGATGCCCTTGAGTTGCGTCAGGAAGCTGAAGTCGGAGCTGAACAGCCCGACCGCCAGCGTGCCCCAAACGCCGCAGACCAGATGAACCGAGAGCGCGCCGACCGGGTCATCGATCTTCAGCCGGTCGAAACCCAGGACCGCCAGGACCACGAGCACCCCGGCGATCAGGCCGATGACAAGGGAAGCGGAGATGCTCACGACGTCCGCGCCGGCGGTGATGCCCACCAGGCCGGCCAGGCAGCCGTTGAGCACCATCGAGAGGTCCGGCTTTTTCTGCACGAGCCAGGAGGTCAGCATGGCCGACACGATGCCCGCCGCCGCCGCCAGCGTCGTCGTCGCAAACACGTACGAGACCGGGCCGGGCGCCGCGGAGAGGACGGACCCGCCGTTAAACCCGAACCAGCCCAGCCACAGCAGGAAGACGCCGATCACGGCCAGGGGCATGCTGTGGCCCATAATGGGTTTCGACCGGCCGTTGACGTACTTGCCGAGGCGCGGGCCCAGAAGCAGCACGCCGGCCAGCGCCGCCCAACCGCCGACGGAGTGGACCATCGTCGAGCCGGCGAAATCGTGGAAACCCGCCTTGGCGAGCCACCCGCCGCCCCAGTTCCACATCCCCACGATCGGGTAGGCGATCGCGACGTAGATCACCGAGAAGAACAGGAAGCTGTGGAGCTTGATCCGCTCGGCCACGGCGCCGGAGACGATCGTCGCCGCGGTCGCCGCGAACATGGCCTGGAACATGAAGTCCGTCCAGTAGGTGTAGCCCGGATTATACGCCGCGGTCGCGCCGCCCTCCGGCAGCGACAGGCCGAAGCCCGAGAAGCCGAACCACTTCCCGGCAAATGCCGCGCCGGGATACATCAGGTTGAACCCGACGAGCGCGAAGGTCAGCACGCCGATCGCCGG
>JAHJJH010000296.1 GCA_018823105.1 Verrucomicrobiota bacterium | reverse complement strand
GGCCCATGCAGGTTGCCGGCGACGCACTGAAACGAACCCGATTGGCCTGGTGAGCCGTCACTGAATGTACAGGTGTAAGTCCAGGTGCCCGTCTCGTCGGGCATGAACCGCACGCGCCAGGTGCTGTTCCCGTCGTAGAACCCGCGAATCGAGTAGCCCTGCGATGAAGGCGAGGTGATCGTGGCCGTCAGCGTCACGTCCTGGAACGGATTGCTGTAGGAGTTGGTGTCCCGCACGTTCGTCTCGAACGTGCCGTACTTCACGACCTCCATCCCGAAGGCGTGCGCGCCCGCGAGACCGAGAACAACCACACCGACAACCTTTGAAGCCCAGCTACTCTTGTTCATCCATCACCCCCGTCACCTTCGACCAATCCGGGGAATATGTCCTGCGCCTGACGGCTTCCGACGGCGAACTGACCGCGACCGATGACGTGGCTATCACCGTGTATCCCGCTAATCTCCCGCCCCAAGTGAATGCTGGGCTGGATCAGACGATCAGCACGCGCTACGCCCAGCTTCAGGGCCAGGTCGGAGACGACGGCCGGCCTTCCGGTGCGCTCGCCGTTTCTTGGTCGCAGGTTACCGGTCCCGGTAATGCGACTTTCGGCAATCAGTCTTCGGCCATCACGACCGTCGCTTTCGACCTCGCCGGTGAGTACGTCTTGCGCCTGACGGTTTCCGATGGCGCCCTCGCATCCACCGATGAGTTGATTATCCTCGTTACCGGAAACCGTCCCCCCACGGCAGACGCAGGGCCGGACCAGATCCTGGATCTCACGGTCATCCCCGAGAGCTTGAGCACAAACTATTTCCTGCCTCGGGCGGAGCTTCCTGAACAGTGGTTGTATGATCTGGCGCAGCCGGGCTTGACCGGCTTCCCTCGAGGAGTTAGCGGCACAATCACGGTTAACCGCCAATCACTTACGGCGGAAGGCGGCGACGTATTTGCGGGCGGGTTGTTCAACTGTGCCAATGGCGTCGAAGTGCGCGGTCTGGGTCATTGGGACGGCTGCGCCTGGTCTTCGATGTGTGATCCGTGGCTGATGGATGTTTATACTTGGGATATTGATGACTGCGGATACGTTCTTCGGGATCTCAGCGCTGATGTAGATGCCGTTGCGGCGCGGGGAAATGATCTTTTTGCCGGTGCAGGATTCTTCAAGGATTTCAATGGGGACGGTGCTGGAGAAACGACCGCGCGTTGGACTGGCGGTCAATGGAAATGCTGGGGATATAAACAAGTAAGTACGGGACATACTTTTGCCGACGTTTGGGATATAGAGGCCACATCGAACGCCGTGTACGTGGGTGGTCTTTTCAGTTATCAGCCTCTGGACTTTACGAACTTCCCCGGTGTATCACCGGTGCCCGGCTACCCGATTGCACATAGAATCGCCAAATGGACGGAAGCCGGCGGATGGGAAACGATGGGACAGGGCATCGTGGATACCAATGGTGTTGACCACGGTGGTGTAGCGGCCATTAAAGAGGGTCCCAATGGAGAGGTCTTCATTGGAGGCACTTTCATGTTAGCCACCTCCAATGGAGTGGCCAGGAATATCGCGAAATGGAATGGTTCTTCATGGGAAACAATGAGCTCCGGGGTATTCGGCGATCGTGTGTATGCGTTCGCAGTCGGACCGGACGGAGCGCTCTACGTCGGCGGAGACTTCACCAATGCTGGTGGCGTGACCGCCAGCCGCATCGCTAAAGCGACCTGGAACACCAATACGCATGCATGGACTTGGTCCAGCCTCGGCCAGGGCGTATCCAACGGGGTAAACAACCGGGTAGACGCGCTTGTCTTCCGGGGAACCAATCTGTATGTCGGTGGTAGTTTCTCCCGGGCGGGAAACAAGGTCGCGTGGCGGATCGCAAAATGGGATGGCACGTCATGGTCACATGTTGGTCCCGATTCTCTGGCCTTTTCCTATGGCGGCAATGTCCGGGCTCTCTGCAGCGCCGATGATGGGCTCTATGTTGGGGGGAGCTTCTCTATAGTTAGTGGGCAGCCCGCAGGCCGCATCATTAAATGGGGCGTCCGGAGATCCCCGACGCTTGCATTGCCGGAGCCGGTTATCATCCGCGGTTCACCGCCCGCCGGCTCGGAAGTCGTCCTTACGGCCCGCCCTGGACATCCTTGCGGGATTCCGCTGACGGTGACCTGGAACGTGGATGGGGGCGCCGCGGAATTCACGACCAATCTTGCGGCCGGCACGACGGCCCCCGACGTGGCCTTGCCCTTTAGCTATTTCTATGAGCCCGGGTACCATCAGGTCACTATCACCGTCGAAGACGGACTCACCCCGCCCGTGGCCGGTGTAACCACGGTCATCGTTCTGACGCCCGCCATGACGGTTCTGAATGGGATCGTGACCGACGACGGCCTGCCCGCCGGCGTCACGAATGCGCAATGGACCGTTGTGGATGGCCCGGGCGCTGTCGGATTTGGGTGCTCCACGTCCCCCGTGACAAGCGCGAGCTTCGACGAGCCCGGCGCCTATCTCTTGCGCCTTACGGCGGACGACACCGAGTACACCAGTGCCGACGAGGTCACGATCCTTGTGCGCGCCGTGGGCACGGAGAACCAGCCTCCCGCCATCAGCGCCGGCTGGGACCAGACCATTACGTTTGGCGAGATCGCGAACCTCAACGGGCTCATTTCCGACGACGGCCTGCCTTCCGGGCTGGTCACGGGCTGCTGGTCGCTGGTCAGCGGTCCCGGTACCGTGACCTTTGCGAATCCCGCGGAGCCCGTCACAACCGCCATGTTCAGCGATCCTGGAACTTATGTTTTACGGCTCACAGGGTCCGACTCGGAGCTGACTTCCTCCGACGACCTCACCATCACCGTCAACCCCGACCTTAACCAGCCGCCGGTCGTGGACGCCGGAGAGGACCAAGCCGTCATGTTTGCGGAAGGTGAGCCGCTCGTTTCAGCCCCGCTTGGTAGCACTGTTTCCGATGACGGATTGCCTTGGGGCATCGTTAACGAGCAATGGTCTGTGGTGGACGGCCCGGGAGGCGCGCTCTTCAGGTATCGCGACGGCAGTTACTCCGCCACCTTCAATACCCCGGGAACCTACGTGCTCCGCCTGACGGCCTCCGATGGCCGCCTGGAAGCCTTTGACGATGTTACGGTGACCGTCCTCGCGTACGTGCCGCCGCCTGTCGTCGAAATCGTCGCCCCTACCAATACCCAGCAAGTGACCGCCCCGACCCCCGTGATCGGGACGGCCCATAGCCCCGTTCTGGCCTCCTGGGTCCTGCAACAGCGGATCGTCCCCGTGGCCGCGAGCGTAAGCGAGTGGACAACAATCGCCGCCGGCGCCGGTTCCATCAGTGCCTCCGAGTTGGGCGCCCTCGATCCGACCCTTGCCCTTAATGGAACGTACGAGCTGCGGCTCCTTGCTTCCGACCTCGCCGGCCGCGG
>JAHJJH010000026.1 GCA_018823105.1 Verrucomicrobiota bacterium | reverse complement strand
CAATCACGTTCCTTTCCTCTTTGCCGGAGGACTGTTCCTGCGCGTACTGCATCGCGCGCGCCCCCCAGAGATAAGCCGCGTCGCTGTAGGGCCACTCGGGGTGCGCCAGTTCCCACTGCCGGGGATCCAGCGCGCGGCCGTCGACGACGGCCATGCGCATGACCATGTCCGGCAGACTCTGGCGGCCGCGGCCCTGTCGCGTGAACTCCGTTTCCGACCAGATCGCCGAGCCCTCGAGATACCAGTTCGGCGCGGTCATGCCCGGGGGGATCGCCCACAAGGCGATCAGCGTGGAGACCGGGTCGCCGACCTCCGGCAGGAAGCGGCCGAAGAGGCGGCCGAGCAGATCGCCAAACCCGTACTTCGCATCAATCATCAGCACGTGGGTATATTCGTGCCAGATCGTGCTACGCAGGTATCCGCCCGGCTCGTAGATGCCGGAAGGGGACGGCCCGGCGGCGAAAAAAGACAGGCGCGGGCGCGGATACGTATAGGCCCAGCCGTTGTGCTCGTCCCAGCCGTCGTGGAATAACACCTGTACCTTCTCCCGCGGCGCCCACCGGAAGATCGGCGCCAGGACGGCCCGGGCGGTCTCGCACTCCCGCACCAGGGCGGGCACGCGCTCCGCCAGCGATTCCTGGTAGAGGACGATGAAGTGGTCGCTCTCCACGCGAAGGATTCGCTCGTTGATGGGCATCTCCTGCGCCCGGGCGGACATAGCAAGAATGACAAAGGCCATGGCACCGCAAAGGCTCCAATTTTTCATTCTCATGAGGACCTCCGGACATTGCCCGGCATTCGACTCCAATCCGGCGCGCACTTCAAGGCTGAAGACGGGAACAGCGAGTCGGGCACTTTCCCAAGCCGGCGTAAATGTCCCTTGAACGGCATGGGCTCTGCCTGTACATTCGGGTTTCCGCTTATAACAACGCTGCGGCAAAGGAACTGTTTTCATGGCCGGCATTTTTAAAGCGTACGACATTCGGGGCATTTACGGGGACACGCTGACGGAGGATACCGCGTACCGGATCGGGCGGGCCTTTGCGACCTTTCTGAAATGCCGCAAAGTGGTCGTGGGCCGGGATATGCGCCCGCACTCCCCGCCGATCTTCCGGGCCCTCGCCAAGGGACTGGCCGAGCAGGGCGCGGACGTGGTGGATCTCGGCTTGTGCTCCACGCCGATGTCCTACTTTGCCAACAACCGGCTCCAGGCCGACGCCAGCATCATGATCACCGCCTCGCACAATCCCGGCGAGTGGAACGGATTCAAGCTATGCGGCGAAAAGGCCATCCCCATCAGCGGCGAAACCGGCATCCAGGACATCGAACGCCTTTTCCACTCGGGTGCCTTTGCCCCGCCGGCCGCGCGCCCCGGCCAAATCAGCACTCACGAGATCGTGGACGAATACGTCGCCTACATCCGCGAATTCGCCGAAATCCGGCGCCCGCTCAAGGTCGTGGTGGATTATGCCAACGGCATGGGCCTCCTCGAGGGCAAGGTCCTCGACGGATTGATGGAGATCGCGCCGCTCTTCGATACGCTGGACGGAACCTTTCCCAACCACGAAGCCAATCCGCTCAAGCACGATACCCTGGAGCCCCTTCAGGCCAAACTGCGCTCCGGACGTTACGACTTCGGCATCGCGTTCGACGGCGACGCCGATCGCGTCGGATTCGTGGACGAGAAGGTCGGGATCATCGCCATGGACATCATCACGGCGCTGATCGCCCAGATGATCCTGCGGCGCGAAAAAGGACCGATTTTCTACGACCTGCGCAGCAGCTGGGCCGTGAAGGAGGTCATCGAAGAGAACGGCGGCCGGCCGATGATGTCGCGCGTGGGGCACGCCTTCATCAAGGCGCAGATGCGCGAGGCGAAGGCCCTCTTCGCCGGGGAACTTTCCGGGCATTACTACTTCCGCGAAAACGGCTATACCGAAAGCGCCGCGCTGGCGTGCCTTTATATCGCCAACCTGGTCAGCCAGTCCGACCGGCCGCTGTCCGAACTCGTGCGGCCGATCCGACGCTACCACGCCAGCGGGGAGATCAACTCCGAGGTGCATGACGTGAACGCCGTCTTGCGGCACCTGCGCGAAAAATACGCCGCGGGACGGATCATCGAATTGGACGGCTTGAGCATCGAGTTCGACGACTGGTGGTTCAACGTGCGGCCCTCCAACACCGAGCCCCTGGTCCGCCTGAACCTGGAGGCCAAGACGGCCGACCTCATGGCGCGGCGCCGCGACGAGGTGCTCGCCGTGATCCGGGGTTGAGCGGCGGCTCCTCCTTCTCCCGCACCTGCACGTTGGAACCGATCTGCAGATGCGTAATAAGGAACGGCTGGCGGTTCGCCTGCCCCGTCAGCGTGCCGATCCGGAATCCGCTCACCTGCCCCCAATCCATGCGGCCGCCGCTTCCGGCTGGGACTCTTCGGTCGTCCTCGGAAAGGACTTCGCCGCGAAGGGAAAAATCCTTCAGCGGGATGACATAATAACCTTGGGCGTTTCGCCGCCAGACCCGGTAGGCCGCCATCGGCAACCGAACCATCACCGGCGGGGATCCGTCATGGCCGCTATCCATCAGCCCTACGTACAAGTCCCGGGCCACAAAGTCGGGCCGCACCCGGAAACGGAGGAAGGACATCGGGCGGTAGGCGCGAAGGTCGAGAGGCCGCCGCAGTATGACGTCGGCATAGGACATCGGGTTCCCGGCCAGCGTTGTTTCCCATTCAAAACGCTTGGCCCGCCAGCGAAGGATGTGGCGGGTATCCGGCATCGGGTAGGTGGGGCCCTCCAGCAGCTTGCGCGGCTTATCCAGCACATAGATGGTGGGCAATCGTTGAACAGACCCGAGGTTCGTGGTGGACGCCGGCGGGGCCTGGCATCCGGCCAGCCCCCACCCCAGCAGAAGCACAACGGTCAGTCCGGCTCGGTCTTTCAGCCATCTAGCGGGTAGCAGGGCCATAATCAGGAACTTCAGCGGTCGCCCCCGACTAGCTCGCTCCGGTCTGCGGGCACCGCTTTTTGCTGGCATTTTAGCCCAACTCTGCTAAATTGTCTATACAAGTTCCCCTTTCCAACAAAGGGCGCGGTAGCCAAGTGGTAAGGCGGAGGTCTGCAAAACCTCTATGCACCGGTTCGAATCCGGTCCGCGCCTCCAGCCTTCGCCGTAGCGGCGCGAAGGCGAAGGCTACCCCGCCGAAGCCTTGGCGCGGCCAGCCGCTGCCGCGTCCTGGCGCGGAATCGAGGATTGGCTACGGGTTCACGCGGAGGCCGGCGCCAGCGTTTCCGGAGCGGGAAGCCGGAGACGAAAGGACGGGGTATGAGGGACGAGGGTTGCTCGCTTGCAGAAAAAGCGTTGTATTACAATGACCCTGCTAATGAGGGTTCCCGGTATTCTCTGAAACACCTACCCGGTAGGCCCGACGGACCGCGTCCACTGTGTCTGTCAGCGTCATGGAGCCTCCGGCAGCCCCCGGCACGTTGGTCTGTCCCGAAACAGACGCCCACGCGGCGAAGAGATTGGTGTTGAACTCCAGGTTGTACACGCGCGTGTTGGTGCACGAGAAGGTGACAGCGAACGAGTTGGTGTGGCCTACATTCATGAGATGGAAGAATGAATTGCTCGATGTCGGGTCGGTATCGGCGATTTGCTCCTGCCACGCGAAGAAGAAGTCGCCGTCGGTGTCGTTGGTCTCCCAGTAGCCGAAGTTGCTCGTCCAGCCCCAGGACGCCAGCCACACTTCGGGCGTGCCCAGCGGCGCCAGGTTCTCGGCGAAGAAGGCCAAGAGGAAGCGTGCCTGATCCATCGTCATGGTCAACGTCATCGTCAACGCGTTCGTGTCGCCCTGCGTCTCCCCGCTCCATCCCGCAAAATGGTAGTACGGATCGGCGACCGCTGTGACGGTGACCGTGACCGTCGCCCCGGCCGCGTACCAGCCGATCGGCTCACCGGTGAACGTGCCGTGCAGGCCTGTGGCGTTGAAGCAATAGCACACCACCGCCCCGGAGTCGT
>JAHJJH010000295.1 GCA_018823105.1 Verrucomicrobiota bacterium | reverse complement strand
GGCCACCGTGGTGAAGGCCATCAGCGGGGGCGCATCGTTCATCGGATCCGACGGATTCAGATGGTACTCCGAGCGGAGCGCGCGCAGGGGTTCGTGCATCCGGCCGGCCCCCCAGAGCAGGCCGACGGCCGCCAGCAGCAGGATGATCAGACGCCCTCGTTTCATGGACCGGCTCTACTATAATCTCCAGGGGCGCCCCGGCACAAGATGCGCTTCTGAGTCGAGGTAGGGTAGGGCGCGTTGGCGCAACGCGCCGTGAGAACGGCGGTTTCAGCGAAACCGCCCTACCTTCTTTTTTCCCGCGCGATGCATCGGCCGCCTCCTTGACATCGTCCCTGCCGTTCGGCGACAGTCATGAACAACCGATGAATCCTCAACGGCCATGGATGGTGGGCATGCTCCATGTGCCCGTGAACACGATCCTTGCCGCGCCGGCGGCACACCGGGCGGCGCTGGAACTTCCGGCTCCGATCGCCGACGACTGGGCGGTCCTTCGCGTCCTCGAGGAGGCGGCGCTGCCGGAATTTCCCAGCCTCCTCCTCGCGGCGACGGCGATTCAATCCGCGCGGGAGCAGGTGCGGCGCCTGTCGTTTTACCGTTTTCTTGAAGATCGGCTGCTCGCGGAAGCGGCCCTCTATCGCCAGCACGGTTTCCACGCGCTGATGATCGAGAACGTCGCGGGCCCGTACTTCGTCCGGGGCGGCCAGCCGGCCGTGCTGTACTGGGTCATGCAGGCGCTGGCGGAGCGCCTACGGAAGGCACATCCCGGGGTGCGGATGGGCATCCAGGTGCTGGCCTACTCCGATGACTGGGCCATGGACATCGCGTGCCGGTCCGGCTTGGATTTCGTGCGCTGCGAGAGCGCGCTCTTTGAAGGACTCCGCCCCGAGGGCCGCGCGCCGAACCGGGGAAACCTGGCGAAACTTTACATGGCCCGGCAGCAGCTCCTGGCGAACCTGGGCGAGGACCACACCGAGCCGCAGGTGTACGTGGATCTTCACAAGAAGCACACCGTGTTCTCCGGCGGCCTGGAGCCGCTCGATCCCTGGCTGGAGAACATCTTGTTCCAGAAACTCGAAGGAATCATCATTACGGGCAAGGCGACCGGGAGCGAGGTCGCCGAGGCGGATCTGCGCCAGGCGCGGGAGGCTGTTGAAAAGGTCAAGGCGCAGACCTCGGCGACGCTGGGCCGGGCGTGGGCGCCCCCTCTGCTCGTCGGGTCCGGCGTCACCTCAGAAAATCTGTCGCTGTGCGCCCGGTACGCGGACGGCGTGATCGTGGGCTCCTCGCTCAAGCAGGGCGGCTACTGGGAGAACCCGTTGGATGAGGAGCGGGTTGAAAAGTTGGCGGAAGCCTGGAGCCATCTGTAGAGAGCTTCGCTTGCAGAACGCGCCATCTGCGGTATGTATGAAGCATAGCAGGCTTGGATCGTGGCGCCGGGTCGGGGACCCGGCCTACAAAGAAATACCTGTAGGTTGTAGGCCGCGTGCCCCCACGCGGCGCGATTTCGAGACAGGGCCTGGATAAAAAGGAGTCGGGCATGAAACGTTTCCTCTCGCGTTTGTTTATCACGTCGGATGACGGGAACCTCGGGTTGCTGCTGCTGCGCGTTTTTGTCGGTGCCGCCATGATGACGCACGGCATTCCGAAGATCATGGGTGGGCCGGAGTTCTGGGCGAAAGTGGGCGGGGTGATGGCCAAAATCGGCGTCCCCGGCCCGGCCGTGGCCTGGGGATTCATGGCCGCCATGGCGGAGGGCGTGGGCTCGTTCCTGCTGTTGTTGGGCGCCTTCACGACGATCTCCTCCTTCCTGATCGTCTTCACGATGAGCGTCGCG
Source organism: Verrucomicrobiota bacterium (assembly GCA_018823105.1). Taxonomy (GTDB): domain Bacteria; phylum Verrucomicrobiota; class Kiritimatiellia; order CAIQIC01; family JAGNIJ01; genus JAGNIJ01. The sequence continues at coordinate 2,703 of JAHJJH010000295.1, read as the reverse complement.
GCCTTCGTGGCGCATTCGGCCGACCCGTTCGCCACGCGGGAGATGGCGCTGCTTTATCTCTTCATCGCCCTGTTCTTTTTGCTCAAGGGCGCGGGCCGCTATTCGGTGGACGCGCTGATCCGGCGCTCTACGTGATGCGGGCATCCCGCCCCGCCCGCACAGCCGCGGCTGGGACGGCCGGGCCACAGTTGGCTGCACTGTTTCGGCGTTCATCGCAACTACGCAGTGAACACTCCCCCGGGGAACGGGTATAAAGGAGGCCATGCTGACCGTCCGCTGCTTCCGGGGAAAAGGCTGGCTGTTGCTGGCCATGCTGGCGGGCGCGCGGACGGTGTGGGCCGGGTTCGAGGATTTCGCCAACTTCCCCGAAACGAACAATTCCTACGTCAGCGGGTCGTTCGTGGGCCGGGACGGCTCGACGTGGTCCTATTATTCCTGCCAGGGCAGCAAGGTGATCCAGGCGCCGTCGCCCTGTCTGGGCAAGGGCAAAACCCCTGTGGGCAGCGTGGAGTCCGGATTAATGGCGGGGGGCTGCGAGGAACTGACGCTCAACTGGATGAAGGCGTTCACGGGCGACGTGAATCTGGATGTCCTGGTGAACGACGTCTTCCTGTGCAGCATTACCGGAGGCGTTCAGTCGGTATCCAACAGCGTCGGTCCCATCGCGGTGGGGCAGGCGGGGAATTTCACCCTGAAGTTTGTCCAGCACGACTCCAATGCCGGACAGGTGGTCCTGGACAACATTGCGTGGACGCCCTACGTCGGCGGCGGAACAAGCCCGCCGCAGCTCGTCCTGGCTCCTTCGGCAACCAGCGTGGTGATGTCGGCGACCAATCGGCTGGAGGTGGACGTGCGGGCCACCGAGCCGGACGGCGATGAACTCCATCTATGGGCCGCGGGCCTCCCGGCGGGCGCGCTGTTCGCCGGGGCCACCGGCGCCTCGCCGCTGGCCTGCACGTTCTCCTGGACGCCGACCCTGGCCCAGACCGGGAGTTACGCGATTGTCTTCAATGCCGGGGACAAGGACGGCACCAACCGGCAGACGCTGGCCGTGACGGTCCTGACCAACAAGTCCTACTACTACGACGCCGACGGGAAGGCGGGAGAAGAGTTGCGCGCCGCGCTCCACGAAATCATCACCACCGGCTCGCACCAGTTGTCCGACCCGGAAGAGGACACGGCGATGAAGGACTTGGATACCGACCCGGCCGACACCAATAACGTGATCCTGCTCTACCGGCGGATTCCCATGGCCAAGAGCCTGTATAACGACAACGACGGCTGGAACAAGGAACATACCTGGCCGGAGTCGCGGGGGCTGGGAAGCACGGGGCCGGACCAGAATGACGTGCACAACCTTTTCGCGGCCGATAAGAATGTCAATGCCCTGCGTGGCAATCTGTATTTCGACGAGAGTAATCCGGCGGACGCCGGCTACCTGTCGCCCGCCGCGACCAACGCCCCCGAAACCAGCCGGGATGACGATTCCTGGGAGCCCCCGGACGGCGTCAAGGGCGACCTGGCCCGTGCGTTGTTTTATATGGATGTTCGCTACGACGGGATGGAAGGCGATACGGTGGATTTACAATTACAGGACGCCCTTACCGATCCGACCAACCGCATGGGCATGCTCACCACCTTGAGGGCCTGGCATGAAGCGGACCCGCCGGACGCGACGGAAAGCAATCGGAACGAAAAAATCTTCCAGACCTACCAGCACAATCGCAATCCATTCATTGATCACCCCGAATGGGTGGCCTGCATTTTCGATCCCGAGACCACGCCGCCCGTCCTCCAGCCGATCGGCGCGCAGACCGGCGGGGTGGGGGCCTGGCTTCGTTTCCAGGCCCGGGCCGATGCCACGCAGAACGATCCCGTCACGCTGACGATGAGCAATGCCCCTCCGGGATCGGTATTGAATACCACGAACAGCGCGGGCACTTTTTCCTGGATGCCCGAAGCCGTGGGCATCTGGACGGTGCGGGTCTACGCCGCCGACAACGACGGGGCCGATTCCGAGGCCGTCCCGTTGTCAATCAGCGTGGACCAGGACGGCGACGGTCTGCCCAGTTGGTGGGAGCAGCAGTATTTCGACGACGGCACGAACGCCACGCCCTCGGAGGATTCGGATTTCGACCATATGAGCAATCTGCAGGAGTGGATCGCCGGTTCAAATCCCCGGGACAGCAACTCGTTCTTGGCCGCGGAGATGATCTGGCAAGCCGGCGCCCTGCGCCTGTCGAGCGACGACGTGACCACCGGCCGGGTGTACACGTTGGAACAGGCCGACGTGCTGGCGGACGGGACGCCCTGGGATGCCGTGCGGACCACCAATCAACTCGAAAGCGGCGAACTCCTCTTTAACGTCGTCCCAACGGCCAATGGCCAAAGCTATCGTATTCGCGCAGAGCTGCCCTGACCCCGGCGATTCCCGTGCCCAGTGGCGGCGGTGCCGGGCAGACTAGGTCAGCGCTTCCAGCCGCGAAGCGGCATCCTCCCACTCTTTCGTCACGCGCCCGAGGTCCTCCAGGATGTACTGCAGGTCACGGTTTACGGCGACGGCGCGGCCGGGTTTCTGGTACGTGGCGGGATCTTCGAGTTCGGTGGTCAGTACCCCCTGTTTCGCCTCCAACCGGGCGATGTCCGCTTCGAACCCGTCCACAAGTTTCTCCAGCTTCCGCCGTTCCCGCGAGCGCGCCTGCC
>JAHJJH010000294.1 GCA_018823105.1 Verrucomicrobiota bacterium | reverse complement strand
TGTAGAAAAGCAGGCTCCCCCGCCAGATCTGCGTAAGACGGCCTTCGCCCAGCGAATCTGCTCCATCCAAACAAGATCCCCAGGAAATCAACCGAAGCGCGAAGCAGGATTAGAGCAGTTTAAGAATTCGTGTAGCGTTCTCCGATGTTCATAGGATGGCACCTTACTCGATGGATTTGCGTGATCGGGTGGTTGCTGCGTGTGATGCCGGCGAGATGACGCGGCAGGAGATCGCCGAGGCATTCAACGTATCGACCGCATGGATTCGCCGGTTACTGCAACGGCGACGGGAAGCGGGTCACTATCGGCCGAAGCAGGGCAAGCCTGGACGCAAGCCCGAGTTCGCCGGACGGACCCTGCAGAATCTCGATCGGCTCGTCGAAAAGCAACCGGATGCAACGCTGGAGGAACTCCGTGAGCGTACCGGCGCGGCTTGCAGCCTAGTGACGATATCGAACACACTCAGACGACTGGGGTATCGTCGCAAAAAAAGACGCTCCGGGCGGCTGAGCAAGACCGGCCGGACGTGAAGCGTGGCCGTCGTCGGTGGAAAAGGAAGACCCAGGGCATCGATCCGTCGCGTTTCGTTTTCATCGATGAAAGCGGGGCGAAAACCAACATGACGCGGCTTCGCGGGCGATGCAAGGGCGGCGGGCGGCTGCTCGATTCAGCCCCGCACGGCCACTGGACGACCACGACGATGATTGCCGCGCTTCGCCTGGAGGGTGCAACAGCCCCTATGGTGATCGACGGCGCCACCGACGCGGCGGTATTCCGAGCATACGTGAAACATGTGCTCGCCCCCACGCTTCGCGCGGACGACATTGTGGTCCTGGACAACCTGTCGAGTCACAAGAATACTGAAGTCGAGAAGATGATCCAGGCGAGTGGCGCGGAACTGTGGTTCCTCCCGCCGTACTCTCCGGACTTCAATCCGATCGAGAAGATGTGGTCCAAGGTGAAGGAGATCCTTCGGACGATGAAGGCTCGTTGCACCGAGGAACTCTACGAGGCCGTCCGCGTCGGCCTCGAACGCGTCACGGACGAAGACGCCAAGGCGTGGTTCAAATCGTGTGGATACCGCTACACGAAAAGTTAAACTGCTCTAGAATGCCATCCAGTTAAGCAGTATAGCCATAAGTCGTTTTACGACAAGGGTTTAGACGCGGTTGCGCATACCGAGGCATCCTGTCATGATGTTGGTGGAAAAACGACATCAAAAAAGGAGGCCAAGGATGGTGACTATTCTACCGGCTTTGAAGCGGATTAGGAAGGACCTTGTCAAGCTCTTGGATCGAGCGGCCGTGGAGCGTATCTGTCGAGAACTCGGTTATGAGTGGCGGGCCCGTCAGCTTGATCCGCACACCACGCTTCATCTCTTCATCCTGCAGGTGGTGAATCAGAACACGGCGATGACCCACCTGCCGCACTTGGCTGGAGCGCAATTCAGCGCTTCGGCCTACTGCCAAGCGCGCCAGCGTCTGCCGGTCGAACTCTTCGAGAGGCTGGCCGACTCGTTCACGCAGGGACTGAAACGATCCGGCGATGCCGGAGCCTGGCACGGCCATCGGGTGACGCTCGCCGATGGCACGGGGTATTCGATGTCGGACACGGCGGAACTCCGGTCTTACTTCGGCCAACCCGGCGGGCAGAACCGAAGCAGCGGCCCAAGTAAATGACGGCGGAACAGTTCGCTTCCCTGCCTGAAGAGCTTGTCGTGCGCGAGATCAAGCATCGCATTCGTCCGGCCGGCTGCAGGGTCCACGAGGTGACGCTGGTGACCTCGCTGCTCGACGCCGAGCGTTATCCGGCAGATGAAGTCGCACGGCTATATCAAATTCGCTGGCAGGCGGAGGTGGATCTGCGCGACTTGAAGATCACGCTGGGCATGGACGTGCTCGAACGTCACACGGTGGAAACCGTCCTCAAGGAAATGCATGTTTTTGTGCTGGTCTATAATCTGGTTCGGCTGGTGGCGGTCCAGGCCGCGCAACGCCAACGGGTTCGCCCGCATCGGATCAGCTTCATCGATGCAATGCGCTGGCTCCAGCCCCCCAAGCCGTCAAGCAATCTACCCGATCTGATCGTAAACCCCACACGCCGGGCCGGATCGAGCCGCGTTGCATCAAACGCCGCCCCAAACAGTACGCCCGCATGACCCGCCCCCAAGAAACACTGCGAAAACACCTGCAAAAACGAGGAAATGCGGCTTAACTGAATGGCATTCCGAACTAAATACTTGTCGTAAAACGACTTATGGCTATACTGCTTAACTTAATGGCATTCGGGTCAGGCTACTTCTTCTTCTTCCCTCGGGGTCTTCCTCTGGGCTTCAGCGTTGATTGGAGACCGAGACGCGCCGCTGCCCTGGCCTGCCAGGTCTTGACGCCGAACGGGGTCCCGCGGTTGATCGACTTGTGAATGGCCTCTAATTCGACACCCGTCTCCAGCCGGTTCACGCGTCGCACCCAATCCGACGGGCGGTCCATCGGCCCGTCGCCTACTCAGTCGCGCCCGCTGCGCCCTGGATCACGACGGGGGACTCCAAGTCGGGCAGCAC
>JAHJJH010000293.1 GCA_018823105.1 Verrucomicrobiota bacterium | reverse complement strand
CGGGTACTGCAAGGCCTCTTGCCAGTCCTCGCGCGTCGGCATTTCGCGCAGGGGGATCTCCGCGTCCTTCATCCGGCTGAAGTGCCGGAGGGCATCGCCCTGGAGATCGTTGGCCGCGCCGGCCAGCCAGACCTGTACGGAACAACCGTCTTCCTTCAGGAACCGGGCCGCCGCGAAGGCGTCGCCGCCGTTGTTCCCGCGACCGGCGAGAAGGTGGACGAGCGGATGGTGAAAACCGGCGGTCTCGGCGAGACGATGGATGATATCCGCGGCGCCCTGCCCGGCGCGTTCCATCAACACCTCGCCCGGCGTGTCCGTTTCCTCGATGGTTCGGCGGTCCAGGTCGCGCATCTGTTCGGAAGTCACGAGTTTCATTCGCTGGTCTCCCTCTCCCGCCGGCCGAGCAGCAGCGCCTGGGCCACGGTGTAACGGCGGGTGTGTGAAAGGCTCACCAGCACCCGCCCGACGCCGCGCCGTTCGGCCAGCCGCTGGCCCTTCGCGTTGAGCCGCACGGAGGGTGCCCCGGTGGCGGGGTCGCGCTGCACCTCGATGTCCAGCCAGCCGATGTGCTCGCTGATGCCGGTGCCGAAGGCTTTGCTCACCGCCTCCTTGATCGCGAACCGGCCCGCGTAATGACGCCAGGGCTCGGGGCGTCCGTCGCAGTACGCCTGTTCCGTGGGCAGAAAAACTTTGTTCTTAAAAGCCGGATCCCAGCGGACGAGCGTGGATTGCATCCGGGTGATCTCCACGAGGTCCACGCCGATGCCCAGGACGACGGGCGGGATCGGGTCCGTCGCCGGTTCGCTCATGGTTCGCCCCCCCGGTACGCGGCCATGGCGACTAGCATTTCGCGCACCGCCTCGGCCAATCCCACGAACACCGCCCGCGCGACCAGGCTGTGGCCGATATTCAACGTGTCCAGGTGGGGCACGCGCAGCACGCCCGGCAGGTTGCCCGTGTGCAGGCCGTGCCCCGCGTTCACCTGTAACCCCAGGGCATGGGCCCGGCGCGCGCCCTGGAGGAGCCGGCCCAGCTCCGCGTCGGCGGCCTGGTCCGAGGCGGCGTCGCAGTAGGCGCCGGTGTGCAATTCGACCATCGGCGCGCCCAGCCGGGCCGCGGCCTCGAGTTGCCGCGCATCGGCTTCCACGAACAGACTGACCTGGATCCCGGCGTCCGCCAGCGTCCGGACCGTCGGGGCCAGCGCGTCCTCCTGTCCCGCCGCGTCGAGCCCGCCCTCCGTGGTCAGTTCCTGACGGCGTTCGGGCACCAGGCAGACTTCGTCCGGGCGGACCTGGAGCGCGATGTTCACGATTTCGGGCGCGTTGGCCATCTCCAGGTTCAAGGGCGCATCCACTTCCGCCTTGAGCCGGAATACATCCGCGTCCTGGATATGCCGCCGGTCCTCGCGCAGGTGAATCGTGATCCCGTGGGCGCCGGCCTCCAGGCAGAGCCGCGCCGCCTCCAGGATGTCGGGATACTCCGTGCCGCGCACCTGCCGCAGCGTGGCCACGTGGTCGAGGTTGACGCCGAGGCGCAGCGGGGGGTGTCCACCCCTCGAGCTTTCCGGCGGCATGGTCTTGGCCGATCGTGGCGCATTCACAGGGCGTCCACCTCCCGGGGCGTTTCCTCGGCTAGCGTCTGCATGGCGGGCTCGAACATGGCGCACCGGGAACCGCCCCGGTTCTTGGCCGCGCGCAACGCGTGCCGGGCCGCCTTGGTCAAATCGCGGGGGTGTGCCGAGTGGTCCGGATACCCCGCGACCCCGATGCTCATGCTGACGCGAAGCGAACCGGTAGGCATGGCAAAGGAGACCTTGCGCAGTTCATGGATCAGCCGTTGCGCGATGGGCAGCGCCTTGACCGGCTCGCACTCCAGGATGAGAAGGAATCCATCCCCCTCCAGCCGCCCGATCAAATCCGTTTCGCGGACATGATGTTGCAGCGCGTCCGCTGCCCCCTTGAGAAGACGATCCCCGGCTTCCCGCCCGTAATGCTCATTGTACCGATCCAGATGATCGATGTCCGCAAAAAGCACGGAGAGGGGCCTGTTTTCCTTGCGGTGGTGCGAGAGTTCCCTCTGCAGCGCGGAGATCACCCGGTGCTCCCGGAGAACCCCCGTGAGTTCGTCGAGCAGGCCGCGGGGCGCGTCCGGGTGGACCGATGCGGGCACGGACGGGAGCGGTTCGGAGGCCGCGAGCGCCAAGTGCGACGAGGGATCCCGCCGAGCGCTTTCCATCGCTTCCCGGGCGGTTTGCAGGAGGGTCTGGGTACGGGTCCCGTTTTCCGGGTGGGTGGCCACCCCGGCGATCACGACGATGCCGGGGGGCAGGTTGGTGCCGGCCGACCGGCTCCGGTGCCGGGTGCGCTCGAGAAGGCGGCGGGCGATCCCCTCCGCCTTGTCACGCGCGACCATGACCAGCACGCCCACGCTGTCGGAACCGCAGGGCATGACGCAGTCCCCGGCGCGCACCGTATTCCGGGCCATTTCTTCCAGCCGGCCGAGCAGGGCCGGGGTATCGGTGGAGTGGGTCTGGCCGGGCGCCGCGATGGGCTGAAGCAGCATGAGACAGAAGGGTTCGGGATCCCGGTGAGCGGTCCCCAGCCGGTGGGCGACCTCGGCGGTAAAGGCGTCAACCGGCGGTCTTTCCTCCGTGTCCGGGTCGCGCGCCGCCTGGGTCATGCGCTGGAAACGGATATGGCTGGCCAGTAGCGCCAGCCCGGCGAAGGCGACGGCCGTCACCAACAGAAACTGAGCTATGCCGATCATCATACTCACTACCGCCTCGTCTGTCCTCGTGTGATTGCCGCTTGGGTAGTCGTCAAGGCTTCGCCTCCTTGTCGGCCGGCGGGAGCTTACACGATGGTCATCCCGGTTTCCGGATGAAAGAAATGCGCCTTCTTTATGTTCAGCACCAGCGGGAGCGACTCGTTCACTTCGATGGTGCTCTGGGGCCCCACCCGCGCGATAAACGCGTGACGGCCCGTGTGCAGATAGACGCACACTTCCGCCCCCATGGGCTCGACCACCTCGACCCGGGCCGTGATCCGCTGGCCGGGGGGCGAGGCCGGCGCGTACAGGGCGTCGGCCACATCTTCCGGCCGGATACCGAAGACGACCGGCCGGCCGGTCCTGGCCGCCAGCACCCCGGCCTGCTCGTCCGCCACGCGCACGGAGAACGACCCCTCCTGGAAGAACACGCCGTCGGGCTTCGCCTCGATCTGCCCCGCGAAGAAATTCATCGGGGGGCTGCCGATGAAGCCGGCGACGAACTGGTTGGCCGGACGATTGTAGAGCTCCATGGGCGTGGCCACCTGCTGGATGACGCCGTCCTTCATCACCACGATCCGGTCACCCATCGTCATGGCCTCGACCTGGTCGTGCGTCACGTAGATCATCGTCGAGGCCAGCCGGGTATGCAGCTTGCTGATCTCCGTGCGCATCTGCACGCGCATCTTGGCGTCCAGGTTGGAGAGGGGTTCATCGAAGAGGAAGGCCTTGGGCTTGCGGACGATCGCCCGCCCGACGGCGACGCGTTGGCGCTGCCCGCCCGAAAGCGCCTTGGGCTTGCGGTCGAGCAGGTCCTGGATGCCCAGGATCTCCGCCGCCTCGCGCACGCGCTGGTCGATTTCCGCCTTCGGGTACCGCCGGAGTTTCAGGCCGAACGCCATGTTCTTGTACACCGTCATGTGCGGGTACAGCGCGTAGTTCTGGAACACCATCGCGATGTCCCGGTCCTTGGGCGGCACGTCGTTGACCTTCTTGCCGTCAATGTAGATGGCGCCCGTGGTGATCTCTTCCAGGCCGGCCACCATGCGCAGGGTGGTGGACTTGCCGCAGCCGGACGGGCCCACCAGCACGACGAATTCCCGGTCTTCGATTTCGAGGCTGGCATCGCTTACGGCGACGACGTCGCCGGGATAGACCTTGCCCACGTGTTCCAGAATGACCTTGGCCATACGCTGATTTCTCCCGGCGCCCGATTCTCGCCGGTTCTCCAAAAATCGCAGCAACCCAATATCATCCTTCAACGTAGGGTGTCAAAGACTATGAGCAGTGCCCGCGTCCTTACGCAGGTGGGTGCCCGAGGGGCCGCTCGCTTACCCCTCTTCGCCCAGGGCTTCGCAGGGCGAGCGCTCGCAGCTACTCCTCGCGCAGCAGTTTCTCGATGGCGGGATACGAGGCCGGGTTGTGCGGGTGGGCGGGCAACGCCTTGATCACTTCCGCGAGCGCTTTCCCTCCCTCGCCCTGGTAGTCAGCGACAAAAGCCCGAAAAGTTGCCGAGGCGTTTTCATCGGCATGGTCGCTGACGATCTTCCAGGCGAACAACGGCACGCCGTGATCCGCGCAAACCAGGGCCAATCCGAAACCGTTCATGTCCACCGCGTCGGCTTCCGTCGCGGCGCGCAAGCGGTCGCGTTCACTGGTGGATGCCACAAACAATTCCCCGGAAGCGACGGAGAGGGTAGCGGTTGACTGAAAGAGCAGGGGAAGTGTGTCGGCGGGGAAACGGCCCCAATCTGTTTCCCAGGTCGAGGACTCCGACATGGACATGCCGGTGGGTGCGGCGGTCCCGCGCTGCCAGGCGATGACGCGGTCCACGCGATACCAGCG
>JAHJJH010000292.1 GCA_018823105.1 Verrucomicrobiota bacterium | reverse complement strand
GCTGACGGCCGCCGCCGTCGTTATTCTCGGCCTGGTCACGCGCCATCAACTTCCGCACTGGAAGAACAGCGAAGCGTTATTCCGCCGGGCCCTCGCCGTGACTTCGCGCAACTACGTCATGCATTACAACCTGGGCCGCCAGCTGGCCCTGCGCCAACAGCTCGATGAAGCCCTCGATCACTTCCGGGAAGCCGTCCGGTTCCGCCCCGACTACGCCCTCGCGCACAACAACATCGGGTGGGTCCTCATGTTGAAGGGTGAAAATGATGCCGCCGTGCCGCCCCTGGAAGAATCCCTGCGCCTGGGGCCCGGCAATGCCCAGGCGCGAATGAACCTGGCGGTCGCCATGGCTCGGTTGGGCCGCTACGCGGAAGCGCGCGACCAGTTTGAACTCCTGCTGAAGCAGGCGCCCGACTACCCCGGCGCCAGAGAAGGCTATCGGCAGGCGGCCGAGCGGTCGCCGTGAAAGGAAACGAGCTTCAACGTCGGACATCCAAGGATGGGGAGTCGGACGTTGGAAGTTGGTTGTTGGACATTCCGCCTGAAAAAAAAGAAGCGGGCCACGAAGGACCCGCTTCTTCTTTTACAAATGTTTACGAATTAGCGACGACGACGATAGACCAGCAGACCGGCAACGCCCAGGCCCACGAGGACCAGCGTGGTCGGTTCCGGAATCGTCTTTGTGAACATGGCGGCGTACTGGCCGCTGCCTGTTCCCAGCCAGCTGTCGCCTTGACCCGTACCCCAGCTCTTGGCCCACACGGAGACCGTGTGCTCGCCCAGGCCCAAGCCCGAAGCAACGTTGACATCCGACGGGGTCGTGCCCTGGTAGTCATTGCCGCCCAGATAGGTCTGGGTCCAGATGACTTCGTTGGCGGAAGGATTCCAGTTGATGGACCAGTAGAACGCGCCGCCATCGCGGTCCTGCGTATCGCTCCAGTACCGCATGTCGGAGCCGAATTCCAGTGTGGTCAGACTGCCGAAGTACGCGCCTTGGAAATCCGTGCCGAACCCCGGATCGCTGCCGATCCAGTAGTACCCATCCGCGCCGCCATTGATGCTGACCAGGATATAATCCGAGTACCAGCCCGTGGCGCCCATCGCGGACACCGCCGCCACCAACGCTACCAATGCTATGATCAGTTTACGCGCGTTTCTACCCTCCTTACTTGTGTCTTAATTCGCATGATCCACAAGAATCATACTTCTTGCTTTTTTGAGATAATTAATAGACCCGAAGGGATGCAACAACTTTATTAACGAAATGACAGAACTCTACGAAGAGCCCTCTTGCAGACTCGATCGAAACGTCCCCAGCCCGCATTTTGCAAGAGCCCCACAGCTATTACTGGCTCATACGACTTTCCCGTCAGAAGTAGAGGCGGGGCGTCCGAGGTGGCCCGCGCGCTCCGCGCGCGGGCAGCCGTCGCGTCGGAGCGCGACGGCCACCTGCATTGCTCTATGACGGTTGTCAAATTAGTATCAGGCGCTGTTCCCCCGGCGCGCGCGAACCAAACGCCCAATAATCATTCAACGTCCAACACCCAAGCCTTGGACGTTGAGCGTTGAGAGTTGGATGTTCACAAAGTGTTTCACGATTGGCCAATTCGCGCCCGGCGAGGTCACCGGGCCTATAAATCCGCGCGTTTTCGCGCTGTAGGCCGCGTGACCTCACGCGGCGCATGAATTGTGGGACATCTTGTTCAGTGTTCAGCCTGAACACCGCCCATGCGCTCCAGGACGAGGGTGCGTAACGACGGCAGGAGCGGGGACTCCGGCTGAAGCGCCTGGGCCCGGTCCAGGTCCTCCAGGGCGGCCTCATATTCCCCGAGGTCAAACAGGATATTCGCCCGGTTGAGAAGGGTGCTGAAGTAGTCAGGTGAAAGCTCCAGCGCGCGATCATAATCAGCCAGCGCGCCGGCCCGATCCCCCTGCTCCTGCCGCGCCAGGCCGCGATTGGAATACGCCCGCGCGCTGTAGGGCCATTTGGTAATGGTATCGGAAAGGAGCGTCACCTCCGACCGGTATTGCTGGTTGCGATGCCAGGTCAGCCCGCCGAAGACCAGCGCCACCAGGGCGAAGGCCGCCGGCGCAACGATGGCGGAAATTTCCATGTTCTTCAGAAGCTGGCGGGCGCCCATGACCAGCAAGACCACGGCGAAGGCCAGCGGGACATACATCCGGTGCTCGGCCAGCGGCTGGCCCGGTATGAGGAACAGGCTGGCCGGCGCCAACAGGGCAAAAAAGCACAGTCCCATGAATCCCCAGCGGGGATGCTTTAGCAACGCCCAGCCCGTGGCGGCGATCAGCAGGAGCAACCCGAGCGTCGGCATCCATACCTCGCCCCAGCCGCCAGCCAGCGGGCGTCCATAATCAAAAACAAGAGGATGCGGCCATACGATCAGCCGGATGAAACGATTCAAGCCCCAGCTCTGGGTCGGCAGGTAGCGCCACCAGATCTCGGCATCGAGCGCCTGGCTTCGGACGTGGGGGGAAAAGATCATGTGGCGATGGATCGGCCACAGGGCCGTGGCGGCCAGGGCAAGATAGAACAGTCCGCGTTGGCGAAAGACCGTCTTCCACGAGGCGGACAGGAAAACCCGATCATAAACCATCGCCAGGACTGGAGCGACGATCATGTTTTCCTTGCTGCCCATGCCGAGCAGGCAGGCCAGGACGGAGACAAGGAGCCAGGGCCATGTGCGTTCTTTGAATTTCGGCTCGCGGGAACGCTCATCCTCCATGATCTGGTCTGATGAAGTGAAGGACAGGCGTCCCGCGAGCCGTGGCCCACCGGCCCGGTCCAGGAAATACAGCGTCAGAAACAGAAACAGCCCCACGCCCAGTTCGCCACGCTGCGAAGGGTAGTTGACGGCGGCGGTGGCGAGCGGATGCAGGGCCCAGAGCAGCGCCGCGAGAAAGCTCCACTTCAGCGCCTCGGGCGGCGAAAGGTTCATGCGCTGGAAGATCCGCGACAACAACCCGAACAGCACCAGGGTGGCCGCCAAGTGAAAGGCGATGCTGGTCAGGTGATAGCCCAGCGGGTTCAGACCCCATAGGGCGTAATCTACGCACATGGCCAGGTTGATGATCGGCCGGGTACAGAACGTCACATCCACCGGCGGCGGATTCAGCGCAGCCGTCAGCGGCCAAAGCGTCCGGAGAGCGGGGTTGTCCACGATGCTGAACTTGTCGTCCAGGACAAAGGGTCCGTCCAAGGCGTTGCTATAGACCAGCCCGACCGCCAGGGCGAGGAGCACGGCGAACAGGACGGGCTTAAGCGTCGGATTCATCTTGGGACAGAGTAATCGAACGCGGAAAAGTAAGCCAGAACGTCCAACGCCCAGAGATCATCATGCCTTTTGTAGTTCCGCCGCTTTTACCCGCCTCTGGAGGGCTGCCGGCGGAAAGGCTTTCCGGCGATAGAGCGCCGGAGCTACAAGTGATAGCGAAAAAAAAGAAGCGGATCCCGGAGGACCCGCTTCTTTCAGTTCAAACGTTTCCGATTTAGCGACGACGACGATAGGCCAGAAGACCGGCAATGCCCAAGCCCACAAGGACCAGCGTGGTCGGCTCGGGAATCGTCGTGAACGTGGCGTTGTAGTTGGCGCCGCCATTGTTCAGCCAGTCTTCACCCTGGCCCGTGCCCCAGCTCTTGGCCCACACGGAGACCGTGTGCGTGCCCAAGCCCAAGCCCGAAGCGACGTTGACATCCGACGGGGACGTGCCCTGGTAGTCATTGCCGCCCAGGTAGGTCTGGGTCCAGATGACTTCGTTGAGCGTCGTGCTGCCATCAATACTCCACCAGTACGAGCCGCCATCGCGGTCCTGCGTATCGCTCCAGTACCGCATGTCCGAGCCGAATTCCAGTGTGGTCAGGGTGCCCAGATTCGCGCCGCTGAACTGCGTGCCGTACGACGGATCGGCGCCGATCCAGTAGTAACCATCCGCGCCGCTATCGACGCTGACCACAATGTAATCACTGTACCAGCCCGTGGCGCCCATCGCGGACACCGCCGCCACCAACACTACCAATGCTACGATCAGTTTACGCATCTTTGTATTCCTCCGGTTACCGGTTTTATTGCTTCATCTGCATGACCCATAAGGATCACACTTCAAATAACGGGTATAGCGCTTAACAGAAAACCGGGGAGGCATGCAACAACTTTTTTCAAAAAAAATCAGAATCGTCAAAAAATACCGAAAATACGGGGAAAAAGCCGGAGACGGCCATTTGCCGGGGCTATAAGCTGGGGCGGTTTGTGGCCGCGTCTGCTTGCCTCGACGACTTGTCCTCCGTAGCTCGAAAGAGCGAAGGAGGAAGCCGCTTGGCGGAGGCGGGTGCCAGGCGCGGAAGTCTCTGCGCGTGGCACACGCGCAGCTACAATGAGGACAATGTCCAACAACTCTCAACGCTGTAGCGGCGCTTCTATGAAGCGCCTTTGAGCGGCTCATAGAGCCGCCGCTACAGTTTGCGGGAGGATACTCTAAAGGATTGGCTCCGTCCCGCTCGCCATTGTAGAGTGCTTCCGCCAAATCACATCAGATGAAAACTCCCGGAATCCAATCCATCACGTTGCTGGGTTCGTCCTCCGGCCGCAATGCCGGCGACGCGGCCCTGGTGGCGGCGATCATGGATAACGTGGACCGCGCCCTCGGGCGGCGGATCCGATACGAGATCCCCACGCCCCGCCCCGCGTACATTCGCGATTACTACCCGAATGACGTCGTGCCCGTCGGCATGATGCCGTGGCAGGCTTCGATCAAGATGCTCGGCTGGCCGACGCTGCGCTCCATCCTGCGGACGGACCTGACGCTGATCTTCGACGCGATCCTGTTCGACCGCTCGTTGTTCAATCCGCTGTTCAATTTTCTCTCCACGCTCTATCTCCTGCTCCCGCTCGCCCGGCGGCGCGGAAAGCGCATGGCCTGCTACGACGTGGGCATCGGACCGATTCACACGCCGGCGGGCCGTCACATGCTGCGCCGCGTGCTGGGCTGCATGGACTTCATCACCGTCCGCGACGAGGAGGCGCTGGCCCTGCTTCGCGACAACGGCATCACCCACCCCCGCGTACGGCTGGCGGCGGACGCGGCACTCAACGCCCCCGTCCCGGACGCCGCGCGGCTGGACGCCATGTTCCG
>JAHJJH010000291.1 GCA_018823105.1 Verrucomicrobiota bacterium | reverse complement strand
GTGAAAGTGGAACGCGATTTCTACGACATCGTGGGGGCGCGCGTGTACGCCGAGTTGCTCGGCTGGAAACGCTACCGGGTGCGCAACCCGTACTGCTTGGTGGGCGTGATTGACGGCGTCCTGGCGGGCATCGTGAACGGCCGGCTGATAGACGAGAAGGTAGCCGTGAGCTATCACACCCTGACCCTCAAGCGCGGCGCGCGGGTCGGCTCGCATCTTTTTGCCTCCAAGATGGAGTACCACTTCGACATCCTGAAGCAGGACGAAGTCCTGATCGTGGCGGAAAGCCCGATCGGCTTCCGGCGCTGGATGGAGACCTACAACCTGGATAAGAAGTTCGAGATACAGCACGAGCTGGGCGGGGCGCCCTCGTGGACACTGACCAAGGATAACTACTACAGGACGAAAGCCGAACTGGTTGCCGGAACCCGGCCGGTACCGGAAGCGCTGATGGCCTCGACGTATCCGCTGAAGCAGCCCGATCTCGCCGCGCTGCTGGCGCCAGCCCCGAAAAAGTAAAAAAGAGAGCGTTGAAAATCAAACGACGCCAGGTCTTCCAGGCCGTATGAAGATCCTGCGCGTCGGCGACCGGGTGGAGGCGGGTAACTACCGCCTCCATTCGCGTTTTCGGCGCGTCGCGAATTACCTGTTGGAAGCGGGACGCCCTCGTCCCGCTTCCCTTCTTTGCCTCGTGGCCCCGTCCATCGGTGCCGGTCCGATCAACCTCGTCGTTGAGGGTGACCTCCCTGAAGCCGACTCGCTGATCGTGGAACCGCAAGCGCTGGTCATCGGCCCCGGGCGCTTCGCGTTCGACGCCAGCCTGCGCTATGATTCCACGCTGCCGGGCGGCTCCGTGAACGAAAATTTTGTCCCCGTCCTGGCCGACCACCTGCGCACGAAGGCCCATCCGAAAAGCCTGGCCTTCCTGCTGGACGACTCCCGGACAGCGGCTTTCCGCGACGGCTTTGAACAGAACATGGTTCGACAGGTTCAGGCCGGCGCGAGGGCGCTTTTCGGCGAGGATCCCGCCCACGGCGCGCAAATGCTCAAGGGCTGCGGGCTCGGGCTGACGCCCGCCGGCGATGATTTCCTGGCCGGGGTTCTGATCGGGCTGCATCTTGCATGGGTAGGGCGCGTTGGCCCAACGCGCCGTTCCGACGGCTTGAGCCAAGCCGCCCTACCTATCGAAATAATCCTCGCCGCCGCACTCGGCGATAACGTCCTCTCCGCCGCCTTCCTCGAACTTGCCCATGAAGGTCGCGTGAACGAGGCCATGAAGCAATTGATCATCACCCTGACAGGCAAAAAAGCGGAAAATGTCCGGGCGGCCGCGGACCGCGTCCTGGCCCAGGGCGAAACCTCCGGCGCGGATGTCTTGACAGGACTGGTGCTGGCGATGCAAAAAGTACATTCAACGTCCAAGAACCAACGCCCAACGTCCAACGATTAAAGACCGGAAATATTTCAACAGGAGGCCCGACATGATGGTGCGCGGCAAGATCAAGAAAGGCAGTTACTATGACTCCATCACCCTAATGCGGGTGGGCAAGGCCGTAGCCGCCCTGGAAGGCGTGACGGACGCGGCGGTGGTCATGGGCACCCAGACCAATAAGGGCATCCTCGGCGCGTCGGGCCTTTATCTCTCCGACTTCGACGCCACGGGCGACACGGACCTGCTGATCGCGATCAAATCGGAAACCGAGGCCGCGGTCGAAAAGGCGATGGCCGAAGTCGAAAACGAGCTCAAGGAGGCGATGAAAAAGAAGTCCGGCGGCTCGGGAGCGGCGCGTCCCTCCAGCCTCGAGGGTGCCGTGGAAGTCCTGCCGGGGGCCAACATGGCGATCATCTCCGTCGCCGGCCGGTACGCGGGCGACGTGGCCATGGAAGCCCTGGAGCGCGGCCTGCACGTGATGCTGTTCTCCGACAACGTGCCGCTGGAGACGGAAATCGCGCTGAAGAAGTATGGGCGGGACCACGGCCTGCTGGTCATGGGCCCCGACTGCGGCACGGCCATCGTCAACGGCGCGCCACTGGCGTTCGCCAACATCGTGCCGCGCGGTTCGATCGGCGTCGTGGCCGCGGCGGGCACCGGCCTGCAGGAGGTCACCTGCCTGATCGCCAACGAGGGCGGCGGCATCTCCCAAGCCCTCGGCACCGGCGGACGCGACGTGAAGAAGGACGTCGGCGGGATCATGTTCATCGAGGGCCTCAAGGCGCTGGCGGCCGATGAAAAGACCAAGGCCATCCTGCTGATTTCGAAGCCGCCCCACCCCGAGGTGCTCAAGAAGATCGAAGAGGTCATCCGCGGGGTGAAGAAGCCCGTGGTTTCCATGTTCCTGGGCGACGAGTCCGCGATAGGCCCGCGCACGCTGGAGGAGGCCGCCCTGACGGTCCTCGCGCTTTCGAAAGGCGAATCCGCCGAAGAGGCCATGCGGCTGGTCGAGTCCCGCGACATGGAGATGCAGAAAACAGCGAAGAAACTAGCCGAGCGCCTGGCGGGGCGGAAGTTTATCCGAGGCCTGTTCAGCGGAGGCACGTTCTGCGCCGAGGCGCAGGTGATCTTCCGCAAGCTCGGCTTGAAGGGCGTTTTTTCGAACGCGCCGACCGCCGGCGCGGCGAAACTGAAGGACTCGCTCAAGAGCGAACAGCATTCGATCGTGGACTACGGTGAAGACGAGTTCACCGTCGGCCGCCCCCACCCCATGATTGATTTCTCGCTGCGCAACAAGCGCATCCAGGCCGAAGCGAGCGACTCCAAGACAGCAATCATTCTGCTGGACGTGGTGCTGGGATTCGGCGCCCACATGGATCCCGCGTCGGAATTGACCCCGGTCGTCCGCGAAGCCGCGCGCAACGTCGCCGTGGTCTGCTCGGTCACCGCCACGGAGGCCGATCCGCAGCACCGCCGCCAGGTCATCGAGGCGCTGGAGGAGGCTGGGGCGATCGTCCTGCCGAGTAACGCCGCCGCCTGCCACATGGCCGGATTCATCGTTTCCAACCTGTAACAGCCTGAAGCCCGGAAAAGAGGAAACTACGAAATACGCGAAAGGCGCGAAATTGAAGGCAAGTATATTGTTCAAGGACGAAAGCTACAGAATCATCGGCGCGTGCTTTGAAGTGTATAAAGAGAAGGGCAACGGATTTCTAGAGGCCGTTTATCAGGAATGCCTTGCTTTGGAATTCGCGGAGCAAAATATTCCTTTTATTGAAAAAACCCGCCTCCGGCTTGAGTACAAAGGCCGAGAACTAAAACAAACCTATGAGCCTGATTTCCTCTGCTTCGATGAGATCATCGTTGAGATCAAAGCTGTGAAACAATTGGCGGATGAACATCGAGCCCAGGCCATCAACTACCTGAAAGCAACAGGCAAACAGCTGGGTCTTCTGGTAAACTTCGGACATTATCCGAAAATCGAACATGAGCGGTTTGTTAACCAAACCGTTTCGCGTATTTCGCGCCTTTCGTAGTTTCTCTTTGGAGGTGAATGATGACAATCAGTGACTTGTTTCGAAGTGATTTGAAGGTCGTGAACATCGGGCTGACGTCGTTCAAGGAGGCTCTGGACTCCGTCGGGGTGCCAGCCGTGCAGGTGGACTGGAAGCCGCCGGTGGACGTGGACCCCGCGTTGCTCCGGGCGGTCCGTTCGCACCGCGCGCAGATCGAGGCGGCCAATCAGAAGGCGATGGCCAAGATCCTGGCCGCCCAGCCCGCCCTCGTCGGGCTGGAGAAGGCGCTCGACGTCATCCCCGGGATGAAACCCAACCTGATCCTGCATTCCGGGCCGCCGATCACGTGGGACCGGATGTGCGGCCCGATGCGCGGCGGCATCATGGCCGCGCTGATGTACGAGGGCCGCGCGAAGACGCCGGCCGAGGCGGAGAAGCTGGCGGCCTCGGGCGAGATCGAGTACGCGCCGTGCCACGAGCACAGCGCCGTCGGGCCCATGGCCGGCATCGTGTCGGCGTCCATGCCGGTCTTCCTGGTGAAAAACGAGGAAAACGGCAACACGGCGTACTGCACGATGAACGAGGGCCTGGGCAAGGTCCTGCGCTACGGCGCCTACGGCGAGGACGTGATCAAGCGGCTCAAGTGGATGGAGCAGGTTCTGTATCCCGCGCTCAAGAAGGCCGTGGCCAAGCTGGGCCGGGTTGATTTGAAGAACATCATCGCGCAGGCCCTGCACATGGGGGACGAGGTCCACAATCGCAACCGCGCGGCAACCTCGCTGCTCTACCGGATCCTTGCGCCCGCGATCGTGACCACGAGCGCCGATCCGAAAACCACGGCGGACGTGCTGGAGTTCATCAACAAGAACGACCACTTCTTCCTGAACCTCTCCATGCCCGCCAGCAAGGCGGGCCTGGACGCCGGGCGGAACGTCCCGGGCAGCAGCGTCGTGGTCGTCATGGCGCGCAACGGCACGGACTTCGGCGTGCAGTTGGCGGGCACGGGCGACGCGTGGTTCACCGGCCCGGCGGACGTGCCGGACGCGCTCTACTTCCCCGGCTACACGAAGGCGGATGCCAACCCGGACATCGGCGACAGCTCCATCACGGAGACCAACGGGCTCGGGGGGTTCGCCATCGCCGCGTCGCCGGCGATTGTGCAGTTCGTCGGCGGCACGGCCGACGACGCGCTGAATTATACGCGGCAGATGTACGAGATCACCGCCGCCGAAAATAGCGTATACCAGGTCCCGGCCCTGAACTTCCGCGGCACACCCACGGGGATTGACGTGGTCAAGGTGGTCGAGAAGAACATCCTGCCGTTCATCGACACGGGCGTGGCCCACAAGGAGCCGGGCGTCGGCCAGGTCGGCGCGGGCGTCCTGAACGCGCCGCTGGAACCCTTCAAGAAGGCCTTCGAAGGCTTCGCGCGGACGCTCTGAAAAACCCGCCGATGGCGGGAGTCAGGCGGCCATCATGAAAGCGCGATCAAAGGAAAACGCGCAAGGCAAAACTTGACGCACACGCCCGGAGATACGTAAGCATTGGTCGAGCCTGTTGTTTCGCTGACGCGGGAGATCTCGTCAGACAACTCGCTTCCGGCGGGGAAGGAGCCCGGAATGAAAGCACGAAAGCATGCGTTTCCCCTTTTAAGCCTCATTCTGCTCCCGTGCTTTCCCGTGGCCCGGGCGGAAACGCTGTACGTCTGGACCAACAGCCCGGCCGAGGCCCCGCCCTACACCAACTGGCACACGGCAGCGCATGCGATTCAAGACGCGGCGGACCAGGTCTCGGGCGGCGATACGATCCTGGTTACGAACGGTGTCTATGATTCCGGCGAAGCGATAACGCCCGGGGGGACCCTCCCTGCCCGGGTCGTGATTTCCGGCGACATTACACTCCGCAGTGTCAACGGTCCGGAGGTTACGGAAATCCGCGGACAAGGGCCCGACGGCACCAATGCCGTCCGCGGGGTTTACGTGAGCGGCCTGGCCCTGGTCTCCGGGTTCACGATCACCAACGGCCACGTCAAAACGGAGGGGATGCATATTCAGGACCGCGAGGGCGGCGGCGTTTATTTCGGAGGCGACGGCACCCTCTCCAATTGCGTCATACGCGACTGTGGCGGATCGGGCATATGCATGTACCAGGACGGCGTCGTCGTGGATTCCCTGATTCAAAACAACATCGGCGTTTTTGGCGGGGGCGTGGACAGCCAGAACGGAGGAACGCTAACCCGCTGCAGGATCATCAATAACACGGCCCTGAGCGCCGGGG
>JAHJJH010000290.1 GCA_018823105.1 Verrucomicrobiota bacterium | reverse complement strand
CCTGCCCGTCGGGTCCACGTTGAGCGGCGGGATGGATTCCTCCTCGGTGGCCTGCATGGCCCGTGTGCTGCGCGGCACGGACGCCGCGCCCCTGGACACCTTTTCCGCGATCTTCGACACGCTTCCGCAGTGCGATGAGCGAGTCTACATGGAAGCCGTGCAGGCGCAGGGCGGGTTCGAGCCCCATTATCTGCATGCGGACCGCTTGAGCCCCCTCATGGAACTTGATCGCGTGCTCCGGCACGAGGACGAGGCCTTCTTCGCGCCCAACCTGTTCATGCACTGGGCCCTCTACAAGCTCGCCCGCGAACAGGGAGTGCGGGTGTTCCTGGACGGCCTCGACGGGGACACCACGGTTTCGCACGGTTACGAGCGGCTGGTGGAATTGGCCGCCGCCGGACAATGGCTCACGCTGGCCCGCCATGTAAGGGCTTTTTCACGCCACCGGAAGTTGTCGCCGTGGCGGATTCTGCTGAGGATGGTTCTGGTTCCCTTGCTCCCCCTGCCCGCCCGCAAGGCCTGGCGGCGGGCGACCGGCCAATCCAACAGCGCATGGCAAATTAGTAATCCGACGCTGCGGCCCGACTTTGTCCGGCGCATCGGACTGGAGGAACGGCTGTGGACGCTGAAGGGCGACCCGCTCCGCCGGCCGCGCACGAACCGGGAAGAACACTTCCGGCGCCTCGGCTGGGGCTTGTGCGCCCACGCGCTTGAAGTGGCCGACCGGGCTGCGGCCGCCTTTTCCCTGGAGCCGCGCTACCCGTTTTTTGACGTGCGGCTGGCGGAGTACTGCCTGGCTTTGCCGTCGGAGCAGAAAATGAGCGACGGGTGGACGCGGGTGGTCCTTCGCCGGGCCATGCAGAACATCCTGCCGGAAAAGGTCCAGTGGCGTCCCGACAAGTCCAACCTGGGCCCCAACTTCCGGAGAGGTTTTCTCGAGGATGATCGGGCCCAGGTGGAGGAAGTGGTCCTCGGCGACGGCTACGGGATCGCGGAGTACGTAGACATGCCCGCCCTGCGCAACGCGTATGAGCGGTGCCGGGCGAAGGCTTCGTCCGTGGATGAGATGATGGTGTGGCGCGCCGTGAGCCTCGCAGTCTGGCTGGCCCGGGTGGATTTGTCCGCCTGATCTTCCCCGAAACATTCCTCCCTATGAAAAAAGCCAAAAAAAGATTTATTGTTGACGGATTTTAAAAATCGATGTCAACTCTGTCCTTCAAATGAGAGGTGCAGAGTTGCGACGCGAGGACTCGCTAACAAAAAAGCCGGCGCCCGCCTTCACGGCCATCGAGTGCCGCGTTCTTGTGACGAATGATCGCAGCCTTGGGCCAATACCGCAGGGTGGGCGATAGTCGGGAGCAGAACAGGAAGAAGAGGAAAAAGATGGAAAGTAACGACAAGAGAACCCGCAAGGGCAAGCAGGATAAAAAAGCCTGGACCACACCGAAGCTCGTCGAGCACGGGGACGTGGAAAAGGTAACGGCGGATATCTCGGGATCGGGCACGGACGGAATCCTGGGTTCAGTTCCCGGGGTCGCCCCGTAGACGCCGCAGGAAACAGCGATCGGCCCGGCGACATCCTCCCGGCGGTGTTGAAAAACGCCGGCGACATCGCCGTTCTATTCACGGGGTGGGCGACGGGAGTCCCACCCCCGATATCGTTGACCGCCCGCGGCGCGTTCGGCTCGACATGCCGATCCATCCATTGACTCCCCTCCACGCATAGGCGCTGGAGAATGGCCGCGTTTTCCGCCGCCTTCTTGGCGGCGACTTTCCAGCGTACAAAGCTTTTTATTGATCCGCGCATTTTTTTCATCTCCCGGCTGGCGGCAGGGCAGGGAAACCGGGTAAAGTGTCGCGGCATGAGACGGATCGGTTTAACGTTTTTTCTCTCGGCAATTGGCTGGGCCGCGGCGGCCGGGGCCTGGGAGGTCCGGTACAGCCCGGTACATCCGTCGTTCGACCAGGAAATCCTGATACAGATCCGCGGGGCGAAGCAGGGCGCTATACTGCACTGGGGCGTCAACGCGGTCGGTGCCATCTGGGAGCCGGCGATCCCGGCATACCGCCCGCAGGGCTCGGTGATGG
>JAHJJH010000289.1 GCA_018823105.1 Verrucomicrobiota bacterium | reverse complement strand
CGGCCGGGCCGCCTTCGCTCCCGCCCTGCGGGCGGCCCCTTCTGTCGCCGCCGCGGGGCCGACGCCGCCGCCGGGAGTTCATCCGGTTGTCGCCGCCGCTCTCCGGGCGGCCTCCGCCGCCGTTTTCGAAGGCCCGGCGAAAAGTCCCCGGACGAACGAGCGAGCCGCCCAGTTCGGCCACACGCTTCTCCACCTGGGGATGAGAAGATACCACCACTGCGCGGCCGGCGCCCGCGCGCCGGAAGAGCTCCACGATCCGGTCGGGCAGGGCGGCCGCGCCCTCCACGAAAAAAACCTGGAGGGGTCCGAAGTTTTCACCTTCGCCGACCTCCCGCAAGGGGCGGCCCTCGAATACGGCCTGCGCCTGGATTTTTTCCCGTTCCACGAAGCGCGAAAGCTGCTGCAGCACCTGTACCTGGTCGCGCGGGCTCAACCGATCGCCGGGTCGCGCCGAGCCGTGCAGCGGCGCCGCATCCAGAATGTATACGCGGCCCGACCCGCTCTTCGCGCCGAACAAACGCTTTAGGCTATCCAACCAACTCATACGGACTCCTCTTCGCCGACCCCGCGATGATAGGCGGGACTCAAGGCAGACGCATGGTAGCACGGCGGCCAAAAGCGATTCAAGCGGCGAATTGCACGGGCGCCGAACCGCCGGGCCGCGCTGGTTGACGGAGGAACAGCCGCCGGGTAGGCTTCTGCCCCTGGTGCGCATCCATGTCCGAGCTGAAAACATATCCGATCCGTTGCCCCCGCTGCCAGCGCGAGCAAAGCGTGGAACTCTACGAGTCCATCAACGTGCAGGCCGATCCCAACCTGCGGCAGCGGCTGATGGCCAACGATATCAACGTGGTGCGATGTAAGGACTGCGAGCTTTCCTTCCGGGTGGACAAGCCGCTGCTCTATCATGACCCGGCGCGTCGCATTATGATCTACCTCGTCCCTTTCGGCGCCGCCGACCTGGGCACCGGGGAGCGCCAGTTCGCCGACCTCCTCCTGCGACTGGAGGGTCTGCTCCCCGCCGACCTCCGCGCGCCCCACATCGGCCTGGTGTGCAGCCGGATCGAGCTCGTCGAGCGCATTTTCCTGCTGGAGGCCGGCCTCAACGAACGCATCATCGAGTACTTGAAGTACCTGCTCTACACCCGCAACGCCGAGCGGCTGAACCCCGCCACCAAGGAGTTGCTCTTCAACGCCGAGGACTCGAACGCGGAGTCCCTGTGCTTCGTGGTGCAGGACGTGGAGACAAGAAAACTCGAGGCCATGCTGAAGTACGACCGGAGCGTGTATGCCGCCCTCTCCGAGATGTTCGACCGCGACGAGCAGACGCCCCGGCTGCTGGAACTGTTCCCCGGCCCCCGCATCAGCGCGAGGGCGCTGTTGCTGAAGGAACTGGGGCCGGAGCCGGAGCCTCCGGAATCGTGACGGCCGGGGCATTCGGGACGGCGACCATGGGCGCGGTCGGCGCGGCGCCCGAACGGGGGGCGCGGATCAGCCGGTTGACCTGCTCCAGGGCGTTTTCCGCCATCGGAATCCAGCCGCTCTCCGGATTGGCGGCAATAAAATCCTCGTAGGCCGTACGGGCGTCTTCCAACCGGTCCGCCTGGGCCAGCACGCGGGCCTTGCCGAGCTGCGCCAGCGGCACCAGGTAGTCGTCCGGCCGTGACGCGACGAAGGCCTCAAAGGCCTGCTGCGCCTGATCCAGATTGCCCGCCGCCTCCAGGCACTGCGCGCGGCCCAGTTCGGCCGCCGTCTTCATGGGATGTTTCGGATACTTCTGTTCGAACTGGGTGTAGGTGTATTGCGCCATCTCGAACTGGCCGGCGTCGTACTGGCGCGCCGCCATCGTCAGTACCGCCAGGGGCGCCGACGGCGTGGAGGGATACTGGCTGACCACCTGCTGGAGCTGCTCGATCGTACCGGCGCGGGCCAGCAACTGGCCGGCCTTCAGCACGCTGTTCTGCCGGTAGGTCCGGTAGGCGCCGAAGCCCAGGAGAAAAGCGGCGGCCAGCCCGAGGCCGATCAGGATGGGCTGTCCGTATTCGCGCCAGAGCGAATGCAGCTTGTCGACGTCCGTCTGCGGGGGCGGCGCTTCCGCGCCGGGTCCGACTGGTGCCTTTTCTTCCGCCATGGTGCCGTGTCCTCTCCGTTGGAAAACCCAGCGTGTTTACCCTCTACCCCGCCAAAACGCAACTGCGGATTGCGAAATTGATATATCCTGGCCGGGCGGCGCGTTGAGCCAACGCGCCCTACCTACGCCTACCGCGCGGGCGGTGCTTCCGCATACAGGGCCAGGACGAGCTCCGTCACTTCGTCCGGGGTCCGGTCCGTCGTGTCCACCCGCCGGGGAATGGCCTCGTAGATCGCTTTCCGCTTTTCCAACAAGTCCCGGATCTGCTGATCCTTATCGCCGCCCTCCAGCAGCGGTCGGCGCGAAGACCGTCCCACCCGCTGCAGGATCGCCTCCGGTGTGGCGGTCAGACAGATCGTCACGCCGGTCCTTTCGAAGTCGCGGAGGTTCTCCGGATCGAGGACCACGCCCCCGCCCGCGGCGATCACCAGGTCCTGCCGCGCGGCCAGCTCCCGGACCAGTGCGCGCTCCAGCCCGCGGAAATAGGTTTCGCCCTCCCGGGCGAAGATCTGGGGGATCGAGCGCCCGGCTCGCGCCTCGATGACCGCATCCATGTCCACGAACTCGCGTCCGAGGCGGGCGGCCATGCGCCGGCCCGTCACCGTTTTGCCGGTGCCCATGAATCCGACGAGGACCAAGTTGGCGTGTTTCATCGGCCGTGTCCAGACCAAGGCCCGGGGAGCCCGGCCCGTTCCGGGAAAAGCCCCTGGGACCATGAAAGAGAAGCGGCGGGGCCGCGTCTACTGGGGAGCGACGGCGTTCACCAGGGTGACATCGCGGGCCCGAGCACCCTTGGCGTCCTGGAAGATCTCGAACTGGACCTTGTCGCCCTCGTTCAAGGTCTTGAACCCCTCCGACAGGATGGCGGAGTAATGGACAAACACATCCTGGTTCGTCCCGTCCGGGATGATGAACCCGTACCCTTTTTTCTCGTTAAACCACTTCACAGTGCCAGTAGCCATAGCTGTTACATCCTCCACTTTTCTGAACCGCGCATTGTCGCCGGGCCGGGCCGAAATTCAAGCGCAATGTTGATTTTTTTTAAGCAGCCTTTCAGGCGGGGCTGATCCACTCGAAGGCGTAGGGGCGGAGGGCCAGCGGACGGGAGGCCCCGGACCCGGCCGGGAGGTGGACCTGCACGGTGCGGTCGGTGACGTTATGGACGGCCAGCAGGCGCTCGCCGCCGTCGGGGGCGGCGCGCTCGATCGCAAAGACGTCGGGCCCGAAGTCCAGCACCCGCTGGGTGCCGTCGGGATGGAAGGCCGCGTGGGCGGCCCGCTCGCGGAGCAAGTCCGTCATGCGCTGGAATACCCGCGCGCCGGGCAAGTCCGGCTTGGCCAGTTGGTCCTCCAGCTCCGCGAGCGGCCATTTGTGCCGGTTGATGGAGCGGGCGCGGCCTGTGCTCGAAACACCGTCCTGGTCGTTGGGCGTGGCCGTGAGGCTATGGAAATAGACGGCCGGGATCCCCTTGAGCGCGAGCAGGATCGCCTGCGAACACAGGAAACGGGCGATATGCCGCTCCGGGTCCGGGTCGGCCAGAGCGCTGAACCACGTGACGTTCAGCTCGTACGGGCTTTCGGTGCCGTCGCTGTCGCGCTTGAGCGAGACTTGCCCGCCCCGGGCCCGGACTTCGTCCGCGAGCCAGCCGATTTCCTTTTCCGCCAACAGGCCTTGCAGGGGCCGGATGCCGATGCCGTCGTGCGAGGCCGTGAAGTTGAGAAACGTGCAGCCGGGCGGCGGATCGGCCAGGGACGCCGCCCACCGGGCCAGGGCGGACGCGTCCCCGCGCAGCAGGGCGTGCAGGACCAGCGGCGGCAGGCTGAACTGATAGACGAGGTGCGCCTCGTCGCCCTGCCCGAAATAGCGGACGTTTTCCGCGTGCGGCACATTGGTCTCGGTGAGCAGGAGGACGTCCGGCGCCGCGATCTCCAGGAAATCCCGGAACAACTTGACGATCTCGTGCGTCTCCGGCAGGTGGATGCAGGACGTGCCGACCTTCTTCCACAGGTATGCGATGGCGTCGAGGCGGAGGAGGCGCGCGCCCATCGAGATATAGAACAGCAGGATGTCGAGCAACTCGAAGAGCACGTCGGGGTTGGTGTAGTCCAGGTCCACCTGGTCCTCGCTGAACGTCGTCCACACGTGGCGCTCGCCCGCACGGGTGTGGACCGGGTGCTGCACAGGGGTACTTCGCGGCCGCACCACGGCCGAAAGGTCGGCCTCCGGGTCCGGCTCGATGAAGTAATGCCGTCCCGGGGCGAGGCACGCCTTGTAGTCGAGGAACCAGCCGCTTTGCCGCGACACGTGGTTGAGGACGAGGTCGAACATCAGGCAGAACCGCTCGCCCAGCGCCCGGACGTCCACCCAGTCCCCAAGGGCGGGGTCCACGGTGCGGTAATGGATCACCGAAAAACCATCGTCCGACGACGAGGGGAAGAAAGGCAGCAGGTGGACCGTGCGGAAGGCCCCCTCGAGCCGGCTGTCGAGGAACCGTTTGAGGGTGTAGAGCGGCTTTTCGGCGGGGGCATGGATCATGTCCGCGTAGGTGATCAACACCGCGTCCTTCTCGCTCCAGCGCGGGGCGGCCGGGACGGGGTCGTCGCCGATGCCGTAGCGTCCGATGAGCATGGCGAGGCGCGAGAGGCAGCGCTCGGCCCGGCGGCCATACAGTCGTTCGAGGCGCCCGCGCAGGCGCTGCATGACGGCGCTGGAGTAATAGGACTTCATATGTTGGAAAGGCCCCGCACGTTGATGATGAGCGTTCGCAGGCGCCGCCGCAGGACGGCAAAGCTGTAGTGCCGGAGGGCGACCTGGTAATTGTGTTCGACCATGTCCCGGCGGTACGCCGAGTCCTCCAGGATGTGGCGCACCTCGGCCACGATCTCCCGCGTGAGGTAGCCTTCCATGATGGGGCACTGGAAGCCCTTGGGCTCGATGTCCCGCGAGAAGTTGTCGTAGCGATTCACAAGAACGGGTTTTTTGAAATAGGCCGCCTCGAGAAAGGCATTGCCGAAGCCCTCGTAGAAACTCGGGTAGGTCACGAGGTCGGCGTGCGGATAGAGGTCCCAGAGGGTATACATCTTCTGGCCCTCGCTGTTCATCTGTCGCACGTCGCCGATTCGCGTGGCGACGAAGCGCAGGTCCACGCCGCCTTTCTTCGCGTAGCGGGTGAGCGTCTCCATGTAGTCCGCGCCCTCGTCCCCGGCCTCGTGGGAGATGACGAGCTTGCAGCGGGGATCGCCCAGCATCTGGACCAGGCTGATGGCGTGGCCGATGCCCTTGCGCGGGATGACGCGCGTGGGTTGCAGGATGACGATGTCGTCCGGCGCCAGCCCGAGCTGGGCGCGCACGTCGGAGGCGTAGCTGTCCACGGGGGCCGGCGGGTTCTCGAAGTCCAGCACGTTGGGTATCAGCAGCGACGGCACGGCCTTGCGGCGCGCCAGCTCCTCCTGCGCGGCCTGGTTGATCACGACGTGCTGGAGTTCGCGGTCGCGCGAGGGGAAGGCCATGTCCAGGTAATCGTTCACGGCGTTCACGGAGAAGCGGGTGCGCTCCCAGTAGAAATCATGGTGATGCCCGATGGCCGGGAGGTGCGACTCCGAGAGCAGTTCGCAGAGGGCCAGGCCCAGCGGCAGGTGCATGGGGATGGCCAGGACGTTCTCCAGGACCATGATCCGTATGTCAAAGCGGGAAATGAAATCGTACAGCGTATCCTTGAGGTACTCGGTCATCTCGCGGATCCGGCGCGTGACCAGCGGCGAGCGGACCGTCTTGCCCCAGATCCGTTCGTTGATCCACTGATTCTCCGGGTGGCTGAAAAACGCCTCCGGCACGCACTGGCTGATCGCCGGATCCGTTTCGAGGCGGCCGGCGTACCAGAAACAACGGTGCCCTTCCCCCGCCAGGACCCGGGCCCATTTGTAGGCCTCCAGCGTTACGCCGTCCGTGCCCGCGATCCGGGTCGAGATGAACCCGATATTTTCAGATGTCTCGCTCATGAGGGTTCCGGGCGGGCCGCTCGTTCGCCGCACAGCGGGCGCTTCGGATCTCCCGCCAGGTACAGGGTTTGCGTCGGGAAGGCGAACTCGATGCCCTCCTCGTTGAACCGGCGCAGAATGTCCAGGTTCAGGCGCTCGCCGAAGGCCAGGTAAGCCCAGTAGTCGGGCGGATGGTACCAGTAGATCACCAGCAGGTTCAGCGAGGCGCTGGCGAACTCGTTGAAAAACACCCGCGGCGGGAAGTCGGGGCGCAGGCCCTCGTGATCTTTCAACAGTTCTTTCACGATGTCCATCGCGCGTTGCACTTTCTCGGGAGGGGTGTCGTACGGGATCGTCAGATTCATCAGGCGACGGATGTACGGGCGCTTGCCGATGTTCTGGATCGACTTGTTCGCCAGTTCGCCGTTAGGGAACGTGACCAGATGTCCCTCTAACGTGCGGATTCGCGTGGAGCGGAACCCGACCTCCTCGACGGGGCCGTCGAATCCGTCCACCACGATGCGGTCGCCCATCTCGAAAGGCTTGTCCGCGAAGATCACCAGCGACCCGAAGAAATTCTTGACCGTGTCCTGCGCCGCGAGCGCCACCGCCAGGCCTCCCACGCCCAGGCCCGCCAGCAGCGACGTGACCGGCTTGTCGCTCAACAGCGTCGCGATCTGCAGCAGGGTCAGGATGACCACGGTGACCCGAAGGCTTTTGCGGACGAGCGGCACCAGCATGTTGTCCATCTTCGTGGCCTTGTGCCCGGTGAGCCGGCGCAGCCAGGCGTCCACGACGTCCACGCCCTGGTACACGAGCCAGCCTATGGCGGCCACCAGCGCGACACTGCTCGTGGCGCCGGTGATGGACTGCACCTTCTCGGGCAGCCTCAGGAACGCGAATCCGGCCTTCAGCCCGAGCGCGAAGGCGAGGAACGAGAGGGAGCGGGCCGCCGCGTGAAGCGCCGCCGCGGCGGTCAGGCGGCCGGCTTTGCCCAGAGGCCCCGCGGCGCGCGTCAGTATCGCGCGGCCGACTTTGCCCGCGGTCAGCGCCGCCAGCAGGCTGACGAAGAGCATCGCCAGCCGCCACGCTTCGTTGCCCAGGAAAACCGGTTCCGCCAGCATGGTGGAGAGACTCATGGGAAAAACCCTAGGAGAAAACAGGCGGATCGTCAACCTCCTCGCGCTTCTTACGGTCGCCGGACAATACGGCGGCGGCGTTCTCTCTCGCCGTAGCGTCGGGGCAAAGGCGAAAACTCCGTGCTCCTTTTGCTTCCCCCCGTGGAGGAACGAATTCCCGCGCGCCCGTTGTGGACGCCGCCTTGGGCGGACCATCGGGGAAAGCCCTTCCGGCTCGACGAACCGTCTCCGACGTGCTACGAAGAAGGCGACTCCGAAGAACGGCTGATGAAAACTCTTGAAGAGATCCTGGCGGGGTTGCCCCGGATCCGGGCCGCCGCGGACGGCCTGCGCGATATGATGCTCGCCAACCTCGTTATGATCGGCGAGATCCCCGCCCCCACGGGCGGCGAGCAGGCGCGGGTGGATTTTCTCCTGCAGCGGTTCACCGAAGACGGGCTGGAGCATTGCTCCTTTGATGAACTCCATAACGGCGCGGGCCTCCTGGCCGGGACAGAAGGGCAGCGCAACATTCTGCTGCTGGCCTACGCGGATGCCGCCGTCTCCGATGACACGGACCAGACGGTGGAGGTCGAAACCGACCGCGTGGTCGGGCCGTTTGTCGTGGATAACAGCATCGCCCTGGCCGCCCTGGTGACCTTGCCCACCTTGCTGGACCGGCTGCAAGTTCGTTTGCGATCGAATGTGCTGTTCCTGGCCGCCGCCCGCAGCCTGGGCCGCGGCAACCTGGAGGGATTGAAGTTCTTCCTGACCAACAGCCGGGTGCCCGTGCACTTCGGGCTGTGCGTGGAGGGCGTTCAACTCGGGCGCCTGAACTGCGCCTGCCTGGGCATGCTCCGCGGGGAGATCGTCTGCCGGTTGCCCGACGATTACAACTGGGCCCAGCACGGCGCCACCGGCTCGATCATCCCGATGAACGATGTCATCACCCGCATCAACCGCATCGCGGTGCCCAAGCGCCCGTACACCAGCCTCGTGCTCGGTTCGATCCACGGCGGCATTTCCCACTACAATATCGCCCGGCAGACGACCCTGGGCTTTGAGGTTCGCAGCGAGGCCGCTGACATCCTCCACCAGGTGCAACAACAGATGAAGGACATCGTCGAGGAGGTTTCCTCCCAGGCCGGCGTTGTGATCACGGCCGACTTCTTCGCGCGCCGGGAGCCCGGCGGCCTGGATCCCGCCCACCCGCTGGTTCGCTGCGGGCGCTCGGTGCTGACCCAACTGGGCCTGCAACCGATGATCTACCTGACCACCTCCGGCATGAGCGCCCTCGTGGACCGGAAGATCCCCGCGCTGACGCTGGGGGTGACCACCGGCGAGCGGCTCGGCCGGCTTGACGAGTTCGACGAGGCCTGCGCCATCGAGCCCATGGCCACGGGCTTGGCGCAACTGGCGGGGATCCTGCTGGCCCTGGATGGAGGCTATGCCGATGAATCCGCGTGAGTGGCTGCAGCGCAACACATTCCACCACTCCGCGTTCTGGGACCTCAAGCAACTGGTCGCGGAAAAGGAACGACAGGGGCTGCGCATCTCGCTGTGCATTCCCACCCTCAACGAGGAAAAAACCATCGGTAAGGAGGTGGTGCTCTTCCGGTCGGAACTGGTCAGCCGCTATCCGCTGCTCGACGAGATCGCCGTGATGGATTCCGGCTCCACGGACCGCACGCGCGAGGTGGCGGCGTCCTTTGGCGCGGACGTGTATGTCGCGGGGGATATCCTTCCTGACATGGGAACCAAGCAGGGCAAAGGGGAAAACCTGTGGAAAGCCATTTATCAACTCAAGGGCGACATCATTGTCTATGTGGATGCCGACATAAAAAACATCCGACCCCACTTTGCCTATGGCCTGGTCGGCCCCCTAATTCAGCGACCCGAGGTTCAGTACGTAAAAGCCTTTTATGACCGCCCCCTGGTGATGTCCGGCGGCGTTCGGCCCTCCGGCGGCGGACGCGTCACCGAGATCCTCATCCGCCCGCTGTTCTCGCTGTTCTTCCCGGACCTGTCCGCGATGATCCAGCCGCTCTCCGGCGAATACGCCGTGCGCCGCGAGGTCCTCGAGCGCCTGTCGTTCCCCATCGGCTACGGCGTCGAGACCGCCCATCTCATTGATGTCTATCGCCAGCGCGGACTCGAGGCCTTCGGCCAGACCGACCTGGATCGCCGCGTACACCGCAACCAGTCCACGCGGGACCTTGGCAAGATGGCCTTCGGCATCCTCCAGACCTTCCTGTCCCGGCTGCAAGCGGCCGGCTTGGTGACGGAACTTCCCCATCTCCATTCCGCGCTGCGCCAGTTCCTGGCGCGTGACAACATGTATGAGCTGATCGAACATCATATCGTCGAGGAGGAGCGCCCGCCGATGATTACCTTGCCGGCCTACCAGGAACGGTTCGGACGCCGGCCATGAAACGCCCGCGACGCCTGGCGATCATCCATTTTCACCTGCGCCCCGGGGGCGTCACCCGCGTTATCGGACATGCCCTGGCGGCCCTGGGTCGGTCCGGCGCGCGGGTGGCCGTGCTGGCCGGTCCTTCGGAGCATCGCGATATCCCGGCCGATGCCTGTGTCCGCGAGGTGGAGGGTCTCGGTTACGCGGAGGATCTTGCCGGTTCCGCGGCCGCCGCGGAAGGGCTGGCCGATCGCCTGAAAGAGACCGCGCGCAGCGCGCTGGGCGGCCCGCCCGACCTCTGGCATTTTCACAATCACTCCCTGGGCAAGAGCGGCGCCGTCCCCCTGGCCATCAAGCGCCTCGCGGCCGAAGGGCAGCGCCTGCTGCTCCAGATTCATGATTTCCCGGAGGACGGGCGCCCCGCCAATTATCGCAGCCTGCTGGAGCACGTCGGGGAAAGCCGCGCCGCCCTGCTGGGCCGGCGCCTGTATCCCCAGGCCGCCCACATTCACTACGCCACGCTCAACACCCGCGACCTCGCGTTCCTGCGCGCCGCCGGCGTGGCGGCAGACCGTCTGCACTTCCTTCCCAATCCCGTGGCCATGCGCGACAGCGGCGAAGAGCCGGCCGCGGCCGGAGCCAAAGAAAAGCCGGGCCTGTACCTCTATCCCACCCGCGCCATCCGGCGAAAAAATATCGGCGAGTTCCTGCTGTGGGCGGCGTTGGGCCGCAAGAACGACCGCTTCGCCATCACGCTGGCCCCCACGAGCCCTACCGATCGCACCGTGTACGAACGCTGGATGGCCTTCGCCCGCGAGCTCCGGTTGCCCGTCGAGTTTGAAATCGGTCGCGACGGCACGGTTCCCTTTTCCCGCCTCCTGGCCCGCGCCTCGGCGGTGGTCACCACCAGCGTGGCCGAGGGCTTCGGCCTGGCCTTCCTTGAACCCTGGCTGGCCGGCCGGCCCCTCCTCGGCCGGGACCTGCCCGAATTGACCGGCGAGTTCAAGAGCGACGGATTGGACCTGTCCGCGCTGTATGCGCGGCTGCTCGTGCCCCTGGACTGGGTAGGGCCGGACGAACTGCGGCGGCGGATAGCCGGGACGTGGCCGGCCCTGCTGGCGGCCTATGGACGCGCCCCGAAACGCGGCGACACGGAGAAAGCCTTTTCCGCCGCCTGCGAGGGCACCCGCGTGGATTTCGGGCGACTGGACGAAGCGCTCCAGGAAAAGGTCATCCGGCGGGCAACGTCGGGAAAAAAAGCGGCGGCGCGGTTCTCTCCGGCCCGGCTGGTCCCGGATCGCCGCTTGGACGACATGGTCAAAAAGAATCATGAACTCACCCGTCAACTTTTCAACCTGCAGCAATACGGGCAGCGCCTGGCGGAAATTTACAGCCATGTCCTGGAGAGCGAGCCCGGCCCGGCCGACCCGATGAATCCGGACAAGCTGCTCGATTTGTTCCTGGCCCCCGACCGTTTTTTCCTGTTGAGGACATAATGAGCCCGGAATTGAATCCCGAATCGCGGGGCGAACTGGTCCGCCTCCTGGCGGCTCGCGCTTCGCCCATGGCGCCCATGCCGACCGATGCCGAACCCTCGTTGCCCAAATTGGCCGGCGTCAAAGCCGTCTTGTTCGATGTGTACGGGACGCTGTTCATCTCCGGCACGGGCGATATCGGCCTGCAGCAGGAAGCCGCCCGCGGCCCCGCGATGGTGGAGGCTCTTCGCGCCGCCGGCTTCACGGGCGCCACGGACGCACTGGGTCGGCAGGCCGTGGCCCGGTTGATGGATCTCATCCGGGAAGTTCACCGGGAGCGACTTGAGGTCGGGTTCGCCTACCCCGAAGTGGATATCCGCGACGTCTGGCGCGACTTGCTGCGCGAATTATCCGAAGGGGGACAACTCGAACCGCCCCGGGATGACCTCCAGGTGCGGCGCCTGGCCATCGAATACGAAATCCGCGTCAATCCGGTCTGGCCCATGCCCGGCCTTGAAGAAATGCTCGTCGCGCTGCGGAAGAAAGGCGTCAGGCTCGGCATCGTCTCCAATGCGCAGTTCTACACGCCGTTGATGTTCGAAGCGCTGACGGGGCGCGACCTGGCGGGCTGGGGCTTTGACCCGGACCTCTGCATCTGGTCCTTCGAACACCGCGTGGCTAAACCGGCCGCCTCCCTTTTTGAAGCCACGCTGGATCGCCTCCGCCGCCAACACGCCGTCCCCCCCGCCGGGACACTGGTCATCGGCAACGACATGCTCAACGATATCGCCCCCGCCGCGCGCCTGGGCTGCCGAACCGCCCTCTTCGCCGGCGACCGCCGTTCCTGGCGCCCTCGCCCCGGCGACCCCCGCTGCGCCGGCATTGCCCCGGACGTCGTCTTGACCTCCCTTCCGCAAATCCTCTCGTGCCTCGAGTAAAAAGCGTTCAGGCCGCCGTTATGTTTCACGCGCGAGCCCGAGCTTCCGGCAGGTATTGCGCACGTGGCTGCCCTTCCAGAACACCGTGCCGCACTCGGGACATCGGAAAAACTGTTCGTACCGCTGCCACACGTTCGGATGCACCAGTTCGCGCACCGCCGCCTTGTCCGCCACGGGCACGAGATCCACGTTGCACCGGAGGCACCGGCTGAAGAGCCGGCCCGACAGGTCCAGCGTCAGCCTCGCGTGAAGTTCCCGGAGCTGTTCCACCGGGTCTTCGGATTTCAACAGCACGAGTCGGGCCGGCGCGGGATACTCGGCCGGGAGCCTGGCGTTACGGGTCAGGAACCAGCGTCCATCGCGGTTGGCCGCCTGGATGAGTTCGTGGGTCCGGTGCGCGCGGTCCCACACCGCGTCGTACCCCAGCACGCGCAGGTACTTGCCCAGCTTGATCACCATGTGATCCAGCATGAAGCGTGCCCGTGTTTCGTCCATGCCCGTGTCCCCCTCCGGCTTTTCCCGTGGGAGTCACTTCCTCTTTTTTTGCTCTTCTCCGTGGATAAGAAAAGATATTTCCAAGCGTTGTAGCTCCGGCGCTCTGCCGCCGGAGAACTTTTCCGCCGACGGAGCGGCGGAACTACAGGGATGGCCAGGGACTACGGATTCAGGCCCGGGGGCCATCAGAAGCCGTCCTTGAAAATCAGCGAACGGGCGCCGGGGACGTTGACGGTGTAGGTCTGGTCCCCATCACGCGCGCTGGTCTCCGGCAGGCCCTTGGGATCCAGGCGAACGCCGTCGCTGATCAGCCGCCAGCGGCCCGGGGGGAAAGGCACTTCAAACGCGACGGGCTCATTCCCGGCGTTGAGCAGGACGATGAACCCGTCGCCCTTGTGGCGCTTCGGGGAGTTGACGATGTAGCCGAGGGCCTGGGGATGATCCGGCGTGAGCCAGCGGTAGTATCCGGCGGGCGGGCGGCTCGTCACGCGGAAAGACGCCCCCGCCTCGCTCTGCCTCAATTGAATGAGGCCGCGGTAATAGGCTAGCGTCTCGGCGGCCAACGGCCGGTCGCGGTCCGTCCAGCGCATGGCGTTGATGTCGTCGCCGCGGTCGAACGTGTTGTTGATGCCACGCTTGCTGCGCAGGAACTCCTGGCCGGCGTTGATCATCGGGATGCCCAGCGAGGTGAACACGATGGTCACGGCCAGGCGGTTGGCGGCGATGTCCGATTCCTGGAGGTTGCGCCCGTCGCGGTCGGGCCGGGTGCAGAACTCGTCCGCCAGGGTCATGTCGTCATGGCTTTCCAGGTAGTTGATGCTCTGCATCGGGTGTCCGGCCCAGGTGTCCGTGGAGCCGAGGATTTTCTTCTGCAGCCAGTCGCGGTTATAGCGGCCCATGGCGAAATCCTTGGCGGCGTAGCGGAACTCGTTGTTCCAGGCGGCCCAGGG
The DNA here is from genome assembly GCA_018823105.1 of Verrucomicrobiota bacterium. Taxonomy (GTDB): domain Bacteria; phylum Verrucomicrobiota; class Kiritimatiellia; order CAIQIC01; family JAGNIJ01; genus JAGNIJ01. Next base: position 8,115 of record JAHJJH010000289.1, on the reverse strand, counting down.
GGTGCCGCGGAGCTGGTACTTGTTCTCGCCCCGGAGGCTCCAGGGCTCGCTGATCAGCATTACGTTCGGGTTTGCCGCGCGGGCGGCCTCGGCGATGGCGTACATGGTGTCCATGTCGATCAGTTCGGCCAGGTCGAGGCGGAACCCGTCCACGTGATGTTCTTTCATCCAGTAGAGGATGTTGTCCACCAGGAACCGCCGGACCATGGGATTCTCCGTGCGGACGTCGTTGCCGCACTTGCTGTAGTTGCTGTAGTTGAACTCCGGGTCCAGGCGGAAGTAGTACTTCTTGTCGATCAGGCTGAAGAGATTGGGAGACCCGACGTGGTTGTACACCAGGTCCAAGATCACCGCGAAGCCTTGCCGATGCAGTCCGTTGACCATGTTCTTGAATTCATAGTATGACGAGCCCTTCAGCGGGGCGCGGCCGTAGGAGGCCTCGGGCGCGAAGAAATAGACCGTGCTGTAGCCCCAACTGTAGTCGCGGGTCCCGTTGTTGAACTCGTTGACCGGCATCATCTCAACAGCGTCGACGCCGAGGGCCTTGAGATGATCCAGCCCGGCGCCCTGGCCGGTCGTGGCCAGGATGCCCTCAAAGGTCCCGGACAAGGGCAGGGGGGCGCCGGACGAGGGATGCATGCTGAAGTCGCGTACGTGCATTTCGTAGATCACCATGTCTTCCGGGGCCGGGGTCTTCCAGTCCTGGTCCGTCCAGCCCCCGAACCACTGGTTGGTGGCGTCCGGGTCAATGACGATGCTGTTGTTCTCCGCGTGCGCCACCGCCCGTGCGTACGGGTCGCCCACGGAGGCCCAGACGTTGAACCCCTCGCCGTTCCCCATCGGCCCGTCCACGTTGAAGGCATAGTACCGACCCGCGTCCAGGCCCAGCATCGAGATTTCCCAGACGCCGTCTTCCTCGTCCTTCCACATCGGATAGCGTTCCGCGGGTTCGAGCCGCTTGTAGTCGGGCTTGAAGACTTCGAACTTGGGCCCGTCGTAGAGGTTCAGGAACACCCGGCTGGCGCGGGGCGCGAACAGCCGGTACGTCGTGCAGCCGTGTTCGCGATCCAGGTTGGCGCCCAGCGGCTTGTCGGACACGAAGGTATCGAACACCCCGCCCGGCGTCAGCAGGCGCCAGATCGGCCGCGGACCCAGGCCCTCGATGATGACGGCCGTCGTGCGCGAAAGATCGATCGCGTTTTCCGTGATGATTCGCAGCTTCGTTCCGCCCAGCAGGCTGGGATCCACGCGCAGGTTCTCCTTGCCCTTCACGTCCGTGACGGCGTTGGGCGCGCCCTCCGCCGGCGGCAGCCAGTCGCGCTCGTTGATCACGAACTTGAACAGCAGATCCGACTCGCCGGGCGGCGCGCGCAGGCCGTCGAGCTGTGTCGTCATCTCCCGCGTGCCGGCCGAGGTGGGTTTCAGGACCCAGCGGCCGTTGCCCCCGCTGCCGTCCCACCAGGTGAAGTTGCCGGCCACCACGACGCGGTCGGCCCGGGACAGCTTGCGGTAGTAGGCTTTTTCATCGAAGACGAAAGTAATGGTGTTGCCGGAGATGAAATAGCCTTGGAGACTGCCCTTCTCCGGCGTGGTCGCCAGGGACCATTCCTTCACGGGGTTCCCGGAGGAGAGGCTCACCTTCAGCGAAGGATTTTCCGGCAGATCGTCCCGGAACCGGACGCGGATCTCGTGGCGCCCCTCCACCGTCGCGTCGAAGATCAGGTCCGAGGGCTTCTCCAGTATCCCCTCGCCGTTCAGGAACAGCGTCCGGTCTTCGCCCTTTTCCCAATCCCCGTTGACGACGAACTTGTAGTTAAACTGTCCGTATCTTCCCGGCAACGTTCGAGTGTCCAACCCCCACAGGCCGTTTTTTCTATATTCCAGCGGATGGCGTTTCACCCACCGGTCCCACGAGCCGCAGACCTCCACACGGCGCGCCGCGGCGTCCTGGTAGCGCAGCCACGGCGTCGGGCGGTCCCCGGGGACATAGTAGAGCGCGGGGCGCAGGGGGGGCGGCTCGGCCGCCATCGCGCCCAGCGCCAGGAGAATTCCGACCATCCCATAGAGTCTTCTGAACATCGGGCGCGGCTCCGCGTGAATATCGCCGCATGTAAACATACGAACGCAGATGAATCAAGCAACCGGTCTTTTTTTCCGGGGGCCCGCTCGCGCCACCGCGTCCGCGGCGCGCCTTGCCCCGCGGGGGGATTGTGGTATATTCTGCTTCTGGCGCATGGGGCACACAAGAAAAGGAGCATGTCATGGAACAGAAGAGTTTTTTCGAGACCCTGTTTGACCTTTCGTTCACGGAGTTCGTGACGACCCGGCTGATCAAGCTGATCTTCGTCTTGGGCATCATTTTCTCGGCCCTCGCGGGGTTGAAGCGGATCGTTTGGGCTTTTCGCTTCGTCGGCTTCGGGAGCGGCCTCCTGTCTCTTGTGATTACGCCGATTCTGTTCATTGTGGCGGTCCTGCTCGTCCGCATCTGGTGCGAGATGATCATCGCCGTGTTCCGCATCGCGGAAAACACCGGCCGACTGGTCGAACTGCAGCAGCCCAAGGCCCAGTGAACGGCGCCCCGGACGGCGCATGACGCGTTTCGCCGCAGCCATCCTGCTGGCCGGCCTGGCAGGTTCAGTCATCCGCCCGGCCGCCGCTCAGGAGGAGGTGCCGCCACCCCGGATCATCCATGCCGGGCTCCTGGAAGCCACGGAACTGGAAGAAGTCAGCGGCCTGGCCCCTTCGGGACTTCGCTCCGACGTTTTCTGGGCCCTGCCCGACAGCGGGAATCCTCCAGATTTGTTCGCCGTGGGCCTCGATGGGTCGCATCGCGGCCGGTTCACCGTCGTCGGGGTGACGAACCGGGACTGGGAAGACATCGACTCCTTCCTGCTGGAGGGGCAGCCCTGCCTGCTCATCGCCGACACCGGCGACAACGAGGGCCGGGACCCGCAATACAGCCTGCACATCGTGCGCGAGCCGCCGATCCCGCCCGGCCGGGCGCCTGTCAAGGGCGCCGTGGCGGTCCTGCGAACCATCCTGTTTGTCTTCGAGGACGGCCCGCGCGATTGCGAGGCTGTGGCCGTGGATCCCGCCGGGGAAACCGTGTACCTGCTCTCAAAGCGGGACGTCCCCCCGGTGCTGTACACGCTGCCGCTAGCGCCGACGGGAGACGTTGCCGTCCTGACCGCCCGGCGGTTGACGGAGGTCCCTCACATCCCGAGGCCCACCGCGCAGGACCTCTCCGAGGACCGGCAGTACGGCCGGTATCGGTCGCAGGTGACCGCCATGGATTTCGCGCCCGACGGCTCGTCCGCGGCGGTGCTTACCTACAAATGCGCTTATCGCTTTCCACGTGCGCCCGAGGAGAGCTGGGCCGACGCCTTCCAGCGCGTCCCTGAAACGCTGCCCCTGCCCCGGCTCCGCCAAGCCGAATCCCTGTGCTACAGCCGCGACGGGCAGGCCCTATACATCACCTCCGAACAGCGCCCCTGCCCACTACTGCGTCTGGAACCCTGAAAAATCCTGAATTTCCCGAGAAAGAGCTTGACCCGGCGTGCTCCTGAAAGAATGGTGGATTGGGGCGCGGTGGACCTTGAGGGGGGCCTTGGTTCAAAAGGAAATCGCGCGATCTACCTTCATTCCTGTGGGCAGAGCCTACCGGACACTACCCGGCCCACCCCGCGTCCAGCGAACGGCCCCGAATTCATGGCTGGTGTTCCAAGGAGGGGTATCATGAATAGTCTGCGCTTGTTCCTGTCCCTGGGCTGTATCGGCATCCTGGTCACGGGCTCGTTTGCCGCCCTGCTGGACGACCCGGGGATCATTCACTATGTCTCCACCAACGGCCTGCACCAAACACCGTACACGAACTGGGTCATGGCCGCGACGAACATCCAGGCGGCAGTCAACGCGGCTTCTGACGGGGCCACCGTACTCGTCACCGATGGCGTGTATGCCGCCGGGGGGGAACTGACGCCGGGGGCGGACAGCTTGACCAGCCGCGTGGTCATCGCCAAGGCGATCACGGTTCAGAGCGTCAACGGCCCGTCCAACACGTTCATCGTCGGCGCCGCGGACCCGACAACGACCAACGGCCCCAATGCCGTTCGATGCGTTTACATGACCAACAGTTCCATGCTGATTGGCTTTACGCTGACCAACGGGCACACGAGGACAACGGCCGGTAGCGATTGCGACGGCGGCGGCGTGTGGTGCGAAACCAACGCGGTCGTTTCGAACTGCCTGCTGATCGGCAACACGGCGAGCGACGACGGCGGCGGGGCGTACGGCGGCCTTCTGTTCCAATGTGTCCTTGTCGGAAACGTGGCGCCCTATGGCGGCGGCGCGGGGTTCTATGCAACAATCGGGACACTCGACCACTGCACCCTCTCCGGCAATTCCGCCACGGAAGGCGGTGGCAGCTACGAAGGCACGCTGAACAACTGCACCCTCTCCGGCAATTCCGCCACATACGGCGGCGGGAGTTGTGCCGGTGATCTGGATAACTGCGTGCTCTATACTAATTCCGCCCAGTATGGCGGCGGGAGCTTTTGGGGCACCCTGAACGATTGCACGCTCTCCGGCAATTTCGCCAACGTTTCCGGCGGCGGGAGTTATGCGGGCACGCTCAACAGCTGTACACTCTCCGGCAATTCCGCAACATACGGCGGCGGGAGTTATCTTGGTTCACTGAACAACTGCGCGTTTTCGAACAACGTAGCCGCTTCAATGGGCGGCGGAAGCTACACGGGCACACTGGATAACTGCGCACTCTATAGTAATTCCGCCCAGTATGGCGGCGGGAGCGCCTGGAGCGCGCTGGTCGGCTGCACGCTGGCGGGCAATTCCGCCACGAATGGCGGGGGGAGCTATGCCGGCACGCTGAACCACTGCACGCTCTCCGACAATTCCGCCGGTGCGGGCGGCGGGAGCTTCTGGAGCATCCTGAACGACTGCACGCTCTCCGGCAATTCCGCCACGAATGGCGGGGGGAGCTATGCCGGCACGCTGAACCACTGTGCACTTTCCAACAATGTGGCTGTAATCGGGGGTGGTGCTTTTGATGCTACCCTGAACGACTGCACACTCTCCGGCAATTCCGCCACGAATGGCGGCGGGACCTATGCCGGCACACTGAACCACTGTATCCTCTCCTGCAATTCCGCCGACGCAGGCGGCGGGAGTTATCTTGGTTCACTGAACAACTGCGCGTTCTCCGGCAATTCCGCCGATGTAGGCGGCGGGAGCTTCTGGAGCACGCTGAACGACTGCACGCTCTCCGGCAATTCCGCCGATGACGGCGGCGGGAGCTATGCTGGTTCACTGACCAACTGCATCGTGTATTACAATATCGCAGCCACAGCCGACAGCAACTACGTCGGCGGAACACTCGCCTATTGCTGCGCGGCCCCCCTGCCCGGCGGAGCGGGCAACATCGCGGATCCGCCGCGGTTCCTGGATGTCGCCGCCAGTAACTACCACCTAACCTACGGCTCGCCGTGCATAGACAGCGGCACAAACCTGGCCCCCGCCATCACCAACGACATCGAGGGCACCCTGCGACCGCTGGACGGAAACTTCGACAGCATCGCCGCCTTCGACATCGGCGCGTACGAATACAACCCCACCGCGGCCGATTCGGACGGCGATACGATGCGGGACGACTGGGAGCATCGCTATGGACTCAATCCCACCAATCCCGCGGATGCGAACATCGACTCCGACATAGACACGGTGCTGAACAAGGACGAGCATACAGCCGATACCGTCCCGACCAATGCGGAGTCGTTCTTCTGCATCGAGGTGGTCTTCACCAACGCGTGCGCCATCTCCTTCGACTGCTCCACCGCCCGGGTCTATTCGCTTTACCAGCGTGCGGAGTTGCTCGCTGATGACTGGTCGGGGGTGGAGGGGAAGACCAACCTGCCGGGCGACGCCGGCGGGGGCTTGTCGCTCACGGACACCAACGAGGCGGACCACCGGGCCTACCGCGTGGGGGTAAAGCTTCCATAGCAGAGCGGAAACCAAGGATGAACCATCAATAGACGAAAATAGAAATGAAAAGGAACAACCGCGGAGTACGCGGATTTCACAGATGGTTCAATCGGTGCCCATCCGCGCTTGCCCTGAAGCGCTGCTCCCGCATCTGCTTCAGGGCGATCCGCGGTGAAGAGCCCGCCGTCATTGTGCGGGGAAAGGAGAGAACGATGAGGACGCAACATGGAGTCATGACGTGGTGGTTGGCGGTTGGCCTGGGTGTGACCGCGCTGGGCTTAACCGGCTGTAAGCCCGATCTGTACGTGGGAATTCAGGCGCCGGCGGAGGTGATGGAAGGGGACATGCTTCCCGTGACAGTCATGGTCACGAATACAGGTCAGGCTGCAGCCCTGGGGACGCTGGATGCCGGCAACAAGGGATATATGATTGACCTGATTGTCTCGCGGGATACGAAGTACGCCGGGGGGTGGGCCGTCTTGCCGCAACCCTACACGTTCCAGGAGGACATGCTCCTGGAGGGGGGCAGAATCAGCCACACGCGGACGATCCCGGCACCCGGCGGCGACTACTATGTCCTGACCGGGGCTCTGCGCATCGCCGCGGGCACCGTGCCCACCGGCAGCCTGATGACGACGGTCTTCGTCGGCGCCGTCGTTGATCCCGGTGACCAGGTGTCCGAACTGGACGAGGGCAATAACGTCTCGTTCCGATCAATTATCGTCAGCTTGCCATAGGCCTCAAAGCAAAACGGGGGCGGAGCAAAACGGGATCGGGAGTCGTTTTATCTGGAACGTCATGCCGTATCCACCACGGTGACAACCAATTGTCCCCGAGGCCAACATCCCGCTCGCCAAGCAGATAGGGAGTCGGGATCAACCCCGATTCTCAACGCGACGCGCTGAGAGGTCGGCCCTTCGAGCGGATTATGTGCTCTCCTCGTGCCAAATCCGGGCTAACTCCAAGGCATGGCATCCTCCTTTCTTAGGGTTTTTCCATAAACACAGAAAGAAAACAGACCCCGTGTATTCCATAAAAAAAGCGCCCTTTTCGGCCAACCGCCCAGCCTCTTAGTATGCTGTCCCAGAAGCTTTTGTGAGCACGGCTTTGTCATCCCGAATTCCGATGCGAAGAGATCGGGATGAGGGATCTCCAATCCATTCAGCGCCATGGAGATCCCTTGCCAGGCTCGGGATGACAAACTCCATTTTCTGTGTATCGTTATTTCCGGGACGCCATACTAGATACAGGATGAAACTACGGCGGGTACTTTACGGTCATGAAGGTCCGCTGGCGCCTGCTTGTTCTGCTTCCCGCCCTGACAGGATCCGTGCGCGCCGCGGTGCCCGCGCGCTGGATCTCCCGCGGGCCCGGCGGGGGCGGCGCACTGTTCGGCCCGGCCATCAGCCCGCATCACCCCGAGACCATCTACGCCGATTGCGACATGAGCGGCCGCTACCGGTCGCGCGACATGGGCCGTTCGTGGGAGACGCTTTCTTTTCTGCAGGTCCAGGGCGGCACGCTCGAGGAAAAGGGGTCGGGAGTCTTTTTAGCTGCCGCCACACGCCGACGCCGGAGTGTCGCGACTCTTTGAAAATGTCCCCTTGTAACTCGTTAGAAATGTCCCCATTGGCGGTCTCCTGCAACAAGGCAAGGAGGCCAGATGGAGATGATCGAGATGAGAACAAGGGAGCGACGGCGCATGGGATTGATGACACGGGTGGCGGAGGGGTTGTTGAAACTGCGAGTGGCGGCGGAGATGCTGAGGGTGTCGTACCGGCAGGCGAAGCGGATTCGGCGGCGCTATCTGCAGGAGGGAGACGCCGGGCTCGTACATCGAGGTCGTGGGCAAGGTTCGAACCGGGCACGTCCGGCGGCGGAACGCAAGCGGGCGGTGGCGTTGTACGGCAAGCGGTACGCGGGGTTCGGGCCGCTGCTGGCGAGCGAACATTTGGCAACGGATCACGGGATCGTGGTAGACCACGAGACGTTGCGGCGATGGCTGCTGGCCGCAGAGCTCTGGCGTCCACGGCGCCGGCGGGCCGCGCATCGTGCGGCGAGGGAGCGTCGTCCGCGCCAGGGCGATCTGGTGCAGATCGACGGCTCGGAGCACGACTG
>JAHJJH010000288.1 GCA_018823105.1 Verrucomicrobiota bacterium | reverse complement strand
TGGGGCCCCGGCCCCGTCGTTCCAGTCTTCGCAAGGATTTGAGGCCGGCCGCCTGGCGAATCCGCTACGCCCCTGGAGTTCCCCCCTGCCCTCTGCATTCGGCACGTGGCAGCAACCGGCGGCCGGATCAAAATAGTGCCCCGCGGGCGCCGCGCAGGTACTCCACCGCATTACGGAAAAGCAGCAGGCCTTCCCCCTCGCCCGCGGCTTCCGGCGGCGAACGGGACCACAGGGGATGGTTCTCGCGGTAGAGATACGCCTCCGGGTGCGGCATCAAACCAAAGATCCGGCCGGTCGGATCGCAGAGCCCCGCGATCGCGTGCATCGAGCCGTTGGGATTGTGCGGGAAATCCCCGGTCGGCTCACCCGTCGCCGGATCGATATAGCGGCACACGACGACGCCCTGCGTTTCGATCCGCTCCAGCCGTGCCGGGTCCGGCATGAAGAACTTACCCTCGCCATGGCGAATGGGCAGATCCATGGTCCGCAGCCCCCGCGTAAACACGCAGGGCGAGGGGGACTCGAACCGGATGCGCACCCAGAAGTTCTGGTACGCGCCGCCGTCGTTCGGCAGCAGCGCCGCCCGCGGCGTGAAGTAGTCGCCGTCCAGGCCCGGCAACAGGCCGAGCTTCACCAGGATCTGGAAGCCGTTGCAGACCCCCATCACCAGTTTGCCCGCCTCGATGAACCGCTGCAGGTCCTCGCGCAGGCGATGCCTCGCGCGCCGCGCGAACACGTGGCCGGACCCCATGTGGTCGCCGTAGGAAAACCCGCCGATAAACATCAGGGCCTCGTGGTCGTGCAGGCGCCGGGGTTCGGCCAGGATATCGTTGAAAGGGGTCAGCGTCACGCGGGCGCCCGCCCGCTCCCAAGCGTACGCGGACTCGGCCTCGCAGTTGAGCCCGTGGCCGGTCAGGATGAGCACGGATGGATCAGAAGCCATGGAGCGTTTCCTTGAAGGCGTGCCGCAGCCGTTCCACGGCGCAGTTCACCCGCCGCCGGCCGCGCGTTCCGCGCACCTGCAGGCGCGGCTCGGTCGTCACCGTCCCGATCCGCCCGCAGGGTAGGTCCTTGAATAAAGCCTCCAGTGCCGCGGCGCCTTCCGGCGCGCAGGTGACCACGAAGCGACTGTTGGATTCCGAGAAGAGCAGGGCGTCGTCGTCCAGTTCCGGCGTCGCGGGAGCGGCGGACAGGTCCACGTCCGCGCCGAGGTCTCCACCCATCGCCGCCAGGGCCAGCGCGATGGCCAGTCCGCCGAGCGTCGGCGTATGGGACGACCGCAGCAGCCCGGCCTGCGTCGCCCGGGCCATGGCGCGATAGAGGGATGGGGCGGATTTCACGTCCAGCGACGGCGGCTCGCCGCCGACCGCGCCGGGCCGGCCCTGCCGGGCGGCGAGAACCCGATGATATTCCGACGCGCCGAGTTCGGCGCGGGTGAGCCCGATCGCGTAAATCCAGTCGCCGGCCCGCTTGAAGTCCGGCGTCACGGCCCGGCGCACGTCGTCGAGGATACCGAGCGTGGAGAACAGGAGCGTCGGAGGGATGGAAATCTTTTTCCCGCCGCGCACGGAATCGTTTTTCATGCTGTCCTTGCCGGAGATGCACGGCACCCCGTAGGCCGTCGTCACGTCGTACAAGGCACGGTTGGCCCGGACCAGTTGCGCCAGTTTGAAGGGGCCGTCGGGCGTTTTCTCGGAAAGCATGGGATCGGGCCAGCAGAAATTATCCAGTCCCGCGATCCGGTCAAGCGATCCGCCTGCGCTGATGACGCGGCGGACCGCCTCGTCCACCGCGGACGCGGCCATGGCATAGGGGTCGAGATCGGAAAGGAAAGGATGGATGCCCTCCGCCAGGATCACACCCTCGCGGCGTCCGTGCTCGACCCGCATGACGGTCGCGTCCGCCGGCATATCGGCGTGCGCGCCGACGAACGGCTTGACCACGCTCAATCCCTTGACCTCGGCGTCGTACCGACGCGACTTGTATTCCTTCGAGCACACGTTCAGCGAACGCAGAAGTTCCAGCAGGACGCCCGTACGCGCGCCCGGTCGCGGGCGCGCGGGACGGGGGATCGAGGGCGGCGTCCAGCGGGCTTCGAGGGTCAGGCGCGGACAGCCTTCGTGCAGGAAGTCCAGGTCCAACCGGCCGACCACCGGGTCGCCGTAGCGGACTACCAGCGCGCCGCTGTCCGTGAAGCGGCCCAGCACCGTGGCCTCCACGTCGTGCCGCCGGGCCAGGGCCTGAAGGGCCGCCACGTGCTCCGGCGGCACGGCCAGGGTCATGCGTTCCTGCGCCTCGGACAGCAGGATCTCCCACGGCTGTAACCCTTCGTACTTCAGCGGCGCGCGCGCCAGGTCCAGTTCCGCCCCGCCGCTCAAGCGGCTCATCTCCCCGACGGAGGAACTCAAACCGCCCGCGCCGTTGTCCGTGATGGCGCGGTACAACCCCCGGTCGCGCGACTCGATCAGGAACTCGTACATTCTTCGCTGCGTGATCGGGTCGCCGATTTGCACCGCCTGCGCCGGCGACTCCTTGCGCAACGCCTCGGAGGAAAACGTCGCGCCGTGGATGCCGTCCTTGCCGATCCGCCCGCCGCACATCACGATGAGGTCGCCGGGAAAGACCTCCTTGCGCTCCGACGGCCGGTCCTGGAGCGTGCGGGGAATCCGGCCGACCGTCCCGCAGAAGACCAGCGGCTTGCCGAGGAACCGTTCGTCGAACCGCTCGAAGCCGCGGGCCCAGGGGATCCCGCTCTGGTTGCCGCCGTCGATCACGCCCTGGTGCACGCCGTCACGTATCCGGTGCGGGTGCATGAGCCCCTCCGGCACCGGGCCGTCATGGAAGGGCGAGGCGAAGCAATAGCCCCACGTGTTGCAGAGCAGTTCGCAGCCCATGCCGGCGCCTATCAGGTCGCGGTTGACGCCCACGATGCCGGTGATCGCCCCGCCGTAGGGATCCAGCGCGGAAGGCGTGTTGTGGGTTTCCACCTTGTACGCCAGGTGGTAGCGCTCGTTGAACCGGATGATCCCGGCATTGTCGGTGAAAACCGAGACGAGCCGGTCGGTGTCCCGGCCGATCCGCTCGGTCGCGCCGCGGATGTACGTCTTGAACAGAGAATCGATCCATTCCTCGCGCCCGGCCTCGTCCACGTAGCGGATGCGCGCGGCGAAGATCTTGTGCTTGCAGTGCTCGGACCAGGTCTGCGCCAGGCATTCCACCTCGACGTCCGTCGGCGCGGCGGGCAGGCCGAGCGCCGCCCGCGCGGACCGGACTTCCGGCCGGGCAAAATAATCCCGGATCGTCCGCATCTCGTCGAGGTCCAGGGACAGCACGCCTTCCCGGCTGATGCGCCGCAACTCCTCGTCCGCGCCGCCCAGGTCCACCGCGCGCGCCACCGGTTCGTTCGTCTCGCGAATCACGGGCAGCTCGGTATCCGGCGGCGCCGCGGCCCATTCGGCAGGCGAAGACACGCGCCAGGTCTGGATCAGCTCGTTGGCCAGCAGGTCGCGTCCGAGCCGCTCGACGTCCTCGCGGCGCAAGCCTTCCCCGCGCAGAAAATACTGGGTGGCCGTGTATACACCCTCGCGGGGCCCCGGCGACCGGTCGAGGACATCGCGGATGGCCTCGCGGGCCGTGTGCCCCAGGTTATCGGTTACGCCCGGCTTGAACCCGACCTCGATCAGCCAGTCGAAGCGAGGCGGCGGCAAGCGGCCGCCCGCCGCGCGGGCGGTGACGGGATCGGCGAAGGCCCGGCACACGCGCCGGGTGTCGGCCGGGGAAAGGGTCATGTCCACTTTATAGACGTCGCGGGTTCGGCAGGACGTGACGGGCAGGCGCAGAAAGCGGCGCGCCCGGACGGCCGTGTCGCGGCCGCGGGCGTCCGGGATGCGCGGGTTCAGCGAGACCTCGATACGGATCGCCATGGTCGCCCGCGTTGTACCCGCGCCGCCGGGTTGTGGCAAGCCCGCAGGCCTGATTTTCGCCGGGCGGATTGTTGTTGCCTGTTGTAGCGGCGGCTCTGCGAGCCGCCGGATAAGGCGTTTCACAGAAACGCCGCTACAATAGGTTTGTGGGTGATAGCCCGCTTTAAGGAGAAAGGGCGCTCAAACGGCCGCCACAAAAAGGTCGGAAGGTCCCGCGGCGGTCACTCGGACTCGTCGAAGTCCTTGACCGCCTCCCGGCGCTGGAGGGCGTCGAGATAGATGTCCGCGCTTTCGACGGTATCGAAGACGTCCGTGCGCGGGAGAATCTCCGCCACCTCGAACACCCGGGCCACGGGCGGCTGAAGATGCGTGAGCGCCAGCTTCCCCTTGCCCGCCTCCAGGCTTTTGCGGAGTTGAAGAATCAGGCGCAGCCCGACGCTGCTGATGTAGTCCAGCCCGGCGGCGTCCAGGACCAGCGTGCGGACTTTTTCCTTGAGCAGCGGCATGATTTTCTTTTCGCAACCCGGCGTCGTGGCCGTATCGAGCCTTCCGTGCAGCCGTACCAGGTAGGAACCTTCCCCGCGTTTTTCGACGGTGGTTTTCAGTGGCATGGCATGATCCTCATGTTGCGCCGGCCAGTATCCACGAAAAGCGAGGCGGCGGCAATACCAAGATGCGCGACAGGCTAACGGAAGTCGGCCGCGAGGAAGGTGTGGTCCGACGAGGGCGATGCCCGGCGGGGTTCGAGATCAATAAAGGCGTCCCGGCTGCGCCGGGCGAGGGGCGGCGAGGCCAGGATGTAATCCAGTCTCCAGCCCAGGCCCCGGTCCACCGCGCCCGGGGTGCGGTAGTCGAAAAAGGTGTAGTGCCCGGGCCCGGGGTGGTGCTGGCGGAAAATATCCGTGAAGCCCCACGCCAGGCACTGCTCGAACGCCTCGCGCACGGCGTGATGATAGCAGACGTGGTTTTCGCGCTCTTCCGGGTTGTGGACGTCCATCGGCGTCCTGGCGACGTTCAGGTCGCCCAGCCAGATCACCCGGTCGCGCAGGGTGAAATGCCGGTCGAAATAACGCCGTAGCCGATCAAACCATTGGAGCTTGTATTGGTACAGGGGGTGATCCACCTCGCGACCCTGCGGGACGTACGTGTTGATCACGTGCAGTTTCCCGAAGCGCGCATGCAACAGGCGGGTTTCATCCGGCGGCCCCTGGTCGTCGAGGCCGAAACGCACGTCGTCGGGCTTGGCCTTCGAAAGCAGCGCGACGCCGTTGTAGGCCTTCTGGCCGCGGAAGACCACGCGGTAGCCCGCCGCCTCGATCGGCAGGCGCGGGAAGAGTTCATCCACGACTTTGGTTTCCTGGACCGCCAGCAGGTCCGGCTGATGTTGATTCAGCCAGGCGAGGACCACGGCCAGTCGTGAGCGAAGGGAATTGGCGTTGAACGTCGCGATGAGCATGATGTTCGCTGCTGAAGGTAGGGCGCGTTGGCCCAACGCGCCGTTGTTTTGCGGCGGCTTGGGCCAAGCCGCCCTACCTCTTGCTTACAAGCTGTTGCGCTTTCAATAGGCGCCGGATCCCGCGGGCCGCCAGGGCGAGCATGGCGTCCAATTCCTCGCGGGAGAACGGCGATTCCTCGGCGGTCCCCTGGACTTCCACGAACCGGCCGGAAGCGGTCATGACGACGTTCAGATCCACCGCGGCCGCCAGGTCTTCCTGGTAGCACAGGTCGAGGCAGGCGCGGCCTTCCACCAAACCGACGCTGACGGCGGCAACGGCTTCGCGCAAGGGATCTTCGGTCAGTACGCCCTCCCTGAGCAGCCGGTTCACCGCGCGGCGCAGGGCGACCCAGGCGCCCGTGACGGCGGCGGTGCGTGTCCCCCCATCGGCCTCGAGTACATCGCAATCCAACCAGATCGTCCGCACGCCGAGTTTGTCGAGGTCTGTCACGGCGCGCAGGCTCCGGCCGATCAACCGCTGGATTTCCTGCGTGCGGCCGCTGACCTTGCCCGTGCTGCTCTCGCGCGAACTGCGCGGACGGGTGGCATACGGCAGGAGGCTGTACTCGGCCGTCAGCCAGCCGCCGGAGATGTTCTGCGCCCGCATCCAGCGCGGGACGCCGTCCTCGACGCTCGCGCCACAAATCACGCGCGTGCGGCCGAATTCGACGAGCACGGAGCCGGCCGCGGCGGGGGCGGGATCCGGGGTGAAGCGGATCGGACGCAGCGCGTCCTCCGCGCGGCCGTCGGGCCGCGCGGCCGCCACCTTTTTTGACGGGGTCTTCACGAGCCGCCCAGCGTTTCGGCCAGCCGCGCCGGCAGTTCGGCGACGGGCAGGCGCACCTGCTGCATCGTGTCGCGATTGCGCAGGGTGACGGTATCGTCGGTCAGCGTCTGGAAATCAATGGTCACGGCGTAGGGCGTGCCGATCTCGTCCTGGCGGCGATAGCGCCGGCCGATGGCGCCGGCCTGGTCCCAGAAGGCGGGCCAGCGCGCGCGGAGCAGCTCGAAAACCTTGCGTGATTTTTCGACCAGCTCGGGTTTGTTCTTGAGCAGCGGGAAAACGGCCACCTTGATCGGTGCGGTGCGCGGCGCGAAGCGCATCACCGTGCGCGCCTCGAAACCTTTCGGCGGCTGGGCCCCCGGTTCGGCGGGCCGCGGCGGCTGGCCGGCGGCCTCGGCCGTGGGCACCCACTCCTCGGCGTAGGCCTCGCAGAGCAGCGCCAGCGCGATGCGATCCACGCCGGCCGACGGCTCGACGACGTGAGGGATAAATTTCTGCTTCGTTTCCTCGTCGAAGTACTCCATGGACTTGCCGCTGTATTCCTGGTGGCGGCGCAGGTCGTAGTCGCCGCGGGCCGCGATGCCCTCAAGCTCCTGCGTGCCGAACGGGAAGTCATACATGACATCCACGCAGGCGCTGGCGTAGTGGGCCAGTTCTTCCTTCTTGTAGATATACTGGTGCAGGTGCCCCGCCGGCAGGCCAATGGTTTCGTACCATTTCAGGCGCTCGGCGACCCAGTACTCGTGCCATTGCTGGTCCGTGCCGGGCTTGACGAAGAACTCCAACTCCATCTGTTCGAACTCGCGCGAGCGGAACGTGTAGTTGCGCGGGTTGATCTCGTTCCGGAAGGCCTTGCCGATCTGGGCGATGCCGAACGGGATCTTCTGGCGCGCGACGGCCAGCACGTTGCCGAACTGGGCGAAGATGCCCTGGGCGGTTTCGGGGCGGAGGTAGGCCACCGTGGAGGCGTCCTTGACGGGCCCGACGTTCGTTTCGAACATGAGGTTGAAAAGACGCGCCTCGGTATACTCGTGCGGCCCGCCCTGGGGGCATTTCGTTTCGGGCAATTGGTCGGCACGCCAACGGCCCTTGCACTTCCTGCAGTCCACCAAGGGATCGGTAAAGCCTTCCAGGTGGCCCGAGGCCTCCCATACGCGCGGGTGCATGATGATGGAGGCGTCGAGGCCGACGATGTCCTCGCGGGACTGGACCATGGCCTTCCACCAGGCGTCTTTGATGTTGCGCTTGAGCTCGACGCCGAGCGGGCCGTAGTCCCAGAACCCGTTGATCCCGCCATAGATTTCCGAACTTTGGAAGATGAAGCCGCGGCGCTTGCAGAGCGAGGCCAGGGCTTCCATGGTGAGTCGGGCTTTGTCCGTTGTCATGGGACGGGCATGGTGCGCCAGCCGCGCAACTCGGTCAAGTGTGAAGAGGGTGTGAGGTTTCAGGTGTCAGGAAACCAGGAGGGAGTGTTCGGTGTTCAGTGTTCAGGATTCTTTTTTTCCTCCTGAAACTTGAACCCTTTTCAGGCCACCCACAGGGATACGTTCGGGGCGGCGGCGACGGCCAGGCCGGCGGGCAGGCTGTCCGGGTCATCCAGCAGGCGCTGCGCGACAGCCGCCTTGTCGGGCCCGGTGACGAGGAAGACGATTTCTTCGATGCGCGCCAGCAGGCCCGGCGTGACGCTGGTCCGGTGCGGCGGATTCGGACGGCGGACGGCGACGGCCAGGCGGCCGGCGCCACGTCGGATGTCTTCCGGGCTGAACAGCGAGGCCGTGTGCCCGTCAGCACCGAGCCCCAGCAGGCCGAGGGTGACCCGCGCGCCGGACTGCCTCAACGCCTGCAAGTCCCGGTGATATCGGTCCGCGGCCTCATCGAGCGGAAGTCCCGTGTGAACCCGGATGAGCCGGTCCCCCGGCACGGCCAGGGCGGCGAACAGGCCGGTCAACTGTCCGAGATTGTTCTCCGGGTGGTTGGGCGGGACGTGGCGTTCGTCGCTCAGGAAAAAGCGCACGTCCGGGGCGGCGACCACGCCCTCTGCCGCGAGGGTGCGATAGACCGGGAGCGGCGTGTGGCCGCCGGAAAGCATGATGGCGCGCGGCCTCCCTCCCGGTCCCGGAGCCACGTGCCGGGCCAGCAGCGCGACGGCGGCGGCCGTGAGTTCATCCGCGGAGGTAAACCGGCGCAGGTTCATTCGAATTCGATGCCTTCACGTTCGGCGAGCGCGCGGGTGGCGTCGGGGCCGGCGCTGCCGAAAAGATAGGGCTCCGGGCGGACGCGGGCCTTCTCGGTTTCATGGAGCACGGGCGTGAAGATATCCCAGGCGGCGGCCAGCTCATCGGCGCGGATGAAGAGGCTCTTGTCGCCGCGCAGGGCGTCGAGCAAGAGGCACTCGTAGGCGTCGGGGATGATCTCCTTGAACGTCGCCTGGTACCGCAGGTCGAGGGCTGTTTCTTCCAGGCGCAGGGTCAGGCCGGGCGCCTTGTTGATGACGCGCAGGAAAATGGCCTCGTCCGGCTGAACGCGGATGATGAGATCGTTTTCCGGGAGTTGCGGCAGCAGCTGGGCGAACGGATTGCCCGGCACGGGCCGGAAGTGGATACGGATCTCGGTGAGCCGGCCGTCGAGCCCCTTGCCCGCGCGCATGAAGAAGGGGACCCCGCGCCAGCGGTCATTCTCGACGCGCAGGACGGCGGCCGCGTACGTGGGCGTGACCGAGTCGGGGGTCACGCCCGTTTCCTCGAGATACCCGGGCAGCCTGCGCCCGCCGCGCTCGACGCCGTCGTACTGGCCCAGCACCAGGTCTTCCCTTTTCAGGGGCGGAATGGCCCGTAGCACGCGCACCTTTTCGTCGCGGACGGCGCGGGCATCCACGGCGGCGGGCCGCTCCATGGCCACGAGCGACAGGATCTGGAGCAGGTGGTTCTGCATCACGTCCCGGATGATGCCGATGCCGTCGAAGTAGCCGCCGCGCGAGCCGATGCCGATGTCCTCTCTCCAGCAGATGTCCACGCTCCGCACATAGTCCCGGTTCCACAGGGGTTCGAAAATGGCGTTGGCAAAGCGCAGGACCAGGAGGTTCTGGACGATTTCCTTCCCCAGGTAGTGGTCGATGCGGTAGATCTGCCGTTCGCTGAAAACATGGATCAGCTTTCGCGCCATCTCGTCCGACGAAGCCCGGTCCCGGCCGAACGGTTTTTCCATCACCACGCGCGACCAGCCCCGGCCGGGCCCGCAGGTCACCAGCCCGGCGTCGCCCAGCGCGCGCGCCACGTCGAGGAAGACCGAAGGGGGAATCGCCAGGTAGAACAGCCGGTTCACGTCGGTGGTTTGTTCATAACGCTGCATGCGCCGGAAGAGATCGAGGAACGCCTTGGGCGAGTCATAGAGGCCGGGCTGGTAGGCGCAGCGGGCAAGAAACTTGTCCATCCACTGCGCGCAGTTTTCCCCGGGCACGTAGCGGCAGGTCAGGTGCTCCATGGCCTTCTGCCGGAAGGCGTCGTCGCTCATCGGCGTGCGCGCGTAGCCAAAGATCCGGACCTCGGGAGGGAGCAGGCCCTGGCTGAAGAGGGAAAAGAGGGCCGGCAGAATCTTTTTCTGGGCGAGGTCGCCGGAGCCGCCGACAAGGACGATGCTCAGCGGCTTATGGTGCTCCATCCTGTTTTTCGGCTGGCCGGACACGCCTTGGTCCTTTCGCGTGGCG
>JAHJJH010000287.1 GCA_018823105.1 Verrucomicrobiota bacterium | reverse complement strand
GCAGACTAGGATTTGTCCGGCCGCGACTCAAGCGTTTTCCCGGCCCGGCGGCTTACGCTCCAAACAGCGAAGTCACCATGGGAAAAAGGTTGACGGCGGCGCTGGCGGCAACTAGGGAATCGTGGGGTGTGCAGGTCCCTGCATCATCAACGGGGAAGCCGTAAAGAAGGGGTCATGGAAATGCCCGGGTCAGGCGGCAGTTCGAAGCGCGGTGCGCGAAAGCGTTTCTTCTGGTGGCTGGGCGCGCTGGGCATACTGGCCGTCGGGGTGGGCGGGGCATTTCAGTTCGGCCGGATGGCGGACACCGAGCTCCGCGAGGATCTGCTGTTTCACGCCAGCACCATCGCCCGAACGATCAATGTGGAAACGGCGGAAGCACTTTCGTTCACGGCGGCGGACCGGGACAATCCGCATTTCCAGCGGCTCCGGGCCCAGATGACGGCCTATGCCGAGGCCGTGGGCCTGCGCAGTCTTTACAGCATGGCGTGGCGCGACGGCCGGATCGTGTTCGGGCCGGAGAGCCTGGCGGAAGACGATCCCTATGCCTCGCCGCCGGGCACGGTGTACGAGAAGCCCTCGGCCGCCGACCTTGAATTTTTTCAGACCGGCCGATCGGTGGCCATCGGGCCGCAGACGGATGAATACGGCACCTTCATTTCCGCGCTGGCCCCGGTGCTCGATCCGCAGACCGGCGAACTGCGGCTGGCGATCGGGGTGGACATGGAGGCGACGGCGTGGCGCGTGGCCGTGAATCGGGCGAGACTTGGCCCGCTCCTTTTCGCCCTGCTCCTGCTGGCCACGCTCCTCGTAGGGCAGACCCTGCTGGGCCGGCGCGAAAGGTTTCCGGCCGAGCGGCAGGGATGGCTGCGCCATGTCGAGGCCGCGCTTGCCGCCGCGGTCGGCCTCGAACTTTCCCTGGCCGCCACCTGGCTGGCCCGCGACGCCGAACTCCGCTTGCGGCAGAACAATTTTCAAGCCCTTGCGCGGGCGCAGTCCTCGATTGTGATGGAAGGTTTTCGCAACCTGCGAGGCCGGTTGAATACGCTCGGCCGGTTTTTCGAATCCAGCGCTTACGTGGACCGCCGGGAATTCCAGAACTATGCCGAGCCGCTGGCCCGGGACGGCCTTTGCCAGGGCTGGGGATGGGTCCCGTCCGTAGCGGCGCCCGCCGTGGCCGACGTCGAGGCGGAGGCGCAGCGCGATGGCCTGACGGACTTCAGCATCTGGCAGGACAACGCCGAAGGGGCCCGGATTCCCGCCACGGGCCACGAGCGCTATTTCCCGATGTTTTACGTCACCCCGGTTCCCAAACTTGAAAAAATGCTGGGATTTGACATGGGGTCGGAGCCGGTCCGTCGGGCGGCGCTGGACGAAGCCAGGCGCGCGGGCCAGGCAACGGCCACGGATCCCGTCACGCTCTTTGCGTTACCCGACCAGCCGAAAGGGATTGTTGTTTTTCAGGCGGTAGCGTCCAGGCGTTATAAAGGGTTTGTCGTGGCCTCGGTGCGTCTGGATGCGTTGGTCGAGCTGGCCCTGCTGCGGTCCGGTGGCCGTGAGGCGGCCAACGCCGTAGACTTGTTTCAATTGGAGCCCGACGGCAAGACGTGCCCCCTGACGAGTTTCCCATCGAATCATGTGTGCGGATATCCCTCCTGGACCCCGGGCGCCGGGATTTCCTTCCCGCTTTTTGCGTTCGGCAAAACCTTTGGCCTGATCATCCATCCACTGCCGGGCTGGCTGGCGGCCCATCCGATGCGGGGCCAATGGCTCGTGGCTCTGGCGGGCCTGGTATTGACCGGGATGCTGACCGTTTTCATCGGGTTCCTGACCCGGCGCCGAGCGGTCCTGGAAAAGGAAGTGCAGGCCCGCACCGCCGAGCTGCAGACGAAATCGGACGAGTTGGGGCGATTCTTTTCCAGCGCGCTCGACCTGCTCTGCATCACCGATACCGATGGGTATGTCCGTCGGTTGAACAGCGAATGGGAGAAAATGCTCGGATATCCGCAGAACGAGCTGATCGGGCATGCGGCGATGGACTTCATTCATCCCGAGGACCACCGCGCGACGCTGAAGGCCCTGTCGTCCCTCCGCCGGGGCCGGCCAATCCTCAGTCTTACCATTCGCTGCCGGCGAAAGGACGGTTCCTACCGCTGGATCGAGTGGAAGGCCGTGTCGTCCGGACCACTCGTTTATGCCTCCGCCCGCGACATTCCGAACGCCGGCAGGTGGAGGAACATCTGCGGTTCCAGGCCCTGCTGCTCGATTGCGTGAGCGAGTCCGTCGTGGCGACCAACCTGGAAGGTCGGATCCTGTATTGGAGCCGGGGCGCAGAGAAGGTTTACGGCTACACGGCCGAAGAGGTCATGAACAAGCCCTACCGGGACTTCGGCGGCACCATCGAGCCGGTGGACAGAGCGGCCTTCAAGCGCGAGCTCCTGGCCCGGGGCTCTTGGCGCGGCGAGCACGTCCAGCGGAAGCGGGACGGGACCACGTTCTGGACGACCACCTATATTTCGGTCGTCCTCGACAGCGCGGGGCGGCCCTGCGGATTCATCGGCATTGACCTGGACATCACCGAGCGCAAGCGGTCGGAGGAGGCGCTGCGAGCGAGCGAGGAGCGCTTCGAACAAGTGGCGGAAAGCGCTGGAGAATGGATATGGGAGCGCGATTCGGAGGGCCTGTTCACCTATTCGAGCCCCGTTGTAGAGCAGATCCTTGGCTACAAGCCGGAGGAGCTTGTCGGGAAGAAGCATTTCTACGACCTCCTGGCTCCGAACGTGAGGGAAAAGATTAAAAAAGCGGCCGCCGAGAGAACCCTCCGCAAAGAAGCTTTCCGGAAGTTTGCGAATCCTGTCGTTCACCAGGACGGCCATGTGGTCATTCTGGAAACCACCGGGACGCCCATCCTGGATCGAGAAGGCCGCATGGTCGGTTACCGTGGTGTCAACACCGACATCACCGAGCGCCGGCGGGCCGAAGAAGCGCTGCGGACGAGCGAGGAGCGCTTCGAACAAGTGGCGGAGAGCGCCGGGGAATGGATATGGGAGATGGATGCGGAGGGCCTGTATACCTATTCGAACCCGGTCGTGGAAGAGATCCTCGGCTACAAGCCGGAGGAGCTTGTCGGGAAGAAACATTTCTATGAACTCTTTACCCCGGAGGTAAGGGAGGAGATTAAACAAGAAGCTTTGGGGAGAACCCTTCGCAAGGAAGCCTTCCGGAAGCTGGCGAATCCCGTGGTTCGCAAGGACGGCCGCGTGGTCATTCTTGAAACCACCGGCCTGCCGATCCTGGATCGGGAGGGCCGTCTGATCGGATACCGCGGCGCCGACACCGACATCACCGAGCGTCGGCGGGCCGAAGAGGCGCTGCGGACGCTGTCGTCGCGGCAGCAGGCGCTTCTGGCGGCCATCCCCGACATCATCATGGAGGTGGACACCCGCAAGATATACACGTGGGCGAACCGGGCCGGCTATGACTTCTTTGGCGAGGAGGTGATCGGCAAGGAGGCCGTGTTCTACTTCGAGGGCGAGCAGGAAATCTACAGGGCGGTGCAATCGCTTTTCAACGGTGAGGAAAGCGTGATCTACGTGGAAAGCTGGCAGCGCCGCCGGGACGGGCAGAAGCGGCTGTTGGCCTGGTGGTGCCGGGTGATCAAGGATGAAAACGGGGAGGTGGTCGGCGCGCTTTCCACGGCGCGCGATATCACGGAACAGAGGACCCTGGAAGAGCAGCTTCGCCAGGCGCAAAAGATCGAGGCCGTGGGCCGGCTGGCGGGCGGGGTGGCCCACGATTTCAACAATATGCTTAGCGTGATCCTCGGGCACGTGGAAATGGCCATGGAACAGTCCACGCCCGAGCAGCCGATCCAGGAAGACCTGCTGGAAATCCAGAAGGCCGCCCAGCGATCCGCCACCCTCACCCGGCAGCTGCTGGCCTTTGCCCGCAAGCAGACCGTGAGCCCTCGCATGCTGGACCTTAACGAGACGATGTCCGGCATGCTCAAGATGCTTCGCCGGCTGATCGGTGAAGGCATTGAACTGGTCTGGAAACCCGGGGCGGACCTCTGGCCCGTGAGAATGGATCCGGTCCAGGTGGACCAGCTTCTGGCCAACCTGGCCGTCAACGCCCGCGATGCCATTGCAGACATAGGGACGTTGACGGTCGAGACGGAGAACGTGACGCTGGATGAAACCTTTTGCAAGGCACACACCGAGGCCAACCCCGGCGAGTACGTGTTGCTGGAGGTCAGCGACACGGGGGCGGGGATGGACCGGGCGACGCTGGAATATATCTTTGAGCCGTTCTTCACCACCAAGGACATTGGGCAGGGTACGGGCCTGGGCTTGGCGACCGTGTATGGCATCATGCAGCAGAACGACGGGTTTATCACCGTGGACAGCAGGCCAGGCCAGGGTTCGGTCTTCAGGCTCTACCTGCCCCGGGCCTCGGGGCTGGAGTGGGCGGAGCCGGAGGCCGAAATCAAGAAAACGAGGCAAGGCACGGAAACCGTATTGCTGGTGGAGGACTTCTCTCCCCTGGTGAGACTCTGCAAAAACATCCTGGACCGGTCGGGCTACCAGGTGCTGTCCGCCGGCATGCCCAGGGAGGCCCTGGCCGTGGCCCGGCGGCACAAGGGCCCGATCCATTTATTGATCACCGACGTGATTATGCCGGAAATGAATGGCCGGGAGTTGGCGAACCAGATTCAAGCGCTCCGCCCGGAGATGAAAATCCTTTACATGTCCGGCTATTCGGGCGAGTTGATTAGTGGGCGCGGTGTGTTGGGCCAGGGAATCCACTTCCTGCAAAAACCATTCTCGGTGGAGGCCTTGACGGGAAAAGTGCGCGCCGTGCTGGAAGAGTGATAATTCTCGCCCCCGTCCTTGCTCCTTACTCCCTCGCATCCCGGCATATTCTCCTTGACATTCTTCCGGCAGTACGGCGATTCCCGTTGACGATCAGGGCAAGTGAGGTTCTACTTAATAAAGCGCGAGTATTCTCTCGATGCGGGCGTTATTTCCCCTGCTGGCTTTCAGGCGGGGGCGCTGACTTGCAGGATGCTTATGCCTGAAGAAACGGTTCATTTTGACAATGCGCGGGAGGCCCAGGATATCACGGGCAAGCGCTTTGAGTATCTCGCCCGGATCGAGGAAGTCCTCGGGGTTCGCCTGACGGCCCGGGATACCTGGCTGAAGGCAGAGGGGGACCCGGAAAAAGTCGGCAAAGCACTCCGTTTTGTGGAAATCCTTCGGAAGGCGCGGAATGCCGGCATCGGGCTTCGCGAGCATACGGTACTGTTCGCCCTGCGCGCGTTCCAAGAGGGACAGGAACGGAACTTGGAGCGTCTCCATACCTGCCGCATTGATGTCAGCCCCGGCAAGGCGCCCGTGTTTCCGCGTACCTTCGGCCAGCAGGCCTATGTGGAGGCCATCCGCGGCACGGACATCTCGTTCGGCATCGGCCCGGCGGGCACGGGCAAGACGTACCTTGCCATGACGATGGCCGTATCCACGCTGCTGCGGAACGAAGTCAGCCGCATCATCCTGACCCGGCCCGCCGTCGAGGCGGGGGAGGCGTTGGGGTTTCTGCCCGGGGACATGCACCAGAAGGTGCTGCCCTACCTGCGCCCGCTCTACGATGCGCTCTACGACATGATGACCCCGGACGATATCGAACGCTACATGCTGCGCGGGATCATCGAGGTTGCGCCGCTGGCCTACATGCGCGGCCGGACCCTCAACCACGCCTTTGTCATCCTCGACGAGGCCCAGAACACCACGCCCGAGCAGATGCTGATGTTTTTGACCCGCCTCGGCTTCGACTCCAAGTGCGTGATCACCGGCGACCTCACGCAGGTGGACCTGCCGCCCTATAAGATCTCCGGCCTGCTCGAGGCCCGGCGCACTCTCCGCGCCGTGGACGGAATTTCCATCATTGAACTGACCGATGCCGATGTCGTCCGGCACGAACTGGTCCAGAAGATCATCCAGGCGTACCGGGAATCGCGGGAGGCCGCCCCGCCGCCCACCGAGCCGGAGGCCGCACGATGAGGGCGTTTCGATGGGGAAGAGGCTGGCGGTTCCGGCGCGTCCAGTCCCTGGCCGCGCGAAAGATGGCCCGCACCGGGCTGCCGACGTTGCCGCTGTTACTGGGCTTGCTGCTCTGGGTTTCGGCCCTGCTGCTCTTGAACCTGACGGCCGAACGTCCCTACAGCGGGCTGACCCTCGGCCAGCGGGCGCCCGTGACCGTCGTGGCCCAGGTGGATTTCAAGTGCGAGGATATTGCCCGCACCGACTTGAACCGCCAGCAGGCGGTCGCCGCCGTCCCGCCGTTTTTCACGATTGACCTGGCGCCTCTGAATACCGCCTTTCGCGCGCTCGACAAGCTGGTAGACCGCCTTGAGAAGGAACGCCTCACGGACACGCAGAAATCGGGCGACGCGGCCCTGGAACGGGCCATCGGCAATGTCCTGGATTTGCTGGGACTGCCGTTGACGCCCGCCGAAGCGCTCGCGCTCTTCCCGGCGGACGCGGAAGAAGCCGTTCGGGAAGCCCTCAAAAAGAACCTTCGCGATATCTGGGTCCAGGGCATCATTTCGCCCGAGGAAAAGGAGTCGGCCTTCCAGGGCCTGGCGTCGGCCGGGGCCGTCGGCCTGCACTCGCCGGACGGCATGTTCCGGAGCCCGGTGCCGCTGGACGATCTGCTCCTGCCGGGCGGCGCCCTGGAGGCCGTGACGCAGCGCATCCCGGATAAGTCGGTCGATTTCTCGATCCCCCGGGCGCCCCTGACGGCGTTGTTGCGGCCCTGGATTGTTCCCAACCTGGTGTATGATTTAAAAACGACCACGCAGCGCCGAAAGGCCGCCAGCCAGGCCGTCGAGCCGGTGACGACCCGGGTACTGGCCGGGACGACGCTCGTGGAGGCCGGCGAGCCGGTGACGCCCCAGGTCCTCGAATACCTGCAGACGCACGAACGGCGCCGCCGGCAACTGGAATCGCCGTACGACCTGTGGCTGAAGCAGATCGGCAACGCCGGCTTGCTCCTGGGCGCGTTGATCGCCTGCGCGGGCCTTCTCCACATGCTCTTGCCCCAGGTCCTGTTGAGTCCCCGGCACCTCCTGCTGTTGATCGTGCTTTCCTTGGTTTCCCTGGGCCCGACACGACTGCTGGTGGACGTCGCCGGCCGCACGGGGCTGCTCTCGTCGACGCTGGGCGAGTTCGTCCTGCCCCTCGCGCTCTCGCCGTTGCTGGCCGTCATCCTCCTGGGCGCGCCGGCGGCGATCGCCGTGGGGGCCTGGAACAGTCTCGTCACCGCGATCCTGTTTGATCACAGTTTCAGTGTCCTGCTCCTCGGCCTGCTGGTCACCGTGGTGGCGACCCTCGCGGCGCGCGATGTGCGTAAGCGGTCCCGGATTTACCGGGCCGGCGCCTTGATCGGCTTGGCCGAGGTGCTGGTGGCCATCAGCTTCGCGGCCATTCACGGGGTGCCCGGCCGCATGCTGCTTATCCAGGCCGGGACCGGCTTCGTGGGCGGCATGGTCTGTGCCCTGCTGGCCATCCTGCTGATCCCGCTGCTGGAACTGGCGTTTCGCGTGACGACCAACCTGACCCTGCTGGAGCTGTGTGATTTGAGCCACCCGTTGCTGCAGCGCCTTGCGATGGAAGCCCCGGGAACCTACCATCACAGTATCGTCGTCGCCAATCTCGCGCAGGCCGCCGCCCAGCACATCGGGGCCAACGCGCTGCTCGTTCGCGCCGCCGCTTACTTCCACGACATCGGCAAGCTGGCCAAGCCCGAGTTCTTCATCGAGAATATGCGCTCCGGCGACAACCCGCACGACAACCTGACGCCCCAGATGAGCACCCTGGTCATCACCTCGCACGTCAAGGAGGGCTTGGGCCTGGCCCGGCGCTACCGCCTGCCGAGCAGCGTGGCGGACGGCATTGAGCAGCATCACGGGAACGGCGTGGTCTCCTACTTCTATCACCGCGCGCGTCAGCAACAGCAGCAGGACGCCGAGGTCGGCAACGGCTCCGGCCGTCCGACCGAGCCGAACGTGCCCGACCAGGATTTCCGCTACGACGGGAAACGGCCGCAGACGCGCGAAATGGCGATCCTCTCTCTCGCCGACTCCGTCGAGGCGGCGGCCCGCGCGCTCGAGAAGCCCACGCCGGCCCGCATCAAAAGCCTGGTCCGTGATATCGCCAACGCCAAGCTCCGCGATGGGCAATTCGATGCCTGCCCGCTGACCCTCGGCGACCTGGCGGAAATCCAGCGCTCGTTCGTCTTTACCCTGGCCAGCATGATGCATGTGCGCATTGCCTATCCCTCGGATGAAACTAAGCCTGCACAATCAACAGAGCCGGGTCTCGCTGAAGACCGGCAACATGCGGAAACTGATTCGGAGCCTGGCGAACCGGATCGCAAATGAGGCGGACCTCGCGCCTTGGAGCGAGCTGGTCATCGTCTTCACGGATGACCGGGGCATCGTTCCGGTCAACACCGCCTGTTTCGGAAAGGCGGAACCCACCGATGTGATCAGCCAGTCCTACGCGCCGCTGCCCGGCGGCGCACCGGGGCCCGGCGGGGAAGTGATCGTCAACGTTGAACGTGCCCTGTCCCTTGGCGGTACGGGGAAGCGCGGCGAACGCGAACTGGCGCTGTACATCGCGCACGGGCTCCATCACCTGGCCGGCGCGGTGGACGATACCCCCGCGCGGCGTCGCGCCGCGCTCCGGCAGGAGCAGGCCTGGCTCCGG
>JAHJJH010000286.1 GCA_018823105.1 Verrucomicrobiota bacterium | reverse complement strand
GAGCAGGTCGTGCTTTTTCAGGATGCGCAGGAGTTGGAGCAGGTCGGATTTCTCGTAGTTCTTCTGCGCGTCCACGTGCGCCGCCAGTTCCAGCAGCATCGTGCGGAAGAGCAGCACGCCGTCGATCCCCTTTTCGCGCAGGACTTCCAGGGTACGGTCCACCATGGGACGCGCGGCGGGCAGGTCGGGCAGGCACAGGATCCGCGCCACGGGGCCCGGCCCCAAATCCCGAAGCGCGGATTTCAAGGATTCCGCGTCGGCAAACCGCACCAGCTCGGGCATGCGCGCGACAAGCTTGGGACTGATCCGTTCCGTGTGCCAGCCCCGCACGCTCACGACGGCCCGCGCCACCTGCCGGATCTCCCGGGCGCCCCACAGGACGTTCTCCGCGACGACGTGCCCCGAGGCCGTCGGATTGACCACCAGCAGATCGATTTCTTCCTCGGCCAGCTTGGGCCGGGATGAAACCTGGTACTTCGACGGCTGGCGTACGAGGAACCCGTGCGTCTCGAAGTACTCGCGGACGATCCACTCACTGACGGCTGACATGATTCACCTTCCCCGTTCTGTAGCCGGGACCGGTGGTCCCGGCTGCCGGCTTCATCGAAGCCGGCTACAACTGATTCCACACTTCACGCAAAAGCTCCTCCGGCACTTCACACCCGACCCGGACGGCGCCGATCCGTTCGGCCAGCACAAACCGCAATGCGCGATCCCGCGTTTTCTTGTCCACGCCCATCGCCTGCCGTACGGCGGACCAGTCCAGATCCGGCCGCTCCACCGGCAACCCCAACGCCCGCAGCAGCGCGATCATGCGATCGGCCTCCGCGGGCGGGAATCCCGTCAATCGGGCGGACAGGCGCGCCGCAAAGGCCATACCGAGGCTGATGGCCTCGCCGTGCAGGTAACGCCCGTAGCCGGTGACCTGCTCGACCGCGTGGCCCAGCGTATGTCCGAAATTCAGGATCGCCCGCAGGCTTCGCTCGCGCTCGTCCAGCCGGACGACTTCCGCCTTGATCCGGCAGCCGTGCGCGATGACGGATTCCAGCAGGGCCGGCTCCCCCGCCCGCAGCGCGGCCGCGTTCTGCTCCAGTTTCTCGAAGAATCCGGCATCCCGGATGATCCCATACTTGACCACCTCGGCCAGGCCGGCCGTGTACTCGCGCGCCGGCAGTGTGCGCAGCGCGGCGACATCGGCCAGGACCAGGACCGGTTGGTGAAAGGCGCCCACGAGATTCTTGCCGCGCGGCAGGTTGATGCCCGTCTTGCCGCCGACGGAACTGTCCACCATGGCCAGCAGGCTGGTCGGGATCTGCACATACCGGATGCCGCGCAGGAAGCTGGCGGCGAAAAAGCCCGCCAGGTCGCCCACCACCCCGCCGCCCAGCGCGACGACAAAACCGCGCCGGTCGAGGCCCCGATCCAGGGCTTCGTCATACAAACGGAAAAGCATCTTCCCGGATTTCGAGGCCTCGCCGGCCGGCACGGCCACCCGGCCGACCTCGAATCCGGCTTCGTGCAAGGCGGCCTCCACGGGCGGGCCGTACAACGGATTCACGTGTTCATCCGAAACAACCAGCGCGACGGGCCCCAGATCGAGATCGCGGCAGAGCGTGCCGATCTGCCCCAGCACCCCCGCCCCGATCCTGATTTCGTAGGAGCGCGCGCCCAGATCCACTTTGATTTTATCGGCCATCAGCTATGAGCAAATAGGTCGGCGTCCGGCCGGTGTCAACATCTTACGGATGTAGCGCGCCACGGCGTGGCGCACCCGGCCGGTTCTTGTAGGGCCGCCGCTTGCGGCGCGCCGTAGTCCGATTAGGGGCGGGGTCGGCGCACTAAGCCGGCGGCCTTCGCAAGCGAAGGCCCTACATTATTCGCCAAAGAGTCGGGCGGGCCGGCTCACCGGCCGTTTCACTGTTGACCCGGTGGGGTCCGCTGTTTATGTTCTGGCCTTTCTTCGCACTTCGGGAAGGCGTTCGGTAGCGAGAAAGGGCGCGTGCGATCATGGCCATGCTGATTACGAAGTTTCACAAGCTGATCCGGAATCGCCTGCTGTGGGCGGGGATCCTGGTCATCATCGTGTTCACCTTTGTGATCTGGGGCACCACCACCACCGGCGGATCCTCCAGTCGCAAAGAAGCCAACTCGGCCGGAACGCTCGATGGCGATTATGTCCCGATGGAGGAATTCCGCCGCGCTTATTTCAGCACCTACATGTCCGTCGTGCTGAACGTCGGCCGGCCGCTGAACGTCACCGCCGAACTGGATCGCGACATCCGCAGCGCCGCCTGGCGGCGCCTGGCGGCGCTGCGCCAGACGGAGGCGCTCGGCCTGACGGCCGCTAACGACGAAGTGGTCGCGACCATCCGGGCGCACCAGGGTTTCCAGGAGCAGGGTCAGTTCAACCCGGCGTACTACCAGGCGTTTGTCCAGAATGTGCTGGCCCGGCTGGGCTTCTCCGAGGTGCAGTTCGAGGAGCACGTGCGGCAGGAAATCGCCCTCCAGAAGCTCCAATACATGCTCCTGCAGGCCGTTCTCATCGCCCCGTACGAGATCAATCGCGCCATTAACACCCTGAGCGACTCCTTCGAAGCGGATTACGTGGCCATCGGCGAGAAGGACGTGGAGGCCGAGGTGAAGGTCGGCGAGGCCGAGGCCCGGGCGCTGTTCCTGAAGGACCCCGCCACGTTCACCATCCCGGAGAAGGTCCGTCTCCGTTACGTGGCCCTGCCCCTGACGAATTACATGGCCGGGATCAGCGTGACGGAGGAAGACGCCCTGCTTTACTACGACGACCGCATGGACGCCTTCAGCCGGACCAACCGCGTCCGCGTGGCGGACGCGGGCGGGCCGGACGGCACGAACACCGAGGAGGAGGCCGCCTGGTCGAACGAGATCGTGCAACTGACCTTTGACGAGGTGAAGACCAACATCATCGAGCGGATGACGCGGGAGAGCGCCCGCGATAATGCCGTGGAGGCCGCCACGGAAATCGTCATCCAGCTCGCGCCTGACCGCGAGGGCCAGGCGCTCCCGTTCGACGACGTGGCGGGCAAGGCCGGCCTGGAGATCCGCCAGGCGGGGCCGTTTGCCCTCAACGAACCGGTCGCGGACACGGATGCCGGCCTGGAGTTCAACCGCGCCGCCTTCACTCTGCGCGACACGCCCGATGAGTATTTCAGCGACGCGCTCGTCGGGAGCAACACGGTATATGTCCTGGCCCTGACCGAACGGATCGCCTCCCGCGTGCCGGAGTTCGAGGAAGTGGCCGAGGACGTCCTGACCGTGGCCCGGCGCATGGCCATCGAGGAGGCGGTGACGAAGAAGGCGCAGGCCGTTCGGGAAGTGGCGCTCACCGCGGTCGCGGCCAAGGGGCCTTCCTTCAGCGACGTGGCCGGTTCCTTCCAGTTGAAGGCGGTCCGCGTGGGCCCCTTCACCCTGGCCGAGGGCCTCGAGAAAGAAACCCACAGCGGGGAGCTGTTGAAAGCGGTGCTCCTCCTCAACGAGGGCGAGGTCAGCGAGCCGATCCTCGCGGAGGACGCGGTGCTCGTGGTGTACCTCGCGAAGCGCACTCCCGGCGACACCACCGAGCTCGAGACCATGCGCGGGCAGATCGCCGACACCATCCGCCGCCAGCGGGGTCGCACGTTGTTCAACGAATGGGAAGATCATCTCCTTCGGAAAGGCGCGCTCGAAGACCGCATGGCCCAGCCGGCCGTCGAGGACGAGTACGACGAGGAGGAAACGCCCGAAGATACGCAGACGACCGCCGAAGTCGACGCGTAGCCGGCACGCGAGGGCCACGCGCTGGATTCACGATACCGACCCGGGGGTCCCCGCACCAACGCCCGGCCTCGCACAACCGGGGCTTGCCTTTTCCCGGCGCCCGTGGCAGGAATGTTCCCCTTATTTCTATGAGCACTCTGCGTCGTATCGCGATAGGCGCCGATCACGGCGGTTACGAGATGAAGGAAGCCCTGGCCGCCTGGCTCAAGGGCCTGGGGCACCGGGTGCAGGATTGTGGCACCCACAGCAAGGATCCCGTGGACTACCCCCGCATCGCCTCCTCCGTAGCGCGACAGGTTTCCTCGGGGCAGTGCGACATCGGCATCATGATTGACGGCGCGGGGATCGGCTCCGCGATGGCCGCCAACAAGATCCCCGGCGTGCGCGCGGCCGCCTGCTACAACGAGGCCCTGGCCCGCAACTGCCGTGAACACAACGGCGCCAATGTCTTGACCCTCGGCGCGGGCCAGAATAGTCTGGAGCAGGTTAAGGCGATCACGGACATTTTCATCAACACGGAGTGCACGGCCGAACGGCACCTGAAACGGGTCCAGATGATCGCGGACCTGGAGAAATCCTGGGCCGCCGGCCCGGCCCGGAACGAAAAGGAGAACGCCTTGGATATTTCGCCTGAAGACATTGCGAAGATCACCCAGCGCGTGCGCGAAATGATGTCGGGCGGTGCCGCGGCCACCGCGCCCGCGGACAAGCCGGTCAAGCTGGGCCCCAAGGAACTGGCCCAGATGATCGACCACACCATCCTCAAACCGGACGCGTCCACGGCCGACGTGAAGAAGCTCTGCGACGAGGCCTTGAAGTACGGCTTTTTCTCGGTCTGCGTGAATTCCGGGTACGTGAAGCAGGCCGTCGCGCTCCTCCGCGGCTCGCCGGTGAAAGTCTGTTCCGTGGTCGGCTTCCCCCTCGGCGCCCAGCCGCCGGAGATCAAGGCCATGGAGGCGCGCCGCGCCATCCGCGAAGGCGCAAAAGAAATCGACATGGTCATCAACATCGGCGCGCTCAAGAGTGGAGACGACGTCCTGGCGCTGAAGGACATCCGCGCCGTGGTCGAGACCTGCAAGGAATCGCGGGTGCTGTGTAAAGTCATCCTGGAGACCGTCCTGCTGACCAACGACGAGAAAGTCCGCGCTTGCGAGATGAGCATGAAGGCGCGCGCGGACTTCGTGAAGACGTCCACCGGGTTCAGCTCGGGCGGCGCGACCGCCGAGGACATCGCCCTGATGGCGAAGACCGTGGCCCCGAAGAAACTCGGCGTCAAGGCCTCCGGGGGCGTGCGCACGTACGCGGACGCCATGAAGATGATCCGGGCCGGCGCGACCCGCATCGGATCGAGCAACAGCATCAAGATGTTGGAGGAAGCAGCCGCCGCCCAGTAGGCGGGAAAGGAAAAGTGCCATGGCCGAACTAAGAACCTACGTATTCCTGGACAGCCTGCAGCCGCAGTTTGCGTCGTTCCAGGCGACGATCTCGCAGGGATTCCTCCCCCGCCCGGGGCAGGCGGCCCTGTTCGTCGAGATCTCGCCGGGCATGGAGATCAACCGCGTCACCGACGTGGCGCTGAAGGCCACCAACGTGACGCCCGGCATGCAGATCGTCGAGCGGTTGTACGGCATGCTCGAGATCCATTCCGACTCGCAGGCGGACGTCCGCGCCGCGGGCCGGGCGATCCTCGAGGCGCTGGACCTCAAGGAGGAAGCCCGGATCAAGCCCGAGGTCACCACCAGCCAGGTGATCCGGCGCATCTCGGACTACCACACCCAGCTCATCAACCGGATGCGGCACGGAAACATGATCGAGCCGGGCCAGACGCTCTACGTCATGGAGTGCGCGCCCGCCGGCTATGCGGCCATCGCGGCCAACGAGGCCGAGAAGGCCGCCAGCATCAACGTCCTCGAGGTGCGCTCGTTCGGCAGCTTCGGCCGCGTCTACCTCGGCGGCGAGGAGCGGGACATCGACGTCGGATACCGCGCCGCCGAGCAGGCGATCGCGGACATCACCGGCCGGCCGGCGAAGGGCGGAGGGGGCTGAAGCGCCCGCTCCCATCACTGTTAAGCAAACCGTACGAAAAAAGGAGAAGAGGAAATGGCAGACGCATTAGGCATGATTGAAACCCGTTCGTTCCCGGCGGCCGTGGAAGCGGCCGACGCCATGGTCAAGGCGGCCAAGGTTGAACTGGTCAGCTACGAGCGGACCGGCGGCGGATACGTCAGCGTGGTCGTCC
Source organism: Verrucomicrobiota bacterium (assembly GCA_018823105.1). Lineage (GTDB taxonomy): Bacteria > Verrucomicrobiota > Kiritimatiellia > CAIQIC01 > JAGNIJ01 > JAGNIJ01. The sequence goes on along the minus strand of JAHJJH010000286.1, from coordinate 5,748 downwards.
GCGGCGACGTCGCGGCGGTCAAGGCGTCCTGCGACGCCGGCCAGATCGCGGCCAGCCGCGTCGGCGAAGTCGTCGCCGTCCACGTCATCGCCCGTCCGCACGTCAACGTGGACATGGTGCTGCCGCTGGGCCGCGCGGCCGAAGCCAAGGCCAAGAAGTAAGTTCGGGCCGGGGAATGAAGCCGTCCTGCGATCCGCGGAATGCGGATGGCGGGGCGGCCGGATTCCGTTAAATTATGAGGTCGTGATAGAACAGAGAAGGTAGGGCGCGCTGGCTCAGCGCGCCGCGGCGGCTTGGGCCAAGCCGCCCTACCAAAACCAACTGGTCTATTTGACGATGGAGTGGCGAAGGACTGCGAGGGGAGGATCTGGATGAACTTAGGCAAGGTAGTGGGCACGGTCGTGGCCACGCGCAAGGAAACCAGCATGGACGGCCTCAAGTTCATGCTCGTCCGGTACGTGGACCCGCAGGGCAAGGAGACGGGCAGTTTCGTCGTCGCCGCCGATGCGGTCGGGGCGGGGCCGGACGAACTGGTCCTGGTCGCCACCGGCAGTTCCGCGCGGCAGACCGTCGCCACGGACAAGCGGCCCTGCGATGCCGTAATCATGGCGATCGTGGACAGCTGGGATGTGGACGGGGTGGAAAAGTACAAGAAGTAAGCCGCGCAAGGAGAATCCGTCATGGCAGCGCTTTCCGATAGGGACATCGAGGTCATCGCGCGTCAGATCGCGCAGCAACTGGGCGGGGGCGCGCCCGCCCCGGGCACCTCCGCTCCCCGCAAGGAAGAGCCCTCGACCGCGGCGCAGCCCGAATTGGGCGTGTATGCCAGCATTGAGGAGGCGGTCAAGGCCGCCCAGCAGGCGTTCCCAAAATATGCCGCGCTGTCGCTCCAGGCCCGCGGCCGGATCATCGCCGCCCTCCGCAAGACCATGCTGGAGAACGCCAGCGCCCTGGCCAAGTCCGCCCACGAGGAGACCGGGCTGGGCCGGTTCGAGGACAAGATCATCAAGAACCAGCTCGTCGCCGAGAAAACCCCCGGCGTCGAAATGCTGGTCCCGGAGGCCGTCACCGGCGACCACGGCCTGACACTCTGCGAGCCCGCCCCCTTCGGCGTGATCGGCTCCATCACCCCGTGCACCAACCCGACCTCGACGATCATCAACAACGGCATCGCCATGCTCGCCGCGGGAAATACCGTGGTGTTCAATCCCCACCCGTCGGCGAAGAAATGCTCGGCGGAAACGGTGGCGCTGTTCAACAAGGTCATCACGGCCCACGGCGGGCCGCCCGACGCCGTGGTTTGCGTCGCCCAGCCGACCATCGAAAGCGCCGGCCAGATGATGAAGCATCCGGGCATCCGGCTGCTCGTGGTCACCGGTGGCGGCGGGGTGGTCAAGGCCGCCATGGAGAGCGGCAAGCGCGCCATCTGCGCCGGGCCGGGCAATCCACCGGTCGTCGTGGACGAGACGGCCGACATCGAAAAGGCCGCCCGCGACATCGTGTGCGGCGCCTCGTTCGACAACAACGTCATCTGCATCGAGGAAAAAGAGGTCATCGTCGTGGCGTCGGTGGCCGACCGGCTGATCAAGGCCATGACGCAACACGACGCGGTGCTGATTGATAAAGCCCGCCTGCCCCAACTGGAGCAGACAATCTTCACCAAGATGGCCGGCCCGCGCGGCCACGCGGAGATCAACCGGGCGTTCATCGGCAAGAACGCCGAACTGATCCTCTCCAAGATGGGCATGAGCGTGCCCAGCACCGTCCGGCTCGGCATCGTCGAGGTCGAGGAGACGCACCCGCTGCTCTGGACCGAACAGATGATGCCCATCCTCCCCATCACCCGCGTGCCGAACGCGGACTACGCGATTGACCTGGCCATCCAGATGGAGGGCTACAACCGGCACACCTTCGTCATGCACTCCAAGAACCTGGACAACTTGAGCCGGCTGGCCAAGGAGTGCAACGCCAGCATCTTCGTCAAGAACGGGTCCTCGCTGGCGGGCCTGGGCTACGGCGGCGAAGGTTATTCCTCCTTCACCATCGCCAGCCCCACGGGCGAGGGCCTCACCAGCCCCCGCAGCTTCTCGCGGTGGCGCCGGTGCGTGCTCGTGGACCATTTCCGAATCGTGTGATGAAAAAATACCCCGCCATCGCCATCGTGGAGTTCCGGGACATCGCGCCCGGCCTGCACGCGACGGACGCCATGCTCAAGAAGGCGCCGATCTCCGTCATCAAAAGCGGCATGATCAGCCCGGGCCGCTTCCTGACCCTGATCGGCGGCAGCACGGCCTCCGTGGACGAGTCGCTGCAAGAGGCGCTCTTCTGGGCGCGCGACCACATCGTGGACCACGTCATGCTGCCCGACGTGCATCCCCAGGTACACGACGCCGTGCTGGGCCACCGATTCAAGGTGGAGGGCGGCGCCATGGCCATCATCGAAACACCGACGGTCTCCTGCAACGTCCGAGCCGCCGAACTGGCACTCAAGGGCACGCCGGTCAGGCTGGTGGAAATCCGCCTCGCGGACAGTTGGCTGGCGGGCAAGGGCGTGAGTCTGTACCGCGGCGAACTGCACGACATCGAGGCGGCCGTGGACCTGGCCGTCACCTTCCTGCAGCAGGAGGGCGTGCGCCCGATTTACCGGATCATTCCCGCGCCGCACGAGGCGCTGGGCCTGCAGGCGGAGGCCGGGCCGTATTTCCAGGACGCGGAGCCAATGGAACTCGAGGGGGAGATTTTCTGACATGCTGATGGGCAAGGTCATGGGCCGGGTCGTCCTGTGCGTGGCGTACAAGGGCCTCGAAACCGTGCCGATGCTGTGGATCCAGCCGCTGGACAAGAAGGGGCAGCCCAAGGGCAAGCCCATCGTCGCGGCCGATTCCACGCGCATGGCCGGGCCCGGCGAAATAATTTATTACGAGGGCGTCCGCGAAGCCGCGCTGGCCCTCGACCCGTGGTTCGTGCCCGTGGACCACGCCGTCATCGGCATCGTGGACCATCTTCACCTGGCGGACGACAAGGAGATGAAGGCGTGATCATCGGCCGGGTCATCGGCGAGATTACCTCGACCATCAACCATCCGTTCTACGACGGGAAGAAGCTGATGGTGGTCGAGAAGATCACGCCCGAGGGCAAGGCCCTGGAAGATTACCTGATCGCCGTGGACTCCGTGGGCGCCGGCCCCGGTGAATCCGTGCTGGTCGTGGACGAGGGCAACAGCGCCCGGCAGATCGTGAAATCCGACAACGCCCCCATCCGCTCCATCATCGTCGGCATCATTGACGAGATCAACACGACGACTTGATTCGCAGGACAGGACACCGCGAATTGACGCCAATTAACGCTAATTTCCAGAAGCTCCCCATTCGCGTTAATTGGCGTTAATTAGCGGTACTCTTTGCGATCTTTGCGCCTTCTGTTATATTCTTGCTTATGAAGATTATCCTTATTGTCCTTGATTCCATCGGTATCGGCGAGGCACCGGACGCGGCCAAGTACGGCGACGCGGGTTCGGCCACCCTGCCCCACCTGGCCCGGGCGGCCGGTGGTCTGCGCGCGCCGGTGCTGCAGTCCCTCGGCTTGGGCAACATCCAGGGCCTGCTGCCGGGCGGCCTGCCGATCGACGGCGTGCCCGCCGTGAAGGCACCGCTGGCCTCGTGGGGCGCGATGCAGGAGGTTTCCGACGGCAAGGACACCGTGACCGGGCACTGGGAGATCGCCGGCCTGGAGATTAATCCCGGCTTCACTGTCTTTCCGCAGGACTATCCTTCGTTCCCGCCCGAACTGGTGGAAACCTTTGAGAAGCGCTCGGGCCGGAAGATCCTGGGCAACAAGGCCGCCAGCGGCACGGCGATCATCGAGGAACTCGGCGCGGAGCACATGAAGACCGGCGCGTGGATCGCCTACACGAGCGCCGACTCGGTTTTTCAGATCGCCGCGCACGAGGAAGTGGTCTCGGTACCGGATCTCTACAAAGCCTGCGAGATCGCCCGCGAACTGTGCAACCGGTACAAGGTTGGACGCGTCATCGCGCGCCCGTTCATCGGAAAGCCCGGGGCCTTCAAGCGGACCGAAAACCGGCGCGACTTCGCGTACAAGGCGGATGAACCCACCGTGATGGAACGCCTTATCGAGGCCGGTGTCCCGGTCTATGCCGTGGGTAAAATCGAGGACATTTTTGCCCATCGCGGCATCACGGAATCCAATCATACGGGCAACAACCAGACCTCCCAGCAGGCGGTCTCTGCCTGGACCCGGGAAAAGAAGAAGGGTCTGATCTTCACCAACTTCATTGATTTCGACATGGTCTACGGCCACCGGCGCGACGCCAAGGGCTACGCCAAGTCCATCGAGCAGACCGACGCGTGGCTCGGCTCGTACCTGCCCCTGCTGGGCAAGGATGACGTTCTGATCCTGACGGCCGATCATGGGAATGATCCGACCTACAAGGGTTCGGATCATACCCGCGAGTTCGTTCCGCTGTTGGTCTATCAACCGGGCGCGCCCGCGCGCCCCCTGGGTATTCGCCAGGGATTCTACGACATTGCCCAGTCCATCGCGGCCTACTTCGGCCTCCCCTCCATGCCCCGCGGGAAGAGTTTCCTGAAGAGCCGCCCGTGACCGGTCATCGGTAACCGGTACCGAGGCCGCGAAGACCCGGCCGTTGAAACACCTATGGTCGCCACGGGGTCATAATTACCTGTTGCCCTTTGGGCCCCGGCGGTTCAAGATGGCGCCGTTCCGGACTTACGATCCGGAAACGAAGGAGGACACCATGACAATAAGCAAGCGGCTGGTTGTAACAGTGGTTCTGTGTCTTTTCGCGGTCGCGGCAAGCGCCGCCTGGGAGAGAACCGTCAGCGCATGGGACACGCGCCTCCCCGCCCAGGGCAAGGTCCAGTTGTCCCTGTGGGGTGACTACTGGGCGTCGGAAGCGGCCGGCGCGGATGCGACCACGCTTAACGGCACGCTGTATCTGACCTACGGCATCGCGGACAATTGGTCGGCCTGCGTGGCCCCCAGTTTCACGCGCTGGGACGTCGATGGCGGTGATTCCGAAACCGGGATCAGCGACACGGATGTCATGACGACCTATCGCTTCATGGATGAAGCCGAAGCCGGGGTTGATCTGGCGGTCCAGGGCCGCGTGCAGATCCCGACCGGCGATGAGGACAAGGGGCTTGGAACCGGTCACGTGGAGCCGAAGCTGATGCTCCTGGCCTCGAAGGCACTCGGGCCCATCATCGCCGTGGCCAACCTGGGCGGCATAGCCGTCCTCGACGCCAATGACGGCGAGGAGGACTTCATCCTGCGCGCCGAACTGGAAGGGATCTACCCCTTGAGCGATCAGTTAAGCCTCAATGCGGTCGTTTCCGCCATGACCGCCCGTTGGGATGGCGCGGATGACATGGTCGACCTGGGGGTCGGCGCGCGCTTCACGCCGCAGGAGCAGTTGTTTGTGCTGGGCGCGGGCTATGTATGCTTCACCGACGCTTACGATTGGGGGGCGCAGATCGCCGCCGGTTTCGAGTTCTAAGCCGACAACCGCTCCGGTTGACGGAAGCCGCAGGCCCCGGGCCTGCGGCTTTTTTCTAAGCGGCAAGAGGCGGCCGCGCTGTCGCGGTCGTGCCTTGACTTTGGACCTCCGGATCAACAGGATGCCCCATTATGTTACCCCAATGGATCATTGAAAAGAAACGGGACGGTCAGGCCCTCTCCGAAGAGGAAATCCGCTGGTTTATCGAG
>JAHJJH010000285.1 GCA_018823105.1 Verrucomicrobiota bacterium | reverse complement strand
GAGCATTCCCGCGCCCGCTGGCAGGAATGGATCCGCCGGGACCGCGTCCGCGTGAACGGCATCCCGTGCAAGGCCGGCCATTGGCTCAAGGGCGGCGAGGTCATCGAGTTCGAAATCCCGCCGCCCGCCCCTGTCGAACTAAGGCCGGAGCCCATCGATCTGGACATTTTATTCGAGGACGATCACCTCCTCGTGCTGAACAAGCCGCCCGGCCTGGTGGTGCATCCCGCGCCCGGCCATCCCGGCGGAACGCTGGTCAATGCCCTGTTGCATCACTGCGGGCCCCGGTTCAGCGTCGGCGGCGACCAGCGGCCCGGCATTGTGCATCGCCTCGATCGCGACACCAGCGGCGTTCTGGTCGTGGCCAAGACCGAAGACGCGCTGCGCGGTTTGGCCGCCCAGTTCAAGAATCGCCAGGTGCGCAAAGAGTACCTGGCGCTGGTCTGGGGGCATCCCGTCCCGGCGGAAGGCACCATCGAGACGCTGCTCGGGCGGCATCCGCGCGAGCGCAAGAAAATGTCCGCCCGGCCCCGCGCCGGGCGTCCGGCCGTCACCCACTACGAGACGGCGCAATCCCTGGGACCCGTCACATTGCTGCGCGTGCGAATCGAGACCGGCCGCACGCACCAGATCCGGGTGCACCAGGCGTACCGCGGGCATCCGGTTGTCGGCGATAGTCAATACGGCCGCGCGCGGCCGGGCCTGCTCCCCGTCGAGCCGGCGCGCCAGATGCTGCACGCGGAGGGATTGTCCTTCCGCCATCCCGCCACCGGCGCAGACCTCGAGTTCCATGCGCCCATGCCGCCGGACATGCGCGCCCTGCTCCGGGCCTTGAGCCGGACGGACGATCACTCATGATCCCCGGGTTATGCCAGGGTGGCCCGGCCGCTCCGCGGGCGGGCAGCCGTCGCGGCGGAGCGCGACGGCCACCCTGACCCTCCCATCCCTTATTCCTTTTGTCTTTCCGCCGGCCGGCTTCTTGGGCATGCTGGAATCATCATGAGCAAGAAGGCCCCGGGGAACACAGCATCGCGCACCGGCTGGCCTGACGTGGTGCAGGGCCTGGAGGATTACCTCCTGTACCTCCGCGACGAGGGGGTGCGGGAGGTGGAAGCCGATCCCGAACAGGTCCGACGGCTGTCGGAGCCGCCGGTGGCGCCAGCCCCGGCCGAGGACGCCACGCTGGCCGACGGCCTGGCGGGGATCGCGGAACGCGTCACGGCCTGCACGTTGTGTCCGCTGCACAAGTCGCGGACGCGAACCGTGCCGGGCCAGGGCTCGATCACGCCTGAAATCTTTTTCATCGGCGAGGGTCCGGGGGCCGATGAAGACCGGCAGGGCCTGGCATTCGTCGGCCGCGCCGGCCAGTTGCTGACGAAGATCATCGAGGCCATGGGCCTCACCCGCGAACAGGTTTTCATCGGCAACATCGTGAAATGCCGCCCGCCCGGCAACCGCACGCCGCTGCCCGAGGAGATGCAGGCCTGCCTGCCCTATCTGCGCGAACAGATTGCGATCCTGAAGCCCAGGGTGATTGTCGGCCTGGGCGCGACGGCCGTGAAGGGGCTGCTGGAGGTCGAGACCGGCATCACCCGGCTGCGCGGCCGGTGGATGAGTTACGAGGGGATTGACCTGATGCCGACCTTCCATCCGGCGTATCTGTTGCGCAATCCGGCGGGCAAGCGCGAGGTGTGGGAGGATATGAAAGCGGTGCTGGCCCGGCTGGGCCGCACGCCGCCGCCGCGGACCTAGTCGTGCGCGGTGGAATCGCTGTCCTGCAGTTCGACCCGGACGGTGCTTTTCTTCAGCGTTTCGTGGTCCAAGCTGGTGACCCCCACGATCGCGCCGCCCAAAAGACCGATCAAGTGCGCCAGTGCGCCGCGGCAGGAGGCCGGGCGCCCGTTGACCACGGTCAGCGTCGCCACGGAATCGGGCAGGGCCAACTGGCTTCGGAGGAACCCGGCTTGGGAGGGAAGCCGGAAGCCTTTCTGGCAGTTCGGGCACCGCCCGCGCTTCCCGCCGTCGCTGTCCCGCACCCAGAGCTTCTGGCCACAGGAGGGACAGCTGATCTTGAAATCCATCTCGCCCTCCTGCCGGAAAAACAGGATGGCCAGGGGGGCAGACCGTTCCGCCGGCAGCCGGCGGTAAATGGCGCGGATCCTGTCCAGCGAGACGATGTCCAGGAAGCGGACCAGGAGCACACACCCGTGGGCATGCCGGACCGCCTCATCCCAACCCGGGGTCAGCTGGGGATCACCGGACAGGATGCGCAGGTGCACGCGGTGACCCTCGATCTCCACTTCGCCTTCGTTACCCGAAGTGCGGGGAGCAACGGCGGCCAGGAAAGCTCGTCCCAGTTCCTCGTGCAGGCAGAGCAGCAATACCAGGGCATGAGTCCCGGGCATCGTGGGCGCTGGTTCCCCGGCGGTCCTGTTATCGCTCATGACAATTTCGTATGTAGTCTTCCGTCCGCTGTCCGGCAACCCAAAAAGCGCCGGTTAAGGAATCGGCCCCAAACGGCCGCGAGGCGGCCGACGGCCCGGCCGCACCGCGGGCGACGGGGAATGACTCACCTCGCGGGTGCCGCAGGATTCGCCGCAGACGCCGCAACGGTACTCGTGCAGATCGGCCCGTGGCAAGACCAGTAACAGGCGCTCCCGGACGGGCCGCGCCGTTCGGCACCGCGGGCAAAAAAGCTCCGAGGCCTTCAGGTTTTCAAACTGCCGTTGCATCGTCGTCTTACACACTACCAGCCGCGCCCGCGTCCGGCAAGGGGGGGCGCAATCAGGACTTGTCAGCCGCTGAACGCTGGTATAGAAGCTGCCCCATTGAACGTTGAGCCGGCGCGAACGGGAGGGCAGGCCATGACGGTTCCCAGAGAACTTCGATATACCCGGACCCACGAATGGGCCCGGCTGGACGGCGACATGCTCACGGTGGGCATCAGCGATTTCGCGCAACAGCAACTCTCCGACCTGACCTTCGTGGAGCTGCCCGACGTGGAGTCGCGCGTCGGCGCCGGCGACGAGGTCGCCGTGGTGGAGTCCGTCAAGGCGGCCTCGGACATCTACGCGCCTTGCGACGGCGTGATCACGAAGATCAATGACGCCCTGCAGAAACGTCCCGAACTGGTCAATCAGGATCCGTATGGCGAGGGCTGGCTGTTCAAAATGAAGCTGGAAAATCCCGCGGAGTTCGAAGCGCTGCTCGATGCCGACCAGTACGAAGAGCTGCTGCCCGGCTCGGAGGACTAGCGTTCACCAGGTTGTCCGCATGTCCGCCAGGGCCTTCTTCTTCGCCGTTCCGGTCCCCTTCGCGGAAGGAGTGGCGATGCAGGAGCGCCTCGTCACGGAGCGGGCCCGCGAGGCCATCCCGGACACGGTCCTTTTCCTTGAGCATCGGCCCGTCGTGACCCTCGGCGCGCGCAGCCGGACGGCGCACCTGAAACTATCCCGGGAAGAACTCGCGGCACGCGGCATCGAGTTGTGTCCCGCGACCCGCGGCGGGGACGTGACCTACCACGGCCCGGGGCAACTGGTGATGTATCCCATCCTCAAGCTGGGCGAGCGCGAGGCCGATGCCCATGGGTATCTGGCCAACCTCGAAGAGGTCGCCCTCCGCACCGCCGCCGATTTCGGCGTGGAGGCCTGGCGGAGAGAGGGGCTGAACGGGATATGGACCGGGGCGGGCAAGCTGGCGGCCATCGGGTTCCGCATCCGGCGGTGGGTCACGATGCACGGGATGAGCTTCAACGTGGATCCCGATCTGGCCGGTTTCCAGGCCATCGTGCCCTGCGGCCTGCGCGAGCCCGTCACCTCGCTCCGGGTCCTGCTGGGCGGGCGCTGTCCGTCGCTTCCCGACGTGCGCGAGCGGATGGCGGCCCACTTCGGCGACGTCTTTCAGCGCCCGTTGGCCGTGCACCCGGGCCGTCCGACAAGCGACCTGCCGGCTCCGTAACTATCTTCCGGCGGCCATTTAAGTGCATTCAAAGTGTTGCACTCTCTCTGGGGGAGCATTACTATTAAACACTTTTTTTATGAGGAAATCCGGCCGCAAGAGTGATCTCTGCGGAAGCGGTGGATTGTGTCTTTGAACATGAGCGCACAAGTTAAAGAGCGCGGACGGATCGGTGTCTTAGGGTGGACGCTGCTCTTTCTCTTGGCGGGCCTCATGCCCGGCTGGGCGGTCTCGGTGGAATACGTCGTCAAGCAGATCGGCGATGAAAATTATTTCAACCGCGATCCGGTCATCTCCGAGACGGGGTTCGCCGCCTGGACAGCCTATGTCTCGGCGGAGGGGGAGGAGAGCGCATCCGAAATTCATCTCTACGAGAACGGCCAGAGCCGCCCGCTCACGCGAGGCAACGTGCCGGGCGGCACCACCCATTATCGTCCGTGCGTATACAGCAATTTCGTCGCGTGGATCGGCAGTTTCCCGTCCCCGAAAATTGGCGAAGACAACTGGACGCTGCGCGAGGTTCCGGATGCCGAACGCGACACCCCCTACGAAGAACTGGCGGCTTTCCCGGTGTCCATCCCCGAGGAGCAAAAGCCGGAAGAGGGTGCGACGAACGGGACCCCGGAGGAAGCGGCGGCCGGACCGCAGGCGAAAGGCGCCCCCGGACCGACGGGATCCGGCGACCTGGGCACCGCCGCCGCACGCCGCGGTCCCAGCGGCGTCATGGAAGCCTGCGTCTGGTTTGGCGATGAGATCAAGCGCCTGAGCTGGGATTGGCGTAATGATTTCGGGATCAGCCTCTGGGGCCGCACGGCGGCCTGGCAGAAGTCCAAAGGCTGGCCTTTCGGGTGGGAGATCATGGTCTGGAACGACGGCGAGATGTACCAGTTGACGACCAATTTCTACTACGACATGGCGCCCCAGGTCCAGGGGAACCAGGTCGTCTGGTACGGCTGGGACGGTAACGACTACGAGATCTTCCTGCATGACCGCGTGGCCGGCATCACCCTGCAAGTCACCAGCAATCGCTACGATGACGTCGCGCCGGTGGTTTGGGACGGTGTGGTGGCGTGGGAGGCCTATCCCGGGGCGGACGCGGAAATCTTCCTGTGGCAGGATGGCCGGTTCCAGCGGTTGAGCGACAACCCGTGGGACGACACGAATCCGCGCATCTGGAACGGCAAGGTGGTATGGCAGGGTTTTGACGGCGACGATTTTGAAATTTATTACTTCAACGGAGAGAAGACGGTCAAGCTGACCAGTAACCGCCACGACGACGTCAATCCCGACATCCGCGACGGGTTCATCTGCTGGATGGCCTATTACGATAACTGGGACTCCGAGATATTCGCCTGGGACATTGACGCGGGCGACTATGTGACCCTGATCGACGAGCAGGGGCGAGCCGGGTCCACCCCCGGTCGGTTGAGTTACAACGAAGTCGAGGACCGTGAGCCCCGGACCGCGGGACGCCGGGTCATCTGGCAGGTGCAGCAGGAAGGAAAATCCCTGATCCAGCTCGCCGAACCCCGGCAAAAATGATCAGACCCAGTACCGCCGGTCCAGCGACCGGTACTGGATGGCCTCCGAGACGTGGGGCGTGCGCAGGATCTCCGAACCGTCCAGGTCCGCGATGGTGCGGGCCACCTTCAGGATCCGGTCATAGGTTCGCGCGCTGAAGTGCAACTCCGAAAGGGCCATCTTCAGCAAATGCTGGGCCTCCTCCTCGATCGGGCAATGCTTGTGAATATCCCGCGGGCGCATCATGGCGTTGCAGTACATGCGGCGTGCGCCCTGGAACCGCAGGCGCTGAATGTCGCGCGCGCGCAGAATGCGGTCGCGGATGGCTTCCGAAGGCTCGCCGGGCTCCGCCCGTGAAAGCTCCGTGTAGGCCACGGCCGGCACCTCGACGTGGATATCAATCCGGTCGAGCAGCGGGCCGGAAATGCGGTGGCGATAACGCTCCACCTGGATCGGGCTGCATCGGCATTCCCGGCGCGGGTCCCCGAAGAACCCGCACGGGCAGGGATTCATCGCGGCGATGAGCATGAACCGGGACGGGAACGTCACGCTGGCCGCAGCCCGGGAGATGGTGACATGGCCGTCCTCCAGCGGCTGGCGCAGGACCTCCAGGACGTTGCGATGGAATTCCGGAAGCTCGTCGAGGAACAGCACTCCGTTGTGGGCCAGGCTGACCTCGCCCGGCATGGGGTGGGAGCCGCCCCCCAGCAGGCCGGCGTCGGAAACCGTGTGATGCGGCGCCCGGAACGGGCGCTGCGCCACCAGGGCCTGGTGCGAGGCCAGGATGCCGGCGATGCTGTGGATCTTGGTCGTCTCCAGCGCCTCGTCCAGCGTCATGGGCGGCAGGATCGAGGGGACGCGCCGCGCGAGCATGGTCTTGCCCGTGCCCGGCGGGCCGAGGGTCAGGATGTTGTGCCCGCCCGCCACGGCTACCTCGAAAGCGCGCTTGGCGGACTCCTGTCCCTTGACCTCCGCGAAATCCTCCTCGCAGCGGGCGGCCTGGTCGAAAATGGCCCGCGCATCCAGGCGGTACGGTTCGATCGGCAGCGTTCCGGAGAGAAAATCGGCCGCCTGCCGCAGGGTGCGCACGGGATAGACCGGCAGTCCTTCCACCACGGCCGCCTCGTCGGCGTTGTCTTCCGGGACGATCATGCCCCGGCATCCCGCCGCCCGCGCCTCCATGGCGATCGGCAGCACGCCGCGCACGCGCCGAATCTCCCCGCTCAACGCCAGTTCGCCCAGCATGCACAGGCCGTCGAGGCGTTCCTGGGCGAGTTCCTCCTCGGCCACCAGCATGCCCAAGGCGATGGGCAGATCGAAGCTCGGTCCCTCCTTCTTGATGTCTGCCGGGGCCAGGTTGATCGTGGTCCGTCCGCGCGGCGGCATGAACCCGGAGTTGATCAGGGCCGTGTGGACCCGGTCCTTGCTCTCCTTGACGGCCGTATCCGGCAGGCCCACGACGATGGTGAACGGGTCGCCCCGCCCGGCATGGACCTCGATCTCCACGGCGTAGGCGTCCACGCCGAGCACCGCTCCTGATCTGACCCTGGCCAGCATGCGTTCCTCCTTTGGCGCTCAATCCTCGCTACCCTTTTGGCCCAGGGCTTGCAGCCAATCGAGCAATTCCGCGTTGCCCTCGAGGTACTCGCGGTAGGGATGCCCCTCCCGGAGCCAGGCGGAAATCCGGGCGGCCTGTTCGGGGGGGAGGGCGCGCGCCGTGTCGCGGGCATCGGTGTATTTGCCTTGGGCGGCGTATGCGCAAATCAGGGCAAAAGCGCTCTCGACGTCCTCCGGGCTTTTGCGCCGGGCGCGCGTCAGCGCCTTGGCCGCCTGGGTAAACCGGCGTTTCTGCAGCAGCAACAGCCCGTAGGTCCGCTGCACGCCCGGCAGGTCCGGGTTTCTTTGATTCAGCTGCGCGAATGCCTTGAGGGCCTGGCCGTTATCGCCAAGACGATAAAGCGCCAGCGCGCGGTCGCGCCGCGCCTCGGGGATCCGCAATCCTTCCGCCAGGGCGGCGTCCAGCTGCGCCACCGCCGTCTCCCACTGCTCCGACGCCAGGGCGCCCCGCGCCTCCGTCAAAGCCACGGCGACGCGGTCCAAGCGCTGCGTCCAGGATTCGGTTTCGGGCGGCGTAGCGATCTCCGTTTCCGGGGCGTCGGTTTGGAGATCACCCAGGATCAATCGGCAGAGATCGGAAAAGGAGTCGTAGCCCAGTTTCTCCTGAAGGACTTCACTCTCCTTGCAAACCTGCGTGGCCAGGTCAATAACCTCGTTCAGGTTGAGATCCCGGAGCAAGGTTTGCGCCGGCCCGCGCCGGCCCGCCGCCAGATGGCGGCAGGCCAGGCGATAACGCGCCGACAGGTCGCCGGGCTCGAGTTCCAGCGCCCGGCTCAATACTTTCTCGGCCTGGTCAAAACGGTTGATCCGGAACAGGACGTCGGCCCAGCGTATACAAACCCAGGCATTGCTGGGAAACACCTCGGAAAGCCGGGCCCAGTAGCTCTCGGCCATGGCGTACTGGCCGCGATCGGTATACAGGTCGGCCGCCCATCGCAGCAGGGTGGCGTGGTCCGGAACCATGGCCAGGGCCTGTTGAAGTTCCAGGCTGGCCGCGTCCAGATCCTGATGCTGGAGCAAGTACTCGGCTTCTTCGACGTGAAACCGCGCGACGTCATTCAGGTTGGTCCAGTTCGCTGCAAAGATAGGCGGCTGGCTTTGCGCCAACCCGGCCGCCGCACCGGCCAGCAGGATGGCCGCTCCCCTGTATGCCGTGCCGAGCAGGGATTTCATGATTTAGCCTTTCTTTACATAGCATGCGCCAATCCCGACGGCCAGCTTGATATGCCCTCCCGGCCGGAAAAAACGCAAAGAGACATTGCGAACTTCCACCTCGCCCGGCATGATATCCTGTTGAATAGGTCAAGGTGTCAGGCGTCTAACCATCTCGGAGGACAGAACCATGAAGAGACAGATGATCGCGGCAGTGCTGATGGTGGCGGCCACGCTGGCCGCCCGAGCGGAACCCGTCAAGGTGGCCATCCTGGATTTCGAGGATCGCACGGGCATGACGTCCGATGCCCTCCTGGGCGGGACCCTCAAGCCCGGCGCGCTGGCCGACAAGGGATTGGACCTGCTGGGCCGCCAGTTGCTGGAGGCGGAGACGTTCGTGCTCGTGGACCGCCGGGACTTCATCAACCAGATCGAGCAGATGAAGCCGACGGACATGGGTTCTCCCACGCCCACCAAGCCGTCGTTCCTGCACGCGGCCCAGGCCCTGAACATGGACGTAGTCCTGCGCGGCAGCCTGTTGAGCTTTTCCACGGGCAAGCAGGTGGTCCGGCAGGGGGGCTACGAAACGGAATTTGTCACCCTGAGCCTGCGGATCAGCGTCGAGGCGCTCGATCCCGTGGACGGGACCGTCATCGCCATGGCCGACGGCGCCGCGTCCGGCCAGTTCCGCCAGACGGCCGAGCATTTTACCGTCCTCTCCGAGGACGATGCCCTGGGTCTGATGGATAAGGCCGTGGCCCAGGTCGTGCCGGTGCTGCGGAACAAGCTGGAGCAGCGCGCGGCCGCCATGGCCGCCCGCCCGCGCGTCAAGATCAGCGTCAAGACCTCGGATGATCCGGCCCTGGTCGAGATTGACGGCATCCTCGTCGGGACCACCCCGCTTCAGGGCTTCGAGGTGTACAAGGGCGACCACGTGCTGACCGTGGGCAAGCCCGGCCACCGCGACATCACCAAGCGCATCCTGCTGGAGCAGGACGCCGCCATCGAGGTGCCGATGATGCGCACGGAGATGTCCGCCGAGGAGTGGAAGGACATCCTCGAGAAAATCCGCATGAACGTCGTCATCGGCGAGCCGGGGATTGTGATCACCCCCTTGGGGGAGTGAAGAGTTTCTCGACCCGTCGGATCGGATCCATCGGTCCGATCCGACCCTCGGCTTTACCGCCGGCTTTTGACGTAGTCGGCGATGGCTTGGAACTGGCTTTCGCCGTCGAGGTGCGCTTCCTTGAGCACGGCGGCGGCCTGGCCGCTGC
This sequence comes from Verrucomicrobiota bacterium, assembly GCA_018823105.1. GTDB lineage: Bacteria > Verrucomicrobiota > Kiritimatiellia > CAIQIC01 > JAGNIJ01 > JAGNIJ01. The sequence goes on along the minus strand of JAHJJH010000285.1, from coordinate 11,992 downwards.
CGAGGTAGTGCCCGCCCATGAACGGGCAGAGCGTGCGCGCGCGGCCGGCCTCGGAGACGATCCACCGGTACATCGTCGGCAGCGTGAAGCCGGTGATGCCCATGGCCTCGCGGGCGAGTTCTTCCGGGAAAATCTCCGCGCGCTCCTCGGCGGGGAGCAGGTCGAACAGCTCCGCGCTGGCGACGTAGAAGATGTTCAGGTTGAATCCTTCCTTGTCCAGCAACGGGAGGGCCTGCTCGACAAACGCGTAGGCGACGCCGCTCTCCTGAAGGACGATCGTTCCGTCGCGCTTCTTCTTCGGGTCGGCGCGGCGCAGGGCGTATAGCCCCTTCACCGCGTCCGTCGCCGGGGCAAACTTCAAGGCCGCGCGGTCGGGCACGGTCTCGACGGGCCTCGTGACGAAGGGGGCGATGACCGCCGGGCGCGCGAGCAGGGCGGCGGCGACCAGCGGCCAGAGCTCTCCCGGCTCCCACGGGGTGAGCGTGATCATCACGCCCTTCGGGAAGTTTTCCTGCAGGAGCTGCAGCGGCTGCGGGTCGGCGTGCGTCGGCCCGTCCTCGCCGGTCTTGAGGCCGGCGTGGGCGCAGACGGCGAAGAAGGGGTGGAACTTATAATCGGGGAGCAGTTGCCGTCGCGACTGGCTGCCGATGCCGTGCAGGCGCGCAGCGATATGCGCCAGCGGGGCCATGAACGCGCCGTAGGACGAGCCGGCGCCGGTGTGCCAGCCGTAGGCGGCCAGGCCGGAAAGCACGCCGGCGATGGCGTCCTCGCAGATGCCGCCGACGGCGAACAGGCGGGCGTCCGGGTTCGTGCGGAAATCCAGGAGCCCTTCCGGGAAACCCTTGCCGATGTTCGAGGTGGAGGTCGAGCCCATCAGGTCCGCCGCGGCGGCCAGCACCGCGCCGCCGGAGAGGCGGTTCAGATACCCGAGCGCATTCCCCAACGCCTCGCGCAGCGTGAGCCGGGCGCCCGGTTGGAGGGCGAGTTCCGGCGGCGCCTGCCGCGGATTCACGCTCTTCGGGTCAAACAGGACCTGCAGGCGCGGGGCGTTGGCGCGGGGCCGGCGGCCGCGCTTCTGCAGCCGCTCGCGCGACCGGGCCAGGTTATCGGCCAGGAACTGGATCTTGTCGCGGTTCTCTTCCAGCACCTTGCGGACGATCTGGAGCGCGTCCCAGAAACAGGCTTCGATGATGACGGGGTCGGTGCCGCCGCAACGCTGGGCATCGGCGGGGCAGAGGGGGAGCCGGGCGCCGGCCTGTCCCAGCAGCGGCGCGACGGCGGTTCCGAAGTTGGCCGAACAGAACTTATGGCCGGCGCCGTGCGAGGCCCGGCCCTCGATGCCGTACTGCCAGCCCTTGACGGTGCGATAGATGAGGGCGGTGGGCTGCCCGCTGTTCATGAGCTCCAGCGCCCGGCGCTGGGCGAGCAGGACCATGCGAAAGTCCTTGCCGTCGGGGACGTACACCACGTTCCAGTCATGCGCGTAGGCGAACTCGGCCGGATCCCATTGGACATAGTCGCCGGGATGGCCGTCCTCCCGGCAGACGCGGTTGCTGTCGATGGAGGCCTGGTTCCAGTCCAGGTGCAGGAAGAGATTCTTCAGGCCCATCGTGGCGGCGCCGGCCATGGCCTCCGACACGCGGCCGGGGGTCATGCCGCCTTCTCCCTCGATCATGTGCACGCGCGGCGGATCGTCGCGGTAGATATCCATCGCGCCCAGGGCCAGGCCGGTGGAGGAGGCGTCGCCGACGCCGGAGGCGCCGGTGGAGAGCTTCACGAACGGCGTAGCCGGCGTCGGGTGGCCGTCGAGAGGCCGCGCGCCGAACTTCTTGAAAAGCGGGGTGTTGTTGACCGGGTTGCGGCGGAAGCCGAGAAGGTCCTCGAGCCGGAAGCGGAACCGCTCCTCGGCGGGCAGCAGTTCGGGGCGGGCGATGCGGGCGACTTCGTTGCGAAGCGCCCAGAGCCCGTACAGGCCGAGCGCCTTGTGCCCGGCGGCGTAGGAGATCAGGTCCGCCGTCGGCGACTCGGGATCGGAGAAGTCGTAGTCCATCGTGCTGAAAATCAACGACTGGACGATGCGCCCCGAGGAGATCGAGCCGCCGGGGTGGCCGGAGCCGGGCACGAAGTTGTACAGGATGGCGACGAGCGACCGGTACACCAGGTCGAAGAACTCGAAGGCGTTGAGTTCGTCGAGGCCGACCGCCGGCTGGTCGCCGGACTGTTCTGCGCTGTTAATCCATACGGCGCGTTTGGAACCTGTGGATGGAATCATAATGTATCTCCTGCCCGACTTCTTTTCCTTTTACAGGTTTCCGCATTATACTGTAAATTGAAAGTTTACAGAACATCAGGCGCAGGAGGCAAACCATGACGCTGGCGGATCGAATCGAGCGGTTGGGCGGCGAGACGGCGTTCGCCGTGTCGGACGATGCGTGGGCGTGGGCGGCGAAGGGCAACGACGTCTATCCCTTCCATCTGGGCGACATGAACATCCGCACACCGCTGAACATCATCGAGGCCGCGCACAAGGCGATGCTGGACGGGAAGACCAGCTACTGTCCCGCGGCGGGTATCCCGGAATTGCGCGAGGCCATCGCCGAGGACCTGGGCAAAAACCGCGGCGTGCACTACGCGGTGGAGAACGTTTCCGTGCAGCCCGGCGGCAAACCCGTCATCGGCAAGTTCTTCCAGGCCCTCATGAACAAGGGCGACAGGGTGCTCTACCCGAACCCGGGCTATCCGATTTACGAATCGCAGATCCAGTTCCTCGGCGGGGTCGCCGTCCCGTACAGCTACACGATGACGGACCAGGGTTTCCAGATGCAGCGCGACAAGATCGAAGCGTCGATCACGAAACGCACGAAGTTCTTCGTCCACAACAACGGCCAGAATCCGCTGGGCGCCGAGTCGAGCGACGAGGAGATGCAGTGGCTGGCCGATCTTTGCATCCGGCATAACCTGTGGGTCCTGTCCGACGAACCCTACTTCCACACCCGCTATTCGGGGCAGAGCAAGAGCCTCGTCAGCCTGCCGGGCATGCTGGAGCGCACGGTGATCCTGATGTCCTTCTCGAAGCGTTACGCCATGACCGGTTGGCGGCTCGGCGGCGCGCTGGGACCGAAGGGAGTGATCGGGATCATCAACAAGCTGAACGGCAACCAGGAGTCGTGCACCAACCACTTCATCCAGTACGCCGGCATCGAGGCCCTTCGCGGCGACCAGTCCGGCGCCCTGGAAATCAACCGGGTTCTGTGCGAGCGGCGCGACGTGCTGGTCCCGGCGTTACGCAGCATCCAGGGCCTCACGGTCTACAACCCGGAAGTCACCTTCTACCTGTTCCCGGAGGTCACGGAGATCTTCCGGCGGCGCGGCTACACGGACGAGCAGGTGTTCCGCAAGGACGCGCTCTACCACACCGGCGTGTCGTTCTGCTCGCGCGGCCACTTCGGCCGGCCGCTGCCGGGCGAGGACCGCGTCTACATCCGGTTTGCTTATTCCGGCATCGACGTCGCCCGCATCCGCGAGGGCATTGCGAAACTGAAGGCCTACTGGGAGTCCTGACCCGGCACGGGCGGGGGCGTGAGCCCCACGTTGTGGGGCAACGCCCCACTCACGTGGACGCCCGTGTCACGTGACGGACTTTTTTACTTTCCTTCCTTTCCGGATGGGTTCATGCTCGCCTCTGCCAAGAGGAAGACACCATGAAGTTGCCGTATGCCACCGTCTTGTCCTGGACTGTTCTTGCGTGCCTCGTTTCCTCGCCCATGGCCTTGGCATTGACCGTCGATATCACCGATCGCGAATCGTCGCGCGATTTCTACAACGAAGTGTATCTCGCCTCCGACGCGGCCATCGGCTGGACCGGCAACGCCGCCACGTGTGACGAGGGGACCACCGCCCAGGCGTTCAAGGACGACGTGAAGTTGCGCGTCAACTACTACCGGAAGATGGCCGGGCTGGGGGAGGTGACCTTCACCACGACGTACAACAATCGCTGCCAGAAAGCCGCCCTGATCCGCAGCCGGTACACCGGCGGTGAGAGCCCCCACGACCCGCAATCGGATTGGGCCTGCTATACCGTGGAGGGCTCGAACGGGTGTCACGAGTCCAACTTGAGCCAGGGTAGCTACGGGTGGGATGCCGTGGACGGCCAGATGAGAGATGCGGGAGCCGGCAACTACCCGTGCGGGCACCGGCGGTACATCCTGTTCCCCAACAACCGGGTGTCGGGCAGCGGCAGCATTCCCCCGCAGGGCGCCACGGCGGCCATGGCGCTGCAGGCGTGGGACGATCATGCCTGGGAGGCGGCCCTGCCGCACCGGGAAGCCTACACGGCCTGGCCCCCGCCGGGTTACACGCCGTACCCGGTGGTGTTCGGACGCTGGTCGTTCGGATACGACGGCGGGAATTTCAGCGCCTCGACGGTCACGATGACGGAAAACGGCAGCCCGATCGCCGCGACGCTGGAGACCTATGAAACTATCACGCCGGCCGACAACACCCTGGTCTGGCGGCCCAAGAACGTATCCGACAGCTACGTCTGGCCCAACCCCGGGGCCGACGATGTGTATACCGTGGCGATCAGCAACGTGGTGATCTTCACCCTGGAAAGCGGATATACCACGCAGAACTTCTTTTACACGGTCATCGTCTTCGACCCGGCGGTCTCCGGCGCGACCGTTCCCGGCACGCCCACCTCGGTCCGCGCGAGCGACGGCACGTACACCAACACCGTCCGCGTGGAATGGGCGGCGTCCGAGGACGCGGACTACTACCAGATCTGGCGGAATTTATCGGATAGCCTGACCGGGGCGACCTGCGTGAAGGAGCGCCACAACTCAACCTTGTACTGGGATAACCCGCCGCTGCCGCTGACCGTGTTCTGGTACTTCGTGCGGGCCGGAAACTCGGAGGGCTTCAGCAGTTACAGCGCGAGCGATTACGGGTGGGCCGGCATGGAAACGCCCGACGCCCCGCAGGATGTCCGCGCGAGCGACGGGGTGCACACCGATGCCGTGCGGGTGACCTGGACCAAGGTGGACGGGGCGACGCTCTACCGCCTCTACCGGAGCCGCTCCAATCACCAGGCCAGCGCCGCCACGCTGATCAACCGGGGGGCGGATTTCGATTCCTACCGCGACGAAACGGTGGTGCCCGGCACGACGTACTGGTACTGGGTCCGGGCCGAGAACGCGGCCGGGTGGGGCGCGTACAGTGGTTCGGACAGCGGCTTTGCCACCACTAATCCTCCCGTGCCCGAGCCGCCCGAGAAGGTGTACGCCAGCGACGGCCGGTTCAACAGCGCGATCTTCGTCCAGTGGGACGTGTCGGACCTGGCCCACGGTTACGAGGTCTGGCGGAACACGGTGGACAGCACCGCCTCGGCGACGAAGATCCACGACGCCACGAGCGCGGCCTCGGTGATGGACTACGCCGTGCTGCCGGGCCGGTTCTATTGGTACTGGGTCCGGGCGACGAACGACGTGGGCGTCAGCGACTGGAGCATCCACGACGTGGGCTTCGCCAACGTGGCCGGTCCGTCGGCGCCCCTCGTCTGGGCCAGCCAGGGGGCCGCGCTGGACCGGATCCGCGTCATCTGGCTGCCCACGGCGCGCACGCGCGGCTACGAGGTTTGGCGGAACGACTCGGACACGCTGATCGGGGCGACCCAACTGACCAATCTGCCGGCGTCGCGTATTTTCCATGACGACTGGAATGTCCTCCCCGGCCAGACCAATTATTACTTTGTGCGAGCCACCAACCTGTTGGCGAAGGGGGACTTCAGCGACGGCGCCGAGGGGTACACGTATTGGGCCCCGCTGGCGCCGACCAACGTCGTGGCCACCGACGGGGACTATGCCGATCGCGTGGTCATCAGTTGGAACGCGGCGCCGGGCGCCTATTCCGTGTGGCGAAGCAGCAACGACAACATGTCCGCCGCGACCCGTATCTATTACGACTCGGTCAGCGGGTGCCCGGACGTGACCGTCACGCCGGGCCGCTATTACTATTACCAGGTCTCCGTCGCGTCCGGCGGGATCACCAGCGGGCTCTCGGCCGTGGATTCCGGCTACGCGGAAAACAGCCAGCCGCCGCCCGCGCCGGTCCCGATCGCCAGCCAGGGCGAGTATTCCGCCGTGTTCATCACCTGGCCGCACCTCCCCGAGGTGGACCCGGTGGAGAGCTACGACATCTGTCGGAGCGAGTACGACACCATGGCCGGGGCCGTTACACTGGCGGTTCGCTTCGCGCAGAACAATCACTTCGACTGGACCACGGCATCGGACCGCGGATACTACTATTCCGTCCGGGCGCGGGACGCGGATGGGACCGGGCCGTGGAGTGCGGGGGCCTACGGGTATGTCGCGGGCATGGTGGACGCCAAGCCGGACATCATGGGGATGGCATGGAATGATTCGCTGGGCCTGATGGGCCTGGACCTGACCAACCTGATCGCGGGCGCGACGAACTACGTGGAAACTTCCCCGCAATTGGGCGCCGGGGCGGTGTGGACGACGTACAGCCGGATCATGGCCAGCCAGACGGGCCTCCGCTGGTATGACCTGGGAGACTTGAGTTCGCGGACGGGCCTGTTCTACCGGATCCGGATCGAGCCCAAGCAGTAGAGCGGAGGACACACGGGCGTCCCGGCCGTGATCCCGATTGTCCAACTCCCAACCGTTGGACTTTGGACCTTGGACTTACTTTCCGCCCGCCAGGGGCATGTAGGCGTTGCGGGCGTAATCCTCCAGCATGCGCGCGGCGCTGAAGGCGGGGATGATAGTGGCCATGCCCTCCTTCATCATCGCCAGCCAGTCCATCGGGAGGCCGTTCTTGCGGTTCCCGTAAAACGCCGGCACGACCTGGTCCTCCATGAGGTGGTAGAAGGAGGAGGAGTCCTCGTAATCCTGCATCTCCTCGTTGTCGAAGTGGCGGCCGTCGCTGATGGTCCAGCCGTTCCGGCCATTGGCCGCCTCGGGCCACCAGCCGTCGGCGATGCTCAAATTCAGCGCGCCGTTCATGGCGGCCTTCATGCCGCTGGTGCCGCTGGCCTCGCGCGGGCGGCGCGGGGTGTTCAGCCAGACCTCCACGCCCTGCACCAGGTGACGGGCGATGCGGATGTCGTAGTCCTCGACGAAGAAGACGTGCCCGCGCAGGTCGGAATGGTAGGCGATATTGAAAATGTGCCGCACCAGCTCCTGGCCGGGCTGGTCGGCCGGGTGCGCCTTGCCCGAGAAGAGAATATGCACCGGCCGCTCCGGATTTTTCAGGATCGCGCGCAGCCGATTATAGTCCTGGAAGATCAGCGCGGCGCGCTTGTAGGTGGCGAACCGCCGGGCGAAACCGATGAGCAGCACGTTGGGGTCCAGCATCCGGCTGACCTCGCGCATCTCGTCCGGGCTGTTGCCGTGCCGGGCGAACATCTCCACCAGGCGATGGCGCACCAGGCGGATCAGGCGGTCCTTCTGGTGCAGGTGGGCGGCCCAGAGATCCTCGTCGCGGATCTTCCCGACGCCCTTCCAGAACTCCGGGTCGCAACAATGTTCCTGCCAGTCGTTGCCGAGCGTGTCCTCGACCAGCTCCCGGATATCATGACCGAGCCAGGTGGCCACATGGACGCCGTTGGTGATGGCCTTGATGGGCTTGTCCTCGTGCCGCGCGCCGGGGAAGAGGTGCCGCCACATGTCGCTGGAAACCTCGCCGTGCAGCTTGCTGACGCCGTTGCTGTATGAACTCAAGCGGACGGCCAGTGCCGTCAGGTTGAACGGCTGGGCGCCGCCGCCGGGGTAGGACTTGCCCAGGTCCAGCAGGCGCCCGGCTTCCACGCCCATGCTCTTGGCGCTTGAGGCCACGTACTTTTCCACCAGCTCCATGTCGAACGCCTCGTTGCCCGCCGCGACGGGCGTGTGCGTGGTGAACGCCGTGTTTTTCCGGATCGTCTCGAGGGCCTCGTCCCACGTCCGACCCTCCTTCAGGAGTTCGCGCAGGCGCTCGAAGAGCAGGAAGGCGGAGTGCCCTTCGTTCATGTGCCAGACCGCCGGCTTGATCTTCATCTCGCGCAGAATCCGGGCGCCGCCGATGCCCAGGAGCAACTCCTGGCAAAGCCGCATGTCGCGGCCTCGAACGTAGAGCTGGGACGTGATCGGCCGGTCGGCCATGTCGTTTTCGGTGATGTCCGTGTCCAGCAGGTAGAGCTTCACGCGCCCGACGGTGAGTTGCCACACGCGGGCCTTGACCTCGCGGCCCGGGTACTCCACGGAGATGACCAGGTTGCGTCCGCTGGCGGTGTGCACCGGCCGCAGGGGCAGCCGGTAAAAATCGAATTCGTGGAAAAGGTGATGCTGGCGGCCGTCGTTGTCGATGTTCTGTCGGAAATACCCGTTGCGGTAAAGTAGGCCGATGCCGACGAACGGCAGGCCCATGTCGCTGGCCGCCTTCGCGTGGTCGCCGGAGAGCACGCCGAGGCCGCCGCAGTAAATGCCCAGACTCTCGTGCAGGCCGAACTCCGTGCTGAAGTAGGCCACCGGCCCGCCCTTGTAGTCCGGGTATTGCTTCTTGAACGGCGTCTCCGCCTCGGGGTCCATGTACCGGTCGAAGTCCCGGATCACCCGGCGATACTCGGACATGACCGATCCGCCGTCATCCAGCAACCCCTGCCAATGGTGCGGCTCGATGTTGATGAGCAGTTGGACGGGATTGCGGTACAACGCCCACAGGGGCTTGCTGATGGCGCTGAAGAATCCGCGCGCCCGCGGGGTCCAGGACCACCACAGGTTATAGGCCAGCTCGCGCAGCCTGGAAAACTCCTCCGGCATCCGGATGTCCCCCGGGGAAGTCGGTTCAATAGCCATGACCCTGTCCTTTCGTGGAGGGCTTCGGCCCTCTGCCCTGCGTCAAATGGGGCATTACGTTATGGCCTGCGCGCCGGAGTGCAAGCCGAAAGTTCGCCCGGGACCGTAAAAATAATCGTTGCGCCGCGACCGCCATGGCCTTATTAAATTCGCCACGCGCCCCGAACCGCGGGCGCGGACAACATGGGAGAACATATCGTGCAACGATTCGTCGGATGCGTCATCGTAAGTTTGTGCCTGGCCGCGTCGGCTTCCGCCGTCATGCTTCAGGAGGGGACCCAGGAAATCCAGGTGCAAGGAAATCTGGACTTTGAAAATGCGGGGGGGGATACGGCGATGGACCTGGCCCTCGGGTGGGGCTACTTCATCACCGATTATGTCGAAGTCGGGGTCAAAGGCGGGCTCTTCTTGAGCGATGCCGCGGACAGCTATCGTCTTGGCGGTTTCGGCGAATACCACTTCGACATCGAAACCATCCTTGTGCCGTACATGGGCGGCGGCCTGGCACTGGTGACGACGGATATCAACAACGGCGATAATACGACCGCCCTGATCGTGAACGGCGCCGCCGGGCTCAAGCTCTACCTCGTCGAGAACGTCGCCCTGTCCTTCCAGACCCTCCTCGAGCTGGCCACCGACGACATCTACATCGCGGATGGCAAGTTGAAGAACTGGGACCTGACCCTCGAACTCGGCCTGCGGTTCTATTACTAAATCACGCCGCGTGAGGGCACGCGCCTGCGTCGCCGGAGCGGCGACTTCGGCGACGCGAAGGCGCGGCCTACAACTCGGTAGGCTCGGTCCCCCGTGAGGGGACGTTGTCCCCAACGGGGACTCACGTCCCGACCGGGCGCGTATGTGAATAGGGCGAAGTGAAGGGGGCATGACCATGGCCCACTGGGAGCACTTCGAGCACCAGGCCGACATCGGCCTGCGCGGCTTCGGCGCTACCTTGGCCGACGCCTTCGGACAGATCGCCCTGGCGCTGACCGCCGTCCTCACCGATCCCGAAGGCGTCCGGCCCGTTCGATCCGTGGATATCCGCCGCTCGGCCCCCGACGTGGAATCCCTGCTCGTGGACTGGCTCAACGCCCTCATCTACGAGATGGCCACGCGTCGGATGCTTTTCTCCCGCTTCGACGTGCGCCTGGAGAATGGCGACTTGCAGGCGGTCGCGTGGGGTGAGATCATACAGCCGGAACGGCATCGCCCCGCCGTCGAGGTGAAGGCGGCCACGTACCACGAGCTCGCGGTCGAGCGGCACCCGGACGGCGGCTGGATGGTCCAGTGCGTGGTGGATGTGTAGGGGCGGGGAGCACGGGACCCGGACTTTCGATTGGAAGTTGTGCGTTGGTTGTTGGACGTTGAAGCATGAATCTCTCCCGATTAATCCGCATCTCGGACGTGGAATGGCGCCTCGAACCCTCCGGTCCCATGCGCGTCCCGGGCGTCCTTTTCGCCGACGAAACCCTCCTCGCCGAAATGGACGACAAGGTCGCCGAGCAGGTGGCCAACGTCGCCGCGCTGCCCGGGATCGTCCAGGCCTCCTACGCTATGCCCGACGCGCACTGGGGCTACGGATTTCCCATCGGGGGCGTCGCGGCGTTTGACGCGGACCAGGACGGCGTGGTCTCCTGCGGTGGTGTGGGTTTCGATATCTCCTGCGGCGTCCGCACCCTCCTGACCGGTCTGGCACGCGAAGAAGTGGACCGGGTCCGGGAACGCCTGGCCGACGCGCTCTTCCACAAGGTCCCCGCCGGCGTCGGCAGCACGGGGTCTATCCGTCTCAACGAGCAGCGGATGCGCGAGATGCTCACGGGCGGCGCCCGGTGGGCGGTGGCACAGGGGTTCGGGACGGAGGAAGATCTTTCGCGCATTGAATCCCGCGGCGCGGCCGAAGGGGCGCGGCCCGAGGACGTCTCCGACCGCGCGCGCAAGCGGCAGGAGGAGGAAATGGGCACGCTGGGCTCGGGCAATCATTACCTCGAAGTCCAGGTAATCAAGGAAGTCTATGATCCCGCCGCCGCGGCGGCCTTCGGACTGCGCCAGGGCGAAGTGGTCGTCAGCATTCACTGCGGCTCGCGCGGGCTGGGGCACCAGGTGGCCACGGATTATTCCAAACGCATGCTCGAAGCCGCTGGCCGGCACGGCCTGCACCTGCCCGACCGCGAGTTGGCCTGCGCGCCGATCCGCTCGCCCGAGGGCCAGGCCTATCTCGGCGCGATGCGCGCGGCGATCAACTGCGCCCTGGCCAACCGGCAGATTCTCGGCCACCTTGTCCGCCAGGCCTTCCGGTCCGTTTTCGGCGAAACGGAAATGCCGCTGCTCTACGATGTCTCCCACAACACCTGCCGCGAGGAGCGGCACGAGGGGGAGGGATCGTCCCGCACGCTCTTCGTGCACCGCAAGGGCGCCACGGGCGCGCTCGGCCCCGGCCATCCGGATTTGCCGGACGATCTTCGCGCCGCGGGCCAGCCGGTGCTCGTGGGCGGCACGATGGGCACGGCCTCGTGGATTCTGGTGGGCACCCGCGAGGGCGCCGGTCGGGCCTTTGCGTCCGCCTGCCATGGCGCGGGCCGCCAGATGAGCCGCACCCAGGCCACGAAGCGGTGGCAGGGCCGGGAGGTCGTGGACGACCTGGCGCGCCGCGGGATCCTGATCCGGTGCCGTTCGATGCGCGGCGTCGCCGAGGAGGCCCCCGGCGCCTACAAGGATGTCAGCCGCGTGGTCGAAGTCACCCAGGCCGCCGGCTTGGCCCGCAAGGTGGCGCGCCTTGCGCCGCTGATCTGCGTGAAAGGTTGAACAGAAGGCGCCAGGATTTTTGTAGGGCCGCCGCTTGCGGCGCGCCGATTTCTCGGCCATGCGCAAGCGCAGGCCCTACCTTGTTCGTAAACGATTCAGGAGGTTCCTGCAAAACGCGTTTCCTCATTTGCGTCCTTCGCGCCTTCTGTTAAACTGCAATTATGCCGGTCCACAATGCCGATATCGCGGCGGTTTTTGACGAGATCGCCGACCTGCTCGATATCCAGGGCGAGAACCCGTTCCGCATCCGCGCCTACCGCAATGCGGCGCGCACGGTGCAGGACCTGGGCCGGGAGCTGCGCGAGATGGTCGAGGCCGGCGAGGATTTGAAAGCCCTG
>JAHJJH010000284.1 GCA_018823105.1 Verrucomicrobiota bacterium | reverse complement strand
GGCGATTCCCTGGATGAGCGCCTGCGCCTGGACCTCCCGCGCGAAATACATGGGAGGCATGAGCACCCAAAAAATGCCCTGCAGGAATAAGCCGGCCGCCGAAAAACCCACGACCCGGTAAGCGGGATGAAAGGCCGGTTGGGTCATGACCGTCATCACCGGTTTGGCAAAAGCGAAGAAGCAGACCGTCATCAGGCAAGTAGCAAAAACATAGAAGGTCAGGGTGCGGCTGAAAACCGGCCCCGCCTCCGCCGGGCGATCCATGAACGACATAAAGAACGGGTACCATGCGCTCTGGAAGGCGACGACGGCCAGGCCGGCGAAGGCGCTGACGCTGAGGCCGATCTGGTACAGGCCGACGGCATCCAGGCCCCATCGCCACTGCAACATGTACTTGCCGGCCTGCTGAATGATATAGAGCCAGACGAAGGAAGGTATGAGCGGGATACCCAGGATCAGGAGGGGGCGCACCAACGAACGTGTCCAACGAATCGGCAAGCCGGCCAGGGCGGGGCCCACCTGCATCGCTAGCATCGCCACACGCCCCACCAGCGCCGCGAGCACCAGGCCCAACACACCGCGGCGGAACACCACCACCAGCAGAAAGCTCGCGCCGATCGTCACCAAGGCCGAGGTCACGGAGATCACCACTACCAACCGCGCCTTTTCCTCGAATCGCAGATACAGGTTAAAAGGCTCGGAAAGGATCGTCAGCGCCGTCGTCCACAACGTCAGCCGGAGCAGCCCCGCGTATTTATCGGACTGGAATGCAAGCCGACAAATGGCGGAGGAATACAGCGTCCCGACGATCAGCATCACCACCGCACTGGCCACCAGCAGCCCGCAAGCGGTCCAGACCGTGGCGGCCTTGCGCTGGAGATTGTTGCCCTCGAAGTAGCAGGGTCCCACGGCGGCGCTCAGCCCCAGGGAGAACACCGGGGAGAGGACGGCGGCCAGCGCCAGCAGCAGTCCGCGCACGCCGTAATCGTCAGGCGTCAGGTAGCGGGTGAACAGCGGTAGGAGCAGGAAACTGATGAACCGCACCAGGGCGTCGCCCCCGCCGTAGATCAGCACGTTACGGCCCAGACGCGTCATTTCCTTAGCCAGCATGGCCGCCCCCGCCTCCCGCTTCGTACGTTTCCAGTGCCCGGACACAGTGCCCGGCAGCCCGGCCTTCTCCATACAGCGCCGGGCGCTCCGCCGGAGGGGTGAACGACCGGGCCTCGGACACAATGGTTTCGGGTGACGTGCCCACCACTCGATTCCAATCCGCCGCCACGGTTTCCACCCATTCCGTCTCCTCGCGCAGCGTCAGACACGGCACGCCGAGCCAATAGGCCTCCTTCTGCACGCCACCCGAATCCGTGAGGATCAGCCGCGCGGATTTCTCAAGCATGACCATGTCCAGGTAGCCGACCGGCTCAATGCAGCGCAGGGCGGCGGAGCGGGGCGGAGGCAGGGCCGCCATCGCCCTGCGCGTCCGGGGATGCACCGGAAAAATCACCGGCTCGCCCTCGGCCAGTGTGTCCAGGGCGGAGAGGAGGCGCGTCAAGCGCGCCAGGTCGTCCGTATTCCCGGCGCGGTGAATGGTCGCCAGCAGATAGCCGCCGGGCTTGAGATTCATTCGTTCCAGCACGGAAGAGCGCCCGGTCGCCTGCTCGACCGCGAAGGCCAGCGCGTCGGCCATGACGTCCCCCACCTCAAGGACACCCGCCCGAATACCTTCCCGGGCGAGGTTGTCCACGGCCGTCCGGCTGGGGCATAAAAGCAGTGAGGACAGACGGTCGGTCAGGACGCGGTTGATTTCCTCCGGCATCTTCCGGTTGAAACTGCGCAAGCCGGCCTCAACATGGGCCACGGGTATGTTCAGCTTGGCCGCCGCCAGGGCGCCGGCCAGCGTCGAATTGGTGTCTCCGTATACGAGCGTCCAATCCGGTTTCTCCCGAAGCAGAATCCCTTCGACGGCTTGCAACATGGCGCCGGTCTGCGTCCCTTGCGGCCCGGACCCGATGCCCAGGTTCACGTCCGGTTCCGGGATCGCAAGCTCCTCGAAGAATACGGCCGACATGTTGTCGTCGTAATGCTGGCCCGTATGAACCAGGATCTCCGTGTGCCGCTCGCGCAGCACGCGGCTGACCGCCGCGGCCTTGATGAACTGCGGCCGAGCGCCGATGACGCTGACGATCTTCATGGATTCGCCGCCGCGCGCTCTGCGTCGCGGCCGGAGGCTTTCCCGACTTATAAGTCGGGCCATAATAACGCTTATATGTAGGGCCTCCGCTTGTCGGAGGCCGAAATTAGGCGCGCCGCTCAACGGCCATTCGCGAGCGAAGGCCCTACAGAAACGTCTTTTCTATTATGGACTGGCTTATATCAACCCTGGGCGCCGAATGCCCCTATGCACTCCACAACATAGGCGGCCTGCTCATCGGTGAGTTCGGGGTAGATGGGCAGGGCCACCGTTTCCCTTGCGGCTTTTTCGCTTTCGGGGAAGGCGCCCGGCTTGTGGCCCAGGTACGCGAAGCACTCCTGCAGGTGCATGGGCACCGGGTAATAGACTTCCGTCCCGACGCCCTTGTCCTTCAGAAAAGCCTGCAACTCGTCGCGCCGCGGCACCCTGATCACGTACTGGTTGAAAATGTGCCGGCTCGCGACCACTTTGGGAAGGACGACCCGGCCGTTTTTCGTCAGCCCGGCGGCTTCCAAGAGCCGATCGTAACGCCGCGCGTTCGCCTGGCGGCCCGCCGTCCACTTGTCCAAATGCCGCAGCTTCACCGTCACGACGGCCGCCTGGAGCGCGTCCAGGCGGAAGTTGCCGCCGATGATCTTGTGATAGTACTTCGGCTTCGAACCGTGCGCCCGCAGGATCGAAAGCTTGTCCGCCCGCGCGGCGTCGTTGGTGGTCACAATGCCGCCGTCGCCGAAGCAACCCAGGTTCTTCGAGGGGAAAAACGAGAAGCAGCCGTACTGCCCAATCGAGCCCGCGCGCCGGCCCTTGTATTCCGAGCCGATCGCCTGCGCCGCGTCCTCGATCACGACCAACCCGCGGCGATTCGCGATCTCCATGATCGGGTCCATGTCGGCCATCTGGCCGTAGAGATGCACGGGCATGATCGCCCGGGTCTTCGAGGTGATCTTCGCCTCGATCAGCGCGGGGTTGATATTGAACGTGACCGGATCAATATCCACAAACACCGGTCGCGCGCCCAACCGCGCGATCGAGCCGGCCGTGGCAAAGAAGGTATAGGGCGTGGTGATCACCTCGTCGCCGGGCCCGATCCCCTCGGCCATCATCGCCACCAGCAACGCATCCGTGCCGGAGGTGACGCCGACGGCGCGCTCACAACGGCAGTAACTGGCGATGGCCTTCTCGCATTCCTGGACTTTCGGTCCGAGGATAAAATACTGCGATTCGACCACCTCGCGCAGGACGGGTTCGATCTCGTCCCGGATCGCGGCGTACTGGGCTTTCAGGTCAAGCAACGAAACGTTCATCGTTATTTTCCTTTCTTGAATTCGTCGTAAGACTTCTCTCCCTTGGCCAAGGTCGGCGGCAGCGGCGCCTCCTCGTCGAGGTCCAGACAGCGCAGGACGCCCGGCTCAACTTCCTTGTAGCGGAAGCCGCTCTCCGGGCAGCGCATCACCCCCTGCCCGTCCGGCGCGCCCAACCGGTGCCCGTGGCGGCTCATCCAGCCCTTCGATCGCGCGGGGGTGCCGAGGACGAGCGCGTAATCCGGCACGTCCTTCGTCACCACCGAGCCGGCGCCGATGAACGCGTAGCGGCCGACGGTCACCCCACAGACGATCGTCGCGTTGGCGCCGATGCTGCAGCCCCGCTTCAAAAGCGTCTTCTCGTACAAGGCATGCCGATTGACCTGCGAGCGGGGGTTGGTGACGTTGGTCAGGACGCAGGACGGGCCGAGGAACACGTCATCCTCGATGACCGTGCCGGTATAGACCGAGACGTTGTTCTGAATTTTTACATTGTTCCCGATGACGACGCCGTCCGCGATATGCACGTTCTGGCCCAGGATGCAGCGCTCGCCGATCTTCGTCCGCGGCAGCACATGGCTGAAGTGCCAGATTTTCGTCCCGGCCCCGATTTCGCAGGGCTGATCCACGCAAGCCGTCTCGTGCACGAAGTACGGCCGGGCGGGACCGGCCGTACCGGCCGGCGACACCGTACCGCCACCGGAAGCCAGCGACCGCTGGCAGGCGTCCAGCACGGATAGCACGCGCAAACCCTCCGCGCCGTCCGTGACGGGCGCGGCCCGGGAGTCCAGGCAGGCGAGGAAGTGACGGCATTCCTCCTTCAGCGGTTCGGCCTCTTCCAGCGTCACGACCTCGGCCTCCGCCTTGACCGCCGTGGGCACGCGGTCCTTCCACTCGACCTTGTGCGGGTAGAGCACCAGCTTGTTTTTTGCCGTATCGTCGAAGACCGCCATCTTCTGCGAGCCGACCACGACGAGGCGCTGTTCCTTGAACGGGTGCAGCCAGCTCACATAAATGTGCGCGCGGACGCCGCTCGGGAAGGCGAACTCGCTCGTCGTCACGTCCATGACGAGCGGGTTCAGGTATCCCCCGCCCTGGCAGGCCACGGCCATGGGCATTTCGTTGAGCAGCGCCAGCATCACCGAGATGTCGTGGGGCGCGAAGCTCCAGAGGATGTTCTCCTCGGTCCGGATCTTGCCGATGTTCAGCCGGTTGGAATAGAGATACTGAATCTGCCCCAGGTCGCCGCCCGCGATCAGCCGTCCCAGCGCGATCACCGCCGGGTGAAACCGCAGGATGTGGCCGACCATCAGGATGCGTTTCAAGCGGGCGGACAGGTCCACGAGCGCACGCCCCTCCTCGACTTTGATGGCCAGGGGTTTCTCCACAAACACGTCCTTGCCCGCCTCCAGGGCCGTGCGGGCCATGCCGTAGTGGGTCACGGCAGGCGTCGCCAGCGCCACGGCCTGGATATCCGGGTCGGCCAGGACGCGGCCGATATCCTGCGTGAACCGCACGTCCGGGTATTTGGATTTCCAGTCCTTCTCCACCGCCGGGCTGGTGTCGCAAATCGTGTGCAACGCGCCCAGCTCGAGAAAATTCCGGGCCAGGTTCTTGCCCCAGTACCCCATGCCGACCACCGCGATGTGCTTGCTCATTTTCATTTCCTTTTTAAACCGCTAATTAACGCGAAGTAACGCTAATTCGGAAGATTCTTATTCGCGTTAATTAGCGTTAATTCGCGGTACTATTTCAGCAACATTTTCAGAATGGAGCTGTCCCACAACCGCTGGGCCCGGCCACGGAAGGCACGGATTTTCCCGACCCGCTCTCGGAGAAACGACCAGTCCGCCATGTCGTTGTTCGACCGGGCCACCGCCTCCTGCATCCTGGCGTCCGCTTCCTCCAGCAGGTGGTCGCCGACTTCCATCTTCCGGCCGATCACCTCCAGGAGGGCCCGGCGGAGGATGCGGCCAAAGTGATCCAGCGCCTCATAGTAGTCCTTGCGCTCGCCCTTGATCCACACCTTGCGCAGCGCGCCCCACTGCTCGAGCTGGCGCACGATCATGCTGGCGCTGCCCTTGCTGATGCCCAGCGCGCGGGTTAAGTCGTCCAGCGACTGCGGGTCGCGGCTGAAGTAAATATGGGTGAAGACCTGGCCCAGCACGCGCCCCGCGCCGAGGGTCTGGGTCATCTGGCCGGCGGCCTCGATGAACTGCCGGCGCATCTGCTGGGGAGTGGAGCCGTTCATGGAACTACCCAAGAATTGAACCGCAAAGAACGCCGAGGTTCACAGAGAAATCCGAAAGCCTTCACCTCTGTGATCCTCTGCGCCCTCCGTGGTTCCATTGCTGCTTTGCGGCCTTTGCGCCTTCTGTTCATGCCTGTGAATGGACGCTGGAATCGCTGTTCCAGGCGGACTTCGTCCTCGTCGCGTCCCGGAGCGAACGTTCAATTGATATTGAACGTATCAAAACAGGCGGGTGGCGCAAGTGTTTTTTTAGTGCCCGGCAGGGGGCAGGGATTCCTGGCGGTTGGAATCGTCTTCGATCTCCAGGTCCACGAATACCGGGTAGTGATCCGAAGCCTTCAGCGAGGTGCCGGCGGGAGGCGGGACCCCCGCCTTCACCAGGCCGCCCCCACCCCGGTCCCAGTCTGAATGATAGATCTCGCCCCGAGGCGGCCCGAACGGACCGTCCCGGATGGCCGGGCTGACAAAAAGATAGTCCAGCGTCATCTCGGTGTACCGATGGGTTACGGCATTCGTTGAGTCCTGCCGGAAAGCCGGCACCCGGTGAAAACCCAGTCCGCCCTCGCCATAGTGGTCCGTCGGAAACGTCCGGTAGCGCACGGGGAAACGGATGTCGAAGCCCAGCCGGTAACTCCAGGGCAGGCGCGGGTAGAGCGACTCAAACCTCTCCGGCTGCTCCGGCCGCGCGGCGGCGTCGTTCATGTCGCCCAGCACCACCAGCTCGGTCCGGTCCGGATGCTCCACCCGGTAACGCTGGATGTCCTGCACGATCCGCTGGGCTTCAACGGCGCGCCGGAAGCAATCGCGGTATCGGAACTCGGCCTTGTGATGCATGTTCCAGAGCGTTAACGGTCGCGCCGCGCCGGGCACGCTCGCGGCGAGCCGCAACGGCAACCGCGTGAACTCTCTCGTGCCGCGCACGGAACGGACACTGTGCGCTTCCAGGATCGGGAATCGGCTGAAATACCCGACCACCATGTCGCCCGAAAAGGGGCCCAACTCGCCCCACGCGCGGTGCGGATAACCCAGATCCTCCGCCAGGCGGACCCATTCGCCGCGGGAAGAAGCCTGGAGTTCCTGGAAGGCCACGATGTCCGCGTCCACGCGCCGGAGGGTTTCCCTCTGCGCCTTGTATTTGACGCTGTCGGCCGGCCCGATGCCCAGTTCCACATTCCAGGTCGCCACGCGAACGCGCCGCCCCGCCGCCGGCCGCACCCACAAACTCAGGAAAAGACATGCCGCCGCCAACAGGCATCGTCCGGCAAGACCTGAAGGGGCCGACCGGGCGGTCATGGATGGGCCGCGGGAGGCGTGGGAATGGGCAAGCCCAGGCGCTTCCGGGCCCGGTGGATCATCGGCACGTCCAGCGGCAGGCTGCCGGTCTTCGCGACCTCGTACTGCCCCTCGTAGCTCAAGAGGTAGTTCAGGAATTCCCACGTCTCGGCCGGCAGCTCATCCACCGACGGCGTGTTGACGTAGACATAGAAGAACCGCGTCAGGGGATACTCCTCCCCGTAGATATGGCGGGGCAACGGCGGGTAGGCGGTCTCACCCGTCTGCCGGGCCACGGACAGAACTTTTACGCCCCCGCCCCGCGGCCGGTAGGTGGCGCAGGCGATGCCCTGCGGATCCTGGGCGATCCTGTATTCCGGCGACTGCTCGACATCCCCAAGGGGCTTTACGTCATCACGCCACGGCCCATCCTGAAGGACGGCCTCCTGGAAAAACAGCGAGGTCCCAAAACCCCGCCAGCCGGCGTAGGGATGGATCGGCGCGTCGGCGCCCCACGTGGATATGCCCAGTTGCTCCCATCGGCGGATGAGTTCCAATCCGCCCGCTCGCAACTCCGTGCCATAAATCGCGTCCAATTGCGGCACCGTGATGCTATTCAGGGGATTGTCGCGGTGGACCAGTATCTGCAGCGCGTCGAGGGCCACCTTGGCTTCCAGCACCGGATAGCCAAACCGGCGGCCAAAATCTTCCCGCTGCGCGTAAGTCATGGGCCAGCTGCTGATGCCCACGACGGCGGAACCTTCCAGCATCACTTGAAGGACGCCCGGGCTGGTAGAAAAAAGCTCCTGGGACATCCAGTCCACGCCGGGATGAAATACGGCCAGATGGCGTAAAACACCCTCCAACCAAAAAGCCGAGGTTCCGGAATAAGCCGGGACAAAGCGGCCGGTCAACTTCTCCTTGGTCGGCACGTACCGGATGTAGTCCACGGCGGAGAGCGTTTGATAGCCCAGGGGATTGCTCTTCTCCAGGGAAGCCGGCGGCTGCGCGCCGGACAGGTTGGCCTGCAGGAACACAGCCAGGATCGTACTCCAGCCCCAGGCCAAGGAGGCCGCCGTTCCTGATATTTTCTTGTTCATGACCAGCTTCATACGCCGACCGCTGTAAGCAGGCAAGGTTTTTCCCGCCGCTTCCGAATCCCCATTGGCGGGGTTGTAGCCGCGCCGTTATACGGCGTGCAGAACGCAGCGTATAACGCGGCGACAATAATCTCTCACGTGACATCCGGGCGGCGCGACAATCCAGAATTATTTCGGGCGTTTGTGTCATCCCGAACAACGGGAGGAATCTCTGACCCATGGAGTACACAGGAGATCCCTCGCTGCGTTCGGGATGACAAACATTGTTTTCTTGTGCGCCGTAAGCCTGGCACGCCTCCGTCGCGCCAAAGACCATCGAAAAGAAAAGCCCCGTGAGGCGCAGGGCCTCCCGGGGTTTTCCAGCCTTCAACCCGGGCCGAGTTACGGTTCCAACTCCACCAGGATCCGGTAGAAGTACGACACTGGATCCGTGGCGGTGGCATCATGATACGTGTTCTGCGGCGGGTCGGCGAGAATGCCCCCTTCCAGCAGGCTGAATCCACTGCTCACCGCCATCAGGTTGGTCGAACGATGAACCTCATAGACACGGCCGGCCACGGACGGCCAGGTCACCTGCAGGCCGACCGCCGGCAGGGCCATCGGACTGACTTTCAGGAAGGCATTGGCGTCATCAGGCTCGAGTCCGGCGATATACGTCTCATACAAGGTATTCAGACCATTGGCCGCGAGGGCCTCACGCATGGCATTGGTCGGCCCGCCAAAGTACTTGTCTTCCCACCAGTTCGGGATCCCGTCGCTGTCGTCGTCCCCGTACTCGTCAATGCCCTCGCGCGTGACGGTGATCGAGTCGCTGATCGGGGTCGAGTTGACCGTCGTGCGCGAAACGGACATGTCGCCGATGTAGAGGTTGTATTTCCAGCCCTCATCCGTCGCACCGGCCCTCCAGTTCCAGACCTTGAACTTGCTGATGGAGGTCCCCGCCTGGGCCAGGGTGCCTGTGATCACCCACGATCCGAAGTTGAGGCTGTAGGTGTCGGTAGCGGTCAGTGTGAAGGTGATGTCCAGCCCGTCGCCCGTCCACGGGATCCCCGTGTTGTGCGTGCCGATGCTGTCGTTGATGACATAGTTCGTATCCCCGCCGATGAACATGAACTCGAAGCGGTAATTGTCGCTTGAGTTCAGCAGGGCGAAGCCGACCGAACCCGTCGGGTTCGAATTAATCCAGTTGTTGTCCCACCGCAGGCTGAACGAATCGCCGCTCGCCAGCGCGTTGCTGAAGGATCGGATGGCGTCCGCCGCCGAGTCGGTGTGCGCCCACAGGCCCCACCCCACGGCCCCCACGCTCATGTTCGTGCCGTCGGCCAGCGTGGCGCGGAAGTGACCCGCGTTGGCGCCGGCCGTCAGCGCCCAGGCGCCCAGCCCGCTCCCGCCGCCGGTCCCGTTGTTCCACCCATTGGTATAGGTAGTGTTCGTCGGCGAATCCCACGCGACCGTTTCCGGGGCGGCCGTGGTGTAGGCGCCGCTGACCACGATGATGTTCGCGCCCGTGACCAGGGCGATGCCTCCGACACTCCAGTTGGCCGAGGCCGGGGTCGTGCCGGATGCGCCGGTCGCCTGGTTCGTCCAGCGCAGATCGCCCGTCATCTGGCCGTACACGTAGCCCTTGAGGTCATAGGTGTCCACCGTGTTCGTCACGAGGATGTCCGTCGGCGGATTGGTGATCGCCAGGTCCGCGCAGTTGACGTAGGCCCAGTAGTCCTGGCCGTTGTTGTTGGCCCAGTATGGATTGGCCGCCGCATCGTACGCCACCACGGCATACCGGACGGTCGAGCAGACTGCGTACTGGCCGAGTGATACCGTCCACCAGTCGCGGCTGCCCGTGGTGCCGCCCTTGACCATGTTCGTTCCCTCCCACGCTCCGCCGTTGACCTGGTAAGCGACGGCCGCGGAGGTGGCTATGCCGATCGGCTGGGTTTCCACATAGGCCGAGATCGGCGTGGTCGGCGTTATGCTGCCATTCCCCGGTGTATGGGTGACGTTGTGCAAGGTCACCGTCGTGCAGTTGACCTCGGCCGAGTAGTTGGCCGTGTTGTTGCTGTCCCACACCTCGTTGGTCTGCGCGTCGCGCATGACGATCACATACTCGATGGTCTTGCAGGCGGCGAACGTACCGAGGTCGGCCGTCCAGGTATCGTTCGGCCCGTTCGTCGCGCCTTTGACCAAGGGCTTGTTGGTCCACGTCGCCCCGCCGTCGGAGGTGTACACCACGTCGCCGGATATCGCGGTGTTCGTGGGATAGGATTCGGTATAGACCACGATGTTCGAGCTGGGCTCAATCGCGCCGTTTGTCGGGCTGTGAGCGGTGTTGCCGACCCACTCGATGTCGGACTCCTCGTCGCCCCCCCCGCCGTGTTCTTCCAGTTTGAGCACCTGCACGAAGGCGGTTTCGGGATAGGCATTGCCGTCGGCGGGCATGTCCACGAAAAGGCCGTTGTTGATCAGTTCCTGGCCGGTTTTGCCGGGCGCGGCCCAGAGATAGGCGTTCGAGTCATTCGCCGCGAGGTTCTTGACATTGTAGTAGCGGGTCGGGTTCAGGTAGATGGCCGCCACGCTGGCCAGGTCGAAGTTGCCGGACTGGCCGGTCCACGGGGTCAGGTTGACGAAGGACAGCACGACGTTCTGGTGCGCGGGGTCCCACCCGTTTTTTTCATATTTCAACACGGAAAAAATCTGCTGGTGCGGCCCCAGGCCGCCCGTGCGATCGAGGTACCACTGGTCGTGAAGCCGGCTGGCAATGTTGCGCTGGCGGGCCTTGTTCACCCGCCCGTACGCGGCCTCCAGCACCCCGTCGCGGCTGCCCCACAGGGTCTGCATGTTGTGCCACTTGAAGATATGGGGGATCCAGCGGTCGAACTGGAACCGGAACTGCGAGAAGCCCCAGTGGTCCACGTAGCCCAACTCCTGGCCCTGGTATAATTGCGGCGCGCCGTCCACCACGGCGCCGACGGCGTAGCGGGAGAACGTGTACCACTTGTCGGCCGGCGCGTTCTGGTCGTGGTTGATCAGGCCGCGCATGATGCCGGCGTAGCCGTAGTCGGTCTTGTTCCCGTCGATGACGCCGCGCAGCCCGGTGGTGTTGCCGCCGCCGCCCAGCACCTGCCAAACCCAGTTCTGGTTGATGATGTCCACGTGCCGCCCGGCGCGCTTGGACACGTTGCCGCCGTCGAGCGACTCGGCCATGAAGATGAAATCCCACTTGCTCTGCCGGGTCTTGTTGATGATGTACTCCCAGGCCTGCGGCGAAAGACCCTGCGCGTAGTCACAGCGGAGGCCGCTCAGCGCGCCGCCGGATTTCTCGATCCAGTATGGCCCAAAGTAGGCGAAGTACTCGACCATGCGCTTGACATCCGACCCCGCCGCGCTGACATCCCAGTAGCTGTCGCTGTCGGTCTGCGGATTGTACAGGGCGTTGTAGGTGCCCCAGAACAGGTCGGCCACGTCCGGCCACTTTCCAAAGTCGTTGCGCTCGGCCGGCGCCGGGCCAATCTCGCCCGAACTGCGGGCCGGCAACGAGTACTGGAAATCGCTCTGGTTGTAATCGTATTCGCCACAGGGCAGGTAGGAGCCGTTGCTGTATCGCGAATACCACTGGGGCAGCAGGTCCTTGATCTTCGCCGCCGGGTTGGCGGCCGGCTGCGACGGGTTGGCGGGGTCGCGCCCGATCTCGGCGTCCCACGAGGTGTGATTGAAAATGGTATCGAAGAAGAAATCCACGCCCTTGGCCTTGGCGGCGGCGGCAAAGTTTGTGAATGCCGCCATCGAGGACTCCCGCGTGTTGCCCTGGCTGTGATGCGGGGCCACTTCCCACATGTTCTGGATCGAATACGGGCTGCCGGGCGTGTCGGGCACGCAGTAGTGGCTGCCGATGGGATGGATCGGCTGGATCCACAGCGTGTTGACGCCGAGATTCGTGAAGTGGTTCAAGTTGGCCGGCTTCGCGGGATTCAGGAAGTCCTCGAACGTGCTGCGGCTGCCGAAGTCATCGCCCGTGGCGTTGATGACGTTGGCCTGGAGTTCGTAGAGGATGACGTCGCGGGCCTTCTTGGGGGAGACCACGACCGCCGTGTCGCGCACGCCCGCCCAGCGCCAGTTCGGGTCGCCGTCCACCTTGTAACGGCAGTTCAGGCGGTAGGCGCCGGTCTTGGTGACGGGAATGGCCACCCACCATTTGCCGCCCTCGGCGGCGGCCATGTCGAAAGCAACAAAGTAATTGGTACCGGCCGGGGAAGGCCCGGGATCGCTGACGGCATCCTGATCGCCCAGCGTCGCGCGATCGCGGCGGTCGAGGTCGGACCAGACCTGCGCCTTCGTTACGCTGGCCTCGTTGGGCCAGAAATCCACGTACACCGTCTCGCTGTCGCTCGGTTCGTTGATGTAGTAGTGCAGGGTCAGGTAATCACCGTTGGCGCCATTGACGGCCATGTAGGGCGCGGCCAGCGCGCTCGTGACGGCAAAAAGCACTGCCACCATCACGACTCGGAAGATTCTACTGGAACTTCGGCTCATCGCGGTCTCCTTGGATAGCATCAGAATCAACTTAAGTTAACCGTTTTACTAGGTGCTGTATAGAGCTTTTTTATCGGTTCTTTTCCGCCGACAGAGCGGCGGAACTACAGCCCTCTTTTATCCTGTCTTCAGGTAGGGCGGCTTGGCTCAAGCCGCCGCCCTTCCGGCGCGTTGAGCCAACGCGCCCTACCTTTTTCTTTGTTAACAGGCCTTACGGCGAAAGCAACTTCACCCGGTATTGCCGCGCCCCCGTCGCCGGCAGCGGCAGGTTGTGCGTCGCCGCCCGATTGGTCTCCACCCCGTCCGCCGCCGTCTCCGTCACTTCCAGGAACTGCACAAAACCGCCTCCCGGCGTCAGCAGGTTCGTCGAAAATTGAAGGCTATACCCGCGTCCGCCCACGCTGATCCAGTTGATCCGTGGATACTGTCCGTCGAGCACCACGCCGTTCCGCAGGATCAGCCCCGAGTTCGGATCCCTCGGATTCGTTCCCAGTCGGTATTCCTGGTAGTTGGGGAAGCCGTCCTCGTCTTCGTCCGCGTCCCACGCGGCATCTGGGTCATACTCCGATCCCCAGTACTGCCGCTGCCACCAGTCGGGCAGGCCGTCGCCGTTGCCGTCCGACGCGAGCACCACCCGGACACTGTCGCCGGTGACGACGGCCGAGGACTGGTCCTCCTGCACGCGCAGGTCGTTGACATAAAAATTGCGGCCTTCGTTGTTCTCCCCGTTCACGCCGGAGTTGTAATTCCATACCCGCAACCGCCGGATGGCTGCGTCACTGTTGGTAATGATTAACGTTCCGGTGAACGTTGAAGTTGCGCTGCCGTACGGATGAACTGTTAGGATATAATTTGTTGTGTCACTCCTCCGCACGACGATATCCAGTCCGTTAGAGGTCCATCCAATGCCCGTGCTCTGGTCGCCCGAGTTGTCGGCCAGGGTGTAGTTGGCCTGGCCGCCGGCAAATAGGAAGCGCAGTAGATCGTTGGTGGCGTTGTTCTGGAAGGCGATGCCCACGCTCGACACCCCCCCAGTTCCATCCACGCCGCCGTTCTGGAACTTGAGCGAGAATGTCTCGCCCACGGCCACGGCGTTGCTCAAATGCCGCGCCCCCTCGGCCATCTGCTGGCTGTTCGCCCACAGGCCCCAGGCGTAATTCCCGATCATAAGGAACGGATTGCCGGTTTTCGTGGCCCGGAAATGCCCGGCGTTGGCGCCCTCGCTGAAGTTCGTCCAGGGCCTGAAGCCCGTCCCCGCATTGTCATCGCTGTCCCAGGAAGGATCGTAGGCCGACGCGTCGGCGGCATCGGACGCCTTGGTGACCACCTGGCTGGCCGTGTTGCTCCCGGCTATGGTGATCAGGTTGGTTCCCTCGTTGAGCGGAATGGAGGCGATCGTCCAGTACGTGGCTGCCGCCACGGTGCCGGCGTCGCCGGTCAGCGCGTTCGTCCAGCGCAGATGCCCGCTGATCCCCTCCCCCGCCGTGCCGGACAAAGTGGCCACGGTCGTGGTCACGCTGGTCGGGTCCGCCGGCGGATTGGTGATCACGATGCCCGCCGGAAGCCCGGGGCAGTCCGTGACGAAGAAATGCCAGTCGGCCTTGCTGTTGTTGTCCCAGATCCCGCCGCCGTCGTTGAACACCACGTCAATCTGGTAGGTGCCCGCCGGCGGATTGTAGGTGTAGACCCAGGTATTGTTGTTGGACTTGGTCATGGACGGGTTGGGCAAAACCACGTCCTGCCAGCCGTTGTAGCCGACGTGGATCTTGATGTTCGCCGAGTCCTTCAACACCCCCGCGTTGGGGTGATAGAGGATCTGCACCGCGCCGCACCCGCCGGGGCTGGGCGGATCGGTCTCCGCCGTACCCGGCCCCGTCGGCGCGTCGCAGTCGCGGATCGCCGCGTACCAGTTCGCGCCGCCGTTGCTGTCCGCGATCGTCCCGGCGGTGTCCTCGAACCAGACCAGGGCGCTGGGGGCATTGTCGGGCACGGTATTGGTGCAGACCCAGAGATCAGCACCGGCGTTGTTCATCTGGTACCGTGTCCAATTGGTGCCGTTGTCGAAGCTGATCTGCTGGTATACCGGGCTGACGCCCTGCAGGACGCCCCCGGTGGCGCTGTAGGTGACCACCAACGGCGCGCAATCGCGCGGATCGCCGGAGAAGGTGGCATAGGAGACGACCCCTCCTCCGCCATCGTCCTCCACAAACACCTGCTGGATGTCCGTCCGGTTGGTGTTGCCGCGCGTGTCCACGGCCTCGATGTAGTAGTCCAGCAGTTTGCCGCGGAAGTTGGGCACGCCGGCGGAGGTGATCTTCGCGAAGTAATAATCGGCGATCTCGGGCGAGGTGATGAAATAGTCAATCTGGCCGTTGCTCGCCGCCGCGTTGAGCTCTTCCCGGGTCTTCGGCAGCGTCCGCTTGGTCATCGGCACGCTGATCCACGCGCCCACGTCGCCCCCGCCGGCGTACAGCTCGTTGTGGTTGTTGGCCATCGAGTTCACGCCGTCGCCGTCGAGGCGCACCTTGACCGTGATGCTCGTGATGCCCGACACGTCATAGGCGTGGGTCCAGACGTAGAACTCCGAGCCCATCTTCTTGAGGAACCGGCTGTCCTCGGGAATACTGTTGAACCAGCCGAAGGTGTACCAGCCGGGATTGTAGGGAAATCGCTGGGGCTTCAACACGGTCGGCGCGGTGCGGTCGTCGGCCAAACGATCATTGACGTAGGTTTGCAGCAGCGCGATCGCGCGCGCCGTGGCCAGGGACTGCTTGACCTCGTCGTCGTTGCCCAGCCCGCCGTAATAGTTGAACCCCGAATCCAGCCCGGCGAGATACACGTGCCACGCCCGCTCGACGAGGTTCGGGGACGTGGGGGAGCCGTCCCAGTCATAAATGGCCTGGATCTTCCAGGGCTGAACATTCGTGCCCTCATCAAAGAGCATCTGCTCCGCCGTCTCGCACCAGTTGGCGCCGGAGATCACCGGGGCCCAACTCCAGAACTTCAGCGCGAAGCCCGGCGTCTCCATGTCTATTTTCGTGCCGGGATAGCAGGCGGCCAGGTTGGCGTCGTTCACCGGCGGCTCGATCCATTTCAGAAAATACGGCGATCCGTAGTCCATCTCCGGGAATATCCACCCGCCGTCCTCGACGTGAACCGTGTCCGCCGCCGCGCCGTGCGCGTTGACGAAGTCCTGGGGCGTGCTCTGGTGGTAGCCCGCGCTGCCGGATTCGTTGAAGAACTGCGGCGTGGCCTCCATCCACGAGGAGAACCCGCCGCCCCACGCGTTGTCGCCATCCGTGGCCGGCATGACGATCACCGGCCGGCTCGGGTCCGTGGCGTACGGCGAGATGTAACTCTGGATCTTCGAGATGCCCTCGTTCGCGTAGCCGTTGCGGTAGCTCAAGACGTCGTCGGACGGCACCACGATCAGGCTTTTCTCGGCGCCCGTCTCGGGATTGACGTACTTGACCTTGTGGAGCTGGTAGGCGTACGGCGCCACGTTCCAGGCCGCGTTGCCCGGGTTCGGCTCGCTGTACCACCAGCCCGTCGTCGGTGAGGGACCGAGCCGGTCTGCCTGGTTCGGCGGACTGGAGTAGATGTTATAGGACCCCGTCGGGTTGGCGTTGTTCAGGTACGTGGGGCAGGTGCGGCTCAAGTGATGGCTGGCCACGATGGACCACTCGTAGCCCTCGTCCACCAGCACGTCCACGAGATGCCGGGAGAAGGCCATCTCCGTTGGAAAAAAACCCTTCGAGTGGTCGCTCAAATCCGCCTGGCCACCCCACGCCTTCCACCACGCCTGCTTGAAAATCTGAAGCTCCTTCCGGAAGACCGCCTTCGGCAGGAGCGGCCCCAGGGAGTGGTGATAGGTGAACCCCACGAGGTCGAGGCGGCGACTACCGGAGGGGGTGGTCCAGTTGCGCGCCTCGCGGTTGCCATCCCACCAGCCGCTGCCGTAGCCGAGCTGGCCGTTGCCGCCCAGATTGCGCACGTTGTCGATCAGCGAGCCGGAATAACTGATCGCGAAGCCGCCCGCGCTGTTGATGTTCGCCAGCGAATCGCGCGGCCGCCCCTGGTAGGCGGCCCGCCGGTCGTCCAGTCCGAAAATGTCGGACAGGTTGTTCTCGGGATGCCCCACGCTGGTGCCGTACGTCTGGCCGTCCTTCAACACGATCGAGTCCCAGGCATACTGGATGCGCTCCGTCTGGGAGCCGTTGCCATTCCACTCGGGCCAGTAGATCGGCTGATGGTTGTGCCAGAACCGGCTGACATACACGTTGCCATTCCCCTGCGCCGTCGGCGCCAGCGCCAGCACGAGAATTGTTGCCGACGCCATGACAAAAGAAAGGCCGACCGTGCTCTTTGATTTCATGTCGCTCCTGCCGGGACCAGTCTATCACACTTCGTTCGCCTGGTCTTCCAATACCGGCATCTTAGTAAAGCGTTACACCAAGCTGTCGGGGCGGTATAGGGCGAGCATGTTTTTTACCTAGATCCTGTCAGGGGTTTCAATCCCCAACAGGGTCAGACCCCGGCGAAGGACCTTCATCACCAGATCGCACAGTCGTACCCGGCTCTCGCGCACCCCCTCCCCGGCCTTGAGAAACGGAACATTCTGGTAAAACGCGCTATACACCTGCGACAATTCGTAAAGGTAGTCGGCCAGCAGGTTTGGTTTGTAGACCTCCGCCGCCCGCACCACCGCGTCCGGGAAGCGCAACAGTCGGACCGCCAACCTCCGCTCCAGCGGCTCCCCCAGACGAATCGGGTGCGCCATCGGATCGCCGCCCGGGAATCGCTCGCGATACTTGTCCAGCACGCTCGCGATCCGCGCGCAGGCGTATTGCAGGTACGGCGCCGAGTTGCCCTCGAGCGCGAGGGCCTTCTCCCACGTGAAGGTCACCAGGCTTTGCGGGTTCTGGCTCAAGTCGGCGTACTTCACCGCGCCGATCCCCACCGCGCGCGCGACCTCGCGCTGCCGGGCCTCGTCCATCTGCGGACTGGTTTCCTTCACGATCGCCAGCGCGCGTTCCTCGGCCTCGTCGAGCAGCCGCTCGAGCTTGATCACGTTGCCCTGCCGGGTGGAGAAGGTCCCCTCGGGCAGCCGCATCAGGCCGAACCAGACGTGGACCAGCCGCGTCGCGAGGCCCATCTTCCGCGCGATCGCGAAGACCTGCCGGAAGTGCAACTGCTGGCGCTCATCCGTGACGTAGATGACAGCCTCGGGTTGAAACTCCTCCGCGCGCGAAGTCACGGTGGCCAGATCGGTCGCGGCATAATTGTAGGCGCCGTCGCTTTTCCGAACGATGCAGACCGGCAGTTTCTCGTCCTCCAGGAACACCACCAGCGCGCCCTCGCTTTCGCGAACCAGCTCCTGCTCGCGAAGTTTCGAGATGATCCCGGGCAGTCGGTCGTTGTAATGACTCTCGCCGCGCACCAAGTCGAACGACACATCCAGCCGGCGATAGATCCGGTTGAACTCGCGGAGGCTGTGTTCGACGAACGACTGCCACAGGGCGCGGTTCCCGGCGTCGCCCTGCTGCAGCTTCACCAACTCGGCGCGCGCCGCGTCGAGCCACGCGGGGTCTTCTTTCGACTTGTCGTAGCTTTTAACGTAAATCCGCTCGAGCTCATCGATCGGGGCGGACTCGTAGGCGGCCGGGTCGGCGAAGTGCCGGAAGCCCATGATCAACAGCCCGAACTGCGTGCCCCAGTCGCCGAGATGGTTGTCGGCCAGAACGCGCCAGCCGAGGAACCGGTGCAGGCGGTCGAGGGCGTTGCCGATGACGGTGGAGCGGATATGCCCGATGTGCATGGGCTTGGCCACGTTCGGGCTGGAATAATCGATGACGACGGTTCGCCCGCGCCCCGGTTCAGGCACGCCCAGCCGCTCGTCGGCCTGGACCTGCTCCAGGCGCCGGGCCATCCACTCCGGATCCAGGAAGAAATTCACGAACCCCGGGCCCGCCACCTCGAGGCGCTCAACCGCCGCCGGCCGGGCCGCGGCCGCCAGTGCCGCGGCGATCTCGCGTGGAGATTTCTTCAACACCTTCGCGAGCGCCATCGCCGCGTTGCACTGGTAATCCCCGAACTGCTCATCCGCCGTCGGGACAACCCCCGCGGACAGCCCGTCCGGAACTGTTCCGGGATACGCCGCCAAGAAAGCGCCGCGCGCCCAGTCCGAGAGAATCTGCTCCATTGTTATAGGGCCATCCGACATCCAATCCTCCATGAGTCAAACGTTTTTTTATTCGGAAATATTAAAATACAAGCCTGTTGCGCAATCCTGAGAAAAAAACCATTTATTATCACTTGCATTCCGGTGTCATCGCGGTAGAGTGCGCCGCGAATCCGGTATCAAACCTTAAAAATCAGGAGGATAAAGATGGCACCGGCGAAGAAGAAAAGCGAGAAAGAAGCAAAAGCCAGGGTCCCGACGGCGAGCAAGGTGGCGGCCGGGCGGGCCGCCCCGCGTAAGCGCACAGCCGCGAGGAAGACAGCCAAGTCCGCGGCGACCGCTAACGAGCGGATGAAAATGATCGAATTGGAATCCTATTTCGTAGCCGAGAAGGACGGCTTCCGCGGCGATCCCAAGAACTATTGGATCACCGCCGAGACGATCGTGGCGGCACGGCTGGCCAGGAAAAAGTAGCCCCCGTCATTCCGCACCACAGACCACGGCCCCGCGATCACGCGGGGCCGTTTTTTCAGCCGTGCAGGGCGCGCGCTTGCGCGCCGCCGTTTCCCCCTCCCGGCCCGGCGCAAGCGCCGGCCCTACAAATCCTCTCCTGCGTAGGGCGCGCGCTTGCGCGCCGCCGTTT
>JAHJJH010000283.1 GCA_018823105.1 Verrucomicrobiota bacterium | reverse complement strand
TGGAATCATGGTTACACCGAAATGGTGCCATCACCGTCTCGGTGGAGGGTCGAGTGTTACCCTGTTATCCGTGAAAAATGGTCGCATCATCACCGAGCCGCTACACTCCGCGCGACTCCGATTCCCTGGAGCCCTTCTTGCAGAAACTGGCCTCGAAAAACCAACCGCTGGACGCCCAGAAACAGGCGGCTCGCAGCGTTGCCCTGTATTACCAGACCATGCGGGACGCTCCGCTCGCACCGCCGGGGGGAAACGTCTCGAAGCTCTCCGAGCCGCCATGGGATACCGTGTTCCGCAAGCTCAAGGAGGAAATCCGTGTCCGGCAGTACTCTCCAAAGACCCTGGCGACCTATCGCATCTGGATCGAGCAATTCCGTAAGTTCCTCCGCGGCAAGCTGCCGGGCACCCTGACGGCGGATGATGCCGTTGCTTACCTTACCCATCTGGCCACCGAGCAGCACGTGGCGGCTTCCACCCAGAACCAGGCGTTTAACGCGCTCCTCTTTCTCTACCGCCATATCCTGAAGGCCGACTACGATCTCAAGGGCAAGGTGGTCCGGGCGCGGCAAAAGCGCTATATCCCGGTCGTGTTGACGCGAGAAGAGGTGGATCGCGTGATCGGGAGGCTGCCGTATCCTTTTAACCTGGTCGTCAGCCTGCTGTACGGATGCGGATTACGCATGTTCGAGGCGCTGAACCTGCGGGTAGGTTGCCTCAATTTCGATGACGGCATCCTTACGGTTCACGACGGGAAAGGGAAAAAGGACCGGGCGGTGCCTCTGCCGGAGCGGTTGATGCCTGAACTCAAAGGCCACATGGAACGCGTGAGCGCGCTGTTCGAGAGGGACTTGAAGGCCGGGTTCGCCGGGGTGTTCATGCCGGGGGCGCTGGACCGGAAATGGAAAAGCGCCTCCAGGGAGCTGGTCTGGCAGTGGGTATTCCCGGCCAAGACGCTGACCTATGTCCCCGGCAAGAACGAATACCGCCGATATCACATGCACGAATCCGTTTTCCAGAAGGCGCTCCGGGCCGCAGTGCTACAGGCCCGCATCCCCAAGCGCGTCACCGCGCACACCTTCCGCCATAGGTTGATTCGGCGTGTTGCCCACACGCCTCACCCCTGCGGGGCTTTCACCTTCGGCGAAAGTCCTTGCGCGGCTACCCTCGCCGCTTAAGTCGCCAGCCACCTGCTCCTGAACAATTACGACATCCGCACCATCCAGGAAATGCTCGGCCACAGCGATCTGCGGACCACCATGATCTACACGCATACCGTGAAGAGCCGGACCCACAAGGAGCGAAAAAGCCCCCTCGACTTCCCCGCGGCCGGCCCCGGCCGGCCGGTCACCGCTCCACCGGGATCACGATGCCGCGCAGGATGATCTTCTGGCAGAAGAGGAAGATGAGGAGCGTGGGCAGGGCCGCCACGAGGAGCGAGGCGTAGATGACGGCCTGGCCGCTGCGGGACTGCAACTGGTAGAGCCACACCATGAGCGTCCACATCCGCTCGTCCTGGCAGATCAACAGGGCAAACATGAAATTGGAGTACGCGGCGGCGAACGCGGAAAGCGCGATGACGGCGAGGATGGGCCGCGAGAGACTCATGGTGATGTTCCAGAAGATCGTCCACTCGCCCGCGCCGTCGAGTTCGGCGCTTTCGTAGAGTTCGCGGGGCAGCGAATCGAAGAAACCCTTCAGCAGGAAGATTGAGTACCCGTGCACCATGCCGGGCAGCACCAGCGCGGCGAAGGTGTTCAGCAACTTCAAGTCGCGCAGCATAAGGAAGACGGGGATCTGGGTGACGATCGGAGGGAAGGCCATGGTCAGGAGCATGAACAGCAGCAACTTGTAGGCGCTGGGCGGACGGTGGCGGCTCAAGGCATAGGCCGCCAGCGGATTCACCAGCAGGGCCAGGAGCACGGCGAGCCCGCAATACACGGCGGTGTTGACCAGGCCGCGGCCGTGCAGCAGGAGGTAATCCAGCACGGTCCGGTAGTTGCGCAGGGCGAACTCGACGCGTAAGCCGCGCCGCGCTTTCAGGAAGGCCAGGTAGTGCGCCTCGCGCTGGGGAAGGGAAACATCGTCAAACGACGCAAACGCGGTTCCGAGCGCGGCATTCAGGTGGACGACCGACCCATGGCGTTGCCGAAGAAAATCCCGGAAGGCGAACTCGGGTCCCTCGATGCGAAGGGTCCCGACGGGCGGCTCGTGCACTACGCCGGTTTTGGGATCCGGCCAGCCCTTGAGGAAGGAATCCCAGTCGCTCAACGGAAGGCCGTCCGCCGGCGGCTCCACCGGAACCGGGATGTCGTCGAAGGCGGCGTACCGCGTGCCGTATAACCGGTTCAGGGCCTCGAGGGTCCGGTACTTGGCGGCGAGAAAATCGCGGTAGGCCGGGGTCGCCGTGGCCTCCACGCGCACCCACAGCAGGTTCAGGCTGCGCCGGACGAAGGACTCCCAGTCGCGCCGCTCCGCCTCGGCACCCTCGGGACAAGTCGGCGTCAGGCGAACTTCTTCATACGATCTCCAGGCCGTCGCGTGCGCGTGGTTGTAGCCCCCGATCGTCCAGCCGAATTGCGGCTTCAGGAAAAGGTTCCGGTAGAGTCCTTCCAGGGAGATATAGACGCGGAGCAGTTCCGGCTGGCGCTGCTTGAAGGCGCGGAACGATTCATGGAAAGGATCGCGGGGAACCTGGCGCAGCCGCAGGCCGTAGTTTTCCGCGACCACGAAGACGGCGTTCCAGTTGACAAAATCCGTTTCCAGCGCCCGGTTGACCGACGCGAGGTCGCGTCCGTACCGCCGGCGCAGGTGCTCCTTGAACTCGCGCAGCATTCCGGGCACCGTGCGCGACTGGCGCGCCTCGACGAAGCCCAGCATGAAGGCCGTATCGGGCAAGCGGGCGGACGCCAGAAAGGCCTCCCATTCCGCGACGAGTTTCCCGTTCGGGGCGGCCGGCGGTTCGACGGCCTGGAACGAGCGGACCTCCAGGTCATACGCCACGCGGCACATCTCGAGACTTTCGTTGAACAAGCCTTCCACATACGACCGGTACAGCGCACGGTCATCCACGAGATAACGGGGAACGATGCGCAGGTCATGGATATCCACGGCGCTTTTCAGGCTGCCGGAGATCATCAGCAGGAAGGGATAGATCATCGTCACCGCGCCCGCCGCGAGCAGCAGGTACAGCGCCGCGAGGAAGAGTCGCGTGCGCGGGTGCCGGCGGCCTGTGGAGGGGAGGAGGGGCATGGGGGTCAGGAGTGAATAGTGAAGGGTGAATAGTGAATAGACAGACTCGCGGACGCTTTACCAGTTTGCCACTTTGTCACTTTGCCACCTCCGTGCCTCCTGCCGCGCGGAACTCGATGCGGGACAGAATGCGCAATTGGTAGACGGTGAAGCCGATGAGCAACAAGCCGAGCATCCAGGCCATCGCCGTAGCCGGCCCGAACTGGAGAAATATGAAGGCCTTGTAAAAAATATGCAGTCCGGCCACCTCCGTGCCGGCCGCGCCGCCGGTCATGGCCAGGATCGTGTCGGCGGAGCCGTACCAGGAGCCGATGAACACCCCCACGAAATTGATGATCAACAACGGTTTGAGCATCGGAAAAACCACGAAAAGAACCTTGTCCGTGAACGTGGCCCCATCCATGTCGGCGGCCTCGTACAGTTCGTCGGGGATGGATTTCAGCGCGGCGAGATAAATGAGACTGCCGGGGCCCAGGCCGGCCCAGAG
Source organism: Verrucomicrobiota bacterium (assembly GCA_018823105.1). Taxonomy (GTDB): domain Bacteria; phylum Verrucomicrobiota; class Kiritimatiellia; order CAIQIC01; family JAGNIJ01; genus JAGNIJ01. The sequence goes on along the minus strand of JAHJJH010000283.1, from coordinate 2,697 downwards.
CATCGGAATGACGCACGCCGGCATGGCCGTGCGGGTATCCCCGAGCCAGCGTCGCGGCTCGGACGGGGCCAGTAACAGGCGCTTCCACACCGGCGCGCCGGTCTCGCACAGCATCGGCCAGGCCAGCCGGACGCATAAGAAGCACAGGATTCCGCCCCCCGCGAGAAAAAGGAACGCGATCCCCGTCCTCTCGTGGAACCAGAGCCGGCGCGCGAAGGTGAACCCCGCGAGCAACAAAGCCGGCCCGACAAGCAGAAAACCGAGCGCCGGGATGCGCATCAGCAAGGCGTTCAGCACGCCGCGCTCGCCGGGTTCGTAAAAAGATTTCCAGAGCAGGACAACGACCAGGCCGGTCATGACGGCCGGCAGGTAGTAGATCAGCCGGAAGAGCACCTTTCCGCGGGGCACTTCCTGGAGCAGGATGGCCAGGATGACCGGCGGCAGGAAAGTCAGGGCCATGACCAGCGCGCTGTAGCGGAGGGCGTTCCAGAGCGAGAGCCACCATTCGACGCTCCAGAGAATTCTTCCGAAGTTGTCCAGCCCCACCCACGTCGAAGCACCCAGCAGGCGGTAATCCTGGAATGCCATGATCGTGCCGCGGCCGAGCGGAACATAGCGCCAGACCAGAATGGCGGCCAGGGCCGGGAGCAGCATGAAATAGGCGCCCGCGTAGCGTCGGAAAGCCCAGCCGGCCGGCCGGGCCATACCCGTTGTGCCCGGGGGAGTAAAAGTCCGGATAATTCGGCGGAATACCCGGGCAAAGACCACGCCGATCAGGAGGAGAAGGCCTGCCGCCGTCATTCTTTGTAAAGCACGCCGCGCGGGAGGAACTTCATCCAGCATTTCCGATCGCGCACGGTCGGCCGCCTTCTTCAGCAGCCCGGACAGCCGTTCCAGACGTGGCCCCTGTTCCGTGGGCAGTTCCCCGTGCAGGGCCATCTGCTCCGCCTGCTGGAGGGGCGCGGTCATCAGGTCATAGGCAATATTGCTGTGCCGCCCGTAGGGTTCCGGCCGCCCGGTCTGGATGGCGATGTCAAAAGTCTCCGCCCAGCCGGGCGGCGAGAGCCGGACGAGTTCTCCGTAGCCGAACATCTCCAGGTAACGGGGATTCACAAACTGGCCCAGGCCTCCTTCCACGAGGACGCGGGTCTTGATCGCCAGCGCCTCGCGGCTGTCATAGAACCGGATGTATTCCCACGCGGCGTCCCGCACCGCCGGATGCCGGATGTCGGAAAAAAGACCCATCATCCGGCTGTTCAGCTCCCCGCCGCGCAGGCCGGTGGGCCCGAGCGGGACGGGCGCCATGCCGGTTAGATCCGGATTGATGGTCGAGAAAAGTTTCTCGTCCACGTACGCGAAGATCATTCCGATCTCCCCGCGCTCCCATTTTCTGAACGAGTCGCGCGGATCCTTGTAGACATATCCCTGGCGTCGCCGTCCCAGAGCATCGGTCCACGATTCGGTGCCCAGGCGGGTGTAGAAATCCAGCGCGGTAACGCCCGCGGGGCTATCGAACACAATGCGCCATTGGTCCCGATCCTCGTCGTAGGTCATCACCTCCCCGCCGGCCGACCAGAGAAAAGTGATCCAATACCAGCTTTCGTGTTTGCCCCGCCCCATGGCCAGTCCGTAGCGACCCAATTCGGGCTGCGTCAGCGCCCGCGCCGCGCGCACGAGGTCTTCCCACGTCCAGTTCTTCGTGGGGTAGGCGAGGCCGGCCTCATCGAATAAGTCCTTGCGATACAGCAGGACGCGGCCCAGCGCCCCGCCATAGGGCAAGGCCCAGACGTGCGGCGCGCCCCCGGGACCGCGACGGCGGATGACCGGCCAGATTTTCTCGTGTACGCGCAGGGCCAGCTCGTCGTCGCTCAAGGCGGTCAGGTACCCATCGTCCGGTCTGTCGAGCGGATAGAGAAAGCCCTGCTGAATATAGGTCTCCGACTTGCGGAAGTTGACGTAGAGCACGTCAGGGGCCAGGCCGCCCGCGATGGCCAGCAGGTCGGACTCCACGCCTTCCACCTGGATGCCCGAGAATCGCTCCAATCGGACCTCGACCTTGTCCCAGCTGAACGATCCGTATCGCGCCGGGTCCGCCGCGTACTTCTCGCGGTATTTCTCCGCGAAGGTGGCCGGGAATTGCCGGACGAACTCGCGCACGGCGGCGGCGTCCGCGCGCGTCGCGGCATCGGTGCGCGAGGGATCGGGCAGGTCAAACAGCGTCAGGTGAATGACCGTCCGGTCACCGGCCTGTTCCACATACCCCGCCGTGGCGTTCAGCGTCCACAGCCGGGCTCCGCAAAGGAGCAGCCCGACCAGCCGGCGCATTCTTCCCGAGCCGTGTGCAGTCATAACCGGGGGGAATGATAAAGGAACGGGCGGAAGAACGCAAAGGCCGGAGCGTAACGGGGAGTAGCGCCCCGGTGCGCTCCGGCGATCAACGTGTCAGTTAAAAATACTAGAGTCGCGCGGCGCTCTTGCACGCGTCCGAAACGGGAGCCAGGAACCGAGCCTCCTCCTTGATCGGAACCTTGCCATTGATGAGCACGAAGAACGGCTCGCCCGGGCGGTGCAGGTAACGATAAATCCAGTAACGCGGGGGATACATCGCCTCCGACACCCCTTCCGGATAGGTCAGTTTGAGTTTAAGAAGCCATTCCCCGTCGCCTTGCGTCTCTTCGACGACTTCCACGTTTGCGC
>JAHJJH010000282.1 GCA_018823105.1 Verrucomicrobiota bacterium | reverse complement strand
GCCGCACGGTGCCGGTGACCGTCAGGTCGCCGACCTGCCCCGAGCCCATCAGCGTCGCGCCGCCGGCCACCGCCACCGGCGAGCTCGCGTTGGTCCCGTTCTGGACCAGCGTCCCCACGCTCACCGTCGTGGCCCCGGTATACGTGTTCGCCGCGGTCAGGATCACGATGCCCGCCCCCTGCTTGGTCAGCGTTCCGGTGCCGCTCATCACCCCCGCGTAGGTGCCGGTGATGGTCTGGTCGAACACCACCGCCGCGTTATTGGTGATGGCCCCCTGGAGTCCGAAGGTCGTGCCCTGCAGCGTGCCGTTGCTCACCGTCGTGCCGCCGCTGTAGGTGTTCGTGCCGCAGAGGGTCATGGTGCCGGCGCCCACCTTGATCAGCCCGCCGTTGGTAATCGCGCCGGAAATCGTGACGGCGTTGGCGTTGGTCACGGGCCGCGTGGCGCCGGACAGGTTCACCGAGCCGCTCAACGTCATGCCGCCGGTGCTGAAGTCCGCCACGGACACGCCGCCGGTGATCGCCACGTTCTTGGCCACCGTGCGCGCGGTGGCGCCGTCGGAATTCAACTTGGTCCCCGCGCCCAGCGTCAGCGTCCCGCCGGCGACCAGGCCGGAACCCGACGCGTTGGGCCCGATGCGCAGATCCCCCGCGTTGATGGTGATGCTGCCGGTCAGGTCCGAGCTGGGCCGCAGGAGGAAGATGCTGGAGCCGGTCTTCACGATGGCCCCCTCACCCGAGGTCTTGGTGGCGTTGGTCGTCGAGCTCGCGGGCTCCATGAGGAAGCTGACCGTCGTATTCAGGTACAGCGTGTTCCCCGCCAGATTGATCAGGCCCTGGGGACTCAATCCGCCCGCATCCACCGAGATCTTCGCATCGCTGCCGAGGGTAATACTCCCCGCGTAGTTGCGGGCGGTGGTATCCACCTTCCGCAGCGCGCCGGCATTAGCGATGCCCGTGCCGTTGATCGTCAGCGCCTCGGCGGGATAGTGGCCCGGCGCACTCAGTTCCAGGGCCGCCCCGCTGTTGACGACGGTTCCCGCCGCCACCGACCCCAGGCCGTTCGTGTGGACAATGCGCACCACGCCCTGCGTGATCGTCAGCATCCCGCTGAAGGTGTTGTTGGAGAGCACCAGTTTGCCCGGGCCGATGTTCGTCCAGTTCGCCGAGTTCTGGATCACCCCGCTGACGGTCGCCGTGCTCCCCGGCGCCACCCAGAGGCGCGGTCCGTTCACCGTCCCGAGTTCGATCGTACGGTTCGCCGCCAGCGTAAAGACGTTCGTGAAGCCCAGCGTGCCCGTGCTCCAGATGTCCACGTTCACGGCCGCAGCCCCCGGCGCCGCGCCCAGGGCGGTGTCGCGCGTGATCAGGAGCATCCCGGCCTTGACGACGTTCGTGCCGCTGAAGGTGTTGTTGCCCGAGAGCCGGACCACGCCCGCCCCGGTCTTGTTCAGGGCCCGCTGCGTGCCGCTGATCACGTTGGTGAACTCCACCATGCCCCCGGCGTCGTTCGCCTCCAGGTTCGCCGGGCCGTTCAAGGTCAGCGTCCCCCGGTAGCTCGTCAACCCGCTCGTGTTCAGTCCCCCAATGACACGGGCATCGGTGTTCCCGTTATTGACCGTAATGGCGTTGGTGATCGCGACACCGGCGCTTTCCAGCCACAGCTTGGCGACATTGGTCGCGTACGCGCTCTCCCCGATGCCGATCGGATTCGCCTCCGGTATCCGGCCGCCGGTGGCAAACCATAACTCGCCGTGGGTGTTCGTGATGGCGCCCGAAAACGTCGAGCCGCCCGATATCTTGACCTTCGCGTACCCCTGGCCGTCGGGACGAATCAGCAATTTGCCGCTGCCGGATACCACGCCAGAAAGGGTCAGCATCTTGTCGCCGCTGCCGTACACGCGGATGTCCGCGTTCTGATTATTCACGGACCCGCTCAAGGTCAGATCCCCGGAGACCGGATTGATCTCCAAAGGGTCCGCTGCGGTTCCATCCCCGTCGATATTGATGGAAAGCGTATGAGAGCCGGAGGATTGGTTTTCAATTTTTGGGTCGGCGCCGCCGGAGTCATACAGACGTATCGCATTGCCCGCGATGGTGCGGCTGGACGTGTTGGCGGAGCCGAAAATAATTTGGTGCGGCGTGTACGTGCCGGCCACGTTGTTATTCATCGAGAGTTGAGCATTGTTGTTGAAGCGAAGAATATTGCCCACGGGCGGTTCGTCCCACAGCCCGCCGGGATTCCACCGCGCGCCGGCGGCGCCCTGTTTCCAATTCCCGTCCGGCGCGGTGTCTAACCAATCATATGTTGTTTGCGCTCCGGCGGCGGCCGCCCACAGCACCGCGGCCATAACAAAACCCGCAAAGGGTAACGTCTTTGGATGGTCAAGCCTGGGAGGCCGGGCGCAAGGAAGGAACGTCGTTGCACGCGGGTTCCTGACCGGCGTGTCTGCGGCGCAGATATCCGTCGTCATGACCGTTTCTCCTCCAACCCGTCCCATGGACCAGCCGTCCTTCCTGACCGCCCGGAGGCCCGGGCCAACCAATCCTTTTCGGTCCTTTCTTGCCCCCACCCTTGCTCCGACCGAAGCCGACGAAATCGCAGACACCCCTCCCCCCGCGTCCGGGAGATGGGGACCTACATTCTGTTGCCAGGAACCAGCTTCTGGTCCTACTTATTATAATAGTTGTACTTGGCCCGAGTGTCAATCTCTTCCCTCACAGGACCTTCCCGGTTTTTTCGATATCCCACAGAGCAACTTGTTGTTAATTATAACGTTACATTGAATGGCACCCGTACTTGTGATGCTCGGGCGATTTCTTCGGACTACGGCGGCCCTGGTCGTTCTCCCAGGGCGAGCAAGCCTCTGGCACCGCCGAAGACGGGTGCGGCGCGCCGATTTCTCGGCCTTGCGCATCCGCCTTCATCAAAGCACTACGGCGGGACAAGAGCGCAGACCCGACACTGTTCGCCAGAGAATAAGGGACCGCCCCTTTTTCAACGGATCCGATTGACCACGCGCTGGACTAGCGTATGATGACCTTCTCGGATAACGGAATCTACACAGGAGGCAGGCAAAACATGATGCACAAGCATCCTTGGTTTATCGCTATTACCCTTGTCTCGCTGCTGGCCGGCCTGGCCATTCCGGCGCGCGCCGGTTGGCCGGCCCAGGACCAGATGCAGGATGTGCGCAAGATCACCGAGCAGTTGGTCGGGTGGGCGAACAAACTGAAATCCGAATACCAGGGAAAGTGGCCGGGGGACCAGGATTTCCTCAACCGCGCCGATCGATTCGCCAACCGGTGCCAGCACCTGGTGAATATCGTCAACATGGCGATCGGCAAAGGGGAGAACGGCCGCCACACGCAGTCGGCCTACGGCTCCGTGCGCGAGACCTGGGGCTCGGTCAACGCGGCGTCCGGCGCCGGGAACATCGCCAAGTGGAAAGAGCGGCACCAGATCAACAAGCTGCTGGACCAGTTGGCGGCCTATTACCAGTAGGACGGCTTAGTGTGCTGTCCCAGAAATAATGATGCACAGAAAAGGATGTTTGTCATCCCGAGCGCAGCGAGGGATCTCCATGTCGCCGAATGAGTTGGAGATCCCTCACTTCGCTCGGGATGACAGTACTGTGTGCACAACAACTTCTGGGACAATATATTAGCGCGCCGGGGATCGGGCGAAGGCGGATTGGAAACTTATTACCCCCGGTCTTCCAAACACTGGAAAATCCCGGCGGCGGTTACGGCTGCGGTGGCGGGTCCACTTGAATCCGGAAGTGCCCGCGGCCGATCGACAGCCCGGCGGGAATACCGATCTCCATGACATCTCCATCGGCGGTAATCCAGTCCGGACCGCTGACCACTATCCACTCGGGTGTGGGATCCGTGGCATCCAGCGGGTCATCCGTGTACCATACCTTGTAGTTCCTGCCCGCCAGGGAATCCCAGCCCACGACCGCCTCGTCGCCCTCGCCCTGCCGGATCCGGGCCAGGATGAAGTAGGAGTTCGGATCGGTTCCGTCGGTGCCGGCCACCCATTCCTCCCAGTCATTGACGGTATCGGTATCGCTGTGGGGATCATCGGGATTCGTGCCCAGGCTTTTCTCCAGGGAGTTTTTCAGGCCATCATCATCGTTATCCCGGGAATCGAAGGGATACCGGGTTTTATCAATGTTAAGCACGACAGCTTCTTTTCCTTCATAGGTGCTTCCATTGACCGTAAACACCTGCGAATCGCCGAAATAGGAGGCCGCGGCCAGGGTAGGGGCATTGAACACGCGCACGAAGAGTACGCTGTCCACAGTTGGGCGATTCGTTCCAGCCAAACAAGCCGAGAAGGTCCCTGACGGTGCGAGCGGTCCGCACAGGCTTCCAATATACCAGACGCCGTTACTGGGTGGCTCTAGCTGGGGGTTGCGGGGGTCCGGATTCCCTGAATAATCGGGAAAATAGATCATGCTATTGCTGGCCCAGTAGATTACGACGAGGTCACAATTGGTGGCGGGGTCACCATCGCGGCCCACCAGCGGAACGCCGAACTCGTCCACCGTGGTATTCGTCGTCCCGATACTCATGGGCGTATCGCCCCGCACCGGCCCGCCCCAGAGTAACACGCCCAACACGACCAGCGAGGCGAGTCCTTTTTTCCAACGCCACGTGGTCACAAAAGCCTGGTTTTTTTTCATGACGCGCACGCCTCCTTCGGCGGCTGTTGGCCGGCCTGCTTGGTCCCTTGGCTTTTCTTCATACAGGCACCCATGCCGGCCGCCAAGCCCCCGAATAACAGCATCAGATGCACAGTGCTGGGTTCCGGGATCGACATAAAAACATTCGTATGGTTCGCCAAGTAATTACCGATGAGATCCTGGTTGACCACACCGAAATCCACGGTGGCCTCGAACACGGTGGAGGTGCCCCACTCGACCGGTACGCCCGGCGGGAAGTAAGGGGTGTTAAAGAAACGAATGTACAGGTAATTGATCTCCACCTCTTCATCATTCCAGGTAATCACCATATCGGACCTGAAAGTGCCAAGCACCGGATTGTCTTCCTCGTCATAATAATACGGCTGCCCGATATACACGGTACCCAGGTAGATGTCGTCGCCCTGCACCGAGTACGGGTTGTAAATAGGAGGCGGGCCGGGGGACCATTCGGACATGCCGTCGTTTTGGTTGTCGGCGCTGCCGAAGATCATCACGATGGAGCCTTGAGCCAGAGGGGTCACCCCGTCGTCTTCGTAGATGGGATTGCTGACATAGGCGATCAGGCTGATGATGTCGCCGTGCGAGGGCAAGGCGGTCAGCCCCACCGCGCAGCATGCCAGCAGGAGCATCCACTTTACACTTGGGCGAATACAGGCCATTTGACTTCAGCCTTTGTTCTCAACCTAAAGACACCATAAGCCTCCAAGCCTCCGAATGCTTGCAAAGCCCGGTTCTATAAAAATCCAACTTACACCTCTGGATTCAATAATTACAGTACCAGGAATGTCTCTGCCTGTCAACAGAAGCGGCGGCATCCGGCTGTGTTTTCATCCGGCAGGACCAGCCTGGAACAGGCTCATTTTCCCGTGCCCCAGGTAGATACACGGGCTCCATCCGTTTTCCCGCGATCCTGTCATCGCCGCGGGAGCCCGGAAAAAGCATCCTGGCAGATTTACAGGGATAGGCCGTTTCTGGTACTAGTACTCCTCGGCGAAAGGGGGCCCATGCGGAACCGTGGAAATAGACAAGCTCGAATCAACGGCCCGGCAGGGTTCGCTCTCGCGATCCTGCTGCGCCTCCTATGCGGACCCGTGCCCACTTCAGCCGGCGTCCTCGCCGAATCGGATCACACCTTCTGGCTGATGGTGGAGACCATCCCCCCCGGCGCGGCCATCTTCGCTGTGGCGGAAACCGGCGAGGCGGGCAACCAACCGATCGGGCATACTCCTTGCACGCTGGCCGTGGACCTGAACTGGGGAAACCGGTGGTTCAAGAAGCGGTGGGAACTTCTCACGGTCCTGTCGCCGGATGGATTCTGTCGCCCGCGCCTGCAACCCGACGGCGGGTATCAGCTCACGGCCAACCTGCGGATCAGCAAGGAGGGCTGGAAGCCGGTCCCCCTGGAAAGGGCCATCGCCGTCCTGGCCAATCCGGGAAAAGACTGGCACGGCAAGGAGTCCTGGCCGACGAAACAAGGAATCCAGCTGACGCTGGAGCCGGCGGAAGGGACCGCCGCCCCCCCCGAACGGATCACGGCCGGGCCCCGGCGGGTCGTCATGGCGGGCGGCGGGGAGGGGGCCGGCAAGGTCGAGACCGGCAGCGTCACGGTTTTCTCGCGGCTTCCCGACGCGGAGGTTTTTGTGGATGACCAACCCGTCGGCGCCGCCCCTGTGGAGCTGCGGCTGCGCGCCGGGCGGCATGTCGTCGAGGTGCGCGCGGCGGACCACTCGCCGTCCCGGCGGGAGTTCGAACTGGCGCCCGACGCGGCTTTGTCTTTCGAAGCCGCCTTCTCCCGATAGCCGGGGCTCGCCGGATCTTTTTTCCCCGCCAAGCCTTCGCCCCAGAATCCGAAAAAAGCCAGTCTCACATATTATAAAGTGTGAGCCTGCCGATGACCGCTTACCCGCCGGACGCGGACCGCCGTTTCACAAGACGGACAAGACACTGCGTCAGAGGATGGGGGTCGGCCTTCCAGCGGTAGCCGCCTGCGCGGCGCTCCACCAGGCCGCGAGCCTGCAGGATGCGCAAGTGCCGATTGAGCGCCGCGCGGGAAAATCCGACGGCTCCGGACAGCGCGCCGAAGTTCCGGGGCCCGCGGAGAATCACCTGGATAATCGCAAGGCGACGCGGATGCGAGAAGGCCGAGGCAATTCGAAGGCCCTCCGTCTCCACAGAGCGCGGCGAGCGGCGAAAAGCGGTCTCGAGGGCATTCAGCAGGGGTTTGGCCGCCGGCACCTGGGGATCGGGTAACGGCCAATACCGCACCCGTCGCCCCATCCTGACGGCCTGCACAAGCCCCCTCGACTGAAGGCGGCGCAACTCCTGGCTGGCCCGGGATTCACCGATGCCTTCCAAGGTCGCCAGATCGGAAACCCGGAGCCCCGGCACGCGACAGATCTGCCGGAGGAGGCGAAGACGCGTGACTCCGGCCAGCACGCGGCACGTACGCCAGAGTGTGGGATGAAGTTCCATGCGCCTTGTCATGTCTCACACTTTATAAAGTGTGAGACAGTCCCGCAAGCACAAGATAAGGCCGAAGTCGGGCTTGGATTCAAGGGGGACTGCTCACTCCTCCTCCGGCACGGCCGGGGAAGATTTCAGAACCGATCCGCGTCGGTCCATCCGTCCCGCATCAGGTCGTCATCGTGTCGCCGAACTCGTCTTCCAGTTCGATGGGGGCTTCCCGTCCCTTGTCCCCGCGGGTCAGCAACCAGTGGACCACGCCGAAAAGGCCGATGGGGAAGATCGCACCGTACACGATAAGGTGCAGGAAGTTGAAATGGTACCGCAGCCCCGGGGTCAGGCGGTACAGGTTCCAGAAGATCAGCAGACAGCTCAACCACACCGCGCTGAAGTTCGGGATGGCGTCACCCGAGCGCATGATGTGCAGGCCCATGAACCGTTTCTTCGTGATGGGGAAGAAAAGATTGGACCCCATGAATCCCAGTTGGTCCTCCAGCAGGTGGGCCGAGTAACCGGCGACGATGACGACGGCGGCCTGCCAGTTCCAGAGCAACCAGCCGAGCAGCCCCCAAAACGCGGCCACGAGGAAGCTGTGGCTCCAGTTGCGATGCCACGGCAGGAAATGCAGCATCACGCGACCCTGCGCATCGGCCTCGAAGGCGAAGGTGGGGCCGTCGAAAATATCCACGCGCGTGGTGGCGTCGTACGTCTGGATGATGGGCGCGCTCAATTTGGCGCGTCCGACGGCGCGGTCCTTGGGTTCGCTGTTCGGCACGGGCACCTGGCCCGTGTTGACCACCGGGCCGATGCGGACCTGCACCTCCTGGTTTTCCGAGTCGAACCGCACGACGTACTGCCGCCAGTAGTCCGCACCCATGCGCACGGTGTTGAGCTTGATCCGGATCGGCCGGCCCGCGCTGCGCGCCTTGTCCACCGCCGCGGCCAATTCATCGGCAATGGTCTGGGGATCGGGATTCTGCGCGTCCGGATCCACGTAGAAATCATGCCGGTAGAAGAACCGGTAGAACTTGAAATCAATGGTATCCGGCAGGATGCCGAAGGCGCCGCCGAGAATGAAATACAGGGGATTCCCCTCCGTGGCCGCCTGCACGGCCCAGGGGCAGAAGGACGCCGCCATCACGCCGCTGATATAGTGGGCAATGCCTTTCATCCGGGTACTCCTTTAAATCAACCGCAGCCACATGGCGATCTTCTGTCCGAATCCGGACATGTTGCAGGCGATGGGCAACAGCAGGACGCCGAGACAATTCAGCCGGCGCGAGGCGAACAGCACCGGGATCAGCCCGATGCCCGTCGCCACAACCATCACGATAATCCCGCCCCAGCCGGTCATCAGGAACACAATTCCCAGGATGATGAGCAGGGCGATGGCCGAGGCGTTGCGGTAGTTGACCTTCTCGATGAACCGGATGGTCATGCGCGTCAGGGGGCTCATCATCAGGAAGGCCGCCGCGCCCGCGATGGCGATCGAGCCCAGGACCATGAAGTAGTCGTAGTAGCTGCGGGGCACGTAGAGGCCCTTCATCATCCAGGCCGCGCCGCCCCGGGTGATGCCCAGGCCCGGCACGAACAGCAGCGTGAACGACCCGACGTAGTAGACCAGTTTCGAGACGCCCTGCGACATGATGAAAACCTTCTCGTCGCGCTGGGCGGTGGCGTGGCCGGCCAGGAGGCCGCCGATGCCGCCCGTGACGACCGGGAAGAACGCGGCGAAGCCGCCGCCCAGGCCGCCGGCCGCCGCGCTGCGCAGGATCAGGTCGCCGTTGATCTCGAGCGAATGGGCAATGCGTTGGGGCGGCACGTTCGCCCCGCTGATCATGTTCAACAGGCACCAGGGGATGGCGAAGAGACCCACGAAAGCCGGCATGATGTTCTGGAACGCCATCTCCACCGATACGGGTGACCGGTAGAGCAGGATGAACCCGAGGAACCCGGAGAGGAAGAAGGTGGCCAGCCCCGCACCCAGCGAGCGCCAGGCGTCCGCGAACTTGGCCAGCCCCGCCGGCCCCCAGTTACCGCCCTTGGGCCATTCGGACATCAGGATGTAGGTGATGATCACCCACAGGATCCAGTGCATATGCGACCGCAAGACCCCCTGTACCACGGGCAGCACGCGCGGCGCAAACGGACCGACCACGCACACCAGGAAAAAGACGCCCGCCAGACCGCCCACGCCCGTTATCATGGTCCCCTCGTAGCCGCGGCCGCTCATCAGGTACTTCTGGCCGGGCAACACGGTGAACATCGCGCTCTCATCCGGCGCGCCCAGCAGGATGGACGGGATGGTGTTGAGCATGGACCAACCCACCACGATGCCCGCCATGAAGGGCAGGAAGACCTCGCTCGGCACCGTCAAGCCCTTCTCGATCAACCAGTAGAAGAGCAGCACCAACGCACCCAGCACGTTGTAGGCATGTAGCGCGGGCAGCACGGAGATCACGCTAGACAGCACGGTACCCAGCACCGTAACGCCCAGAACCGTCAGTATATTCAGGATCATGGGATCACGCTCCGGGTTACTCCAATTCGAGCGCCTGCGGGTTCGACGGGACGATCTGCAAAGCGCCCTTATACTCGCCGATCAGGCCGGTAGCCTTGACCTTCTGGCCGGGCTCCAGCCGGTCCCTCTCCGGGCCCGGAACCAAACGGTCCCACAGCAGCAGGTCAATCTGCCCCGTGCCGTCATTCAGGGGATAGATAATGCCCTTCATCAGCGACCGGGGTTCGCCCAGCGTGCCGCGCACGGTAAATACTCGCCCTTTCATCTCCACGGTCAGTTTGCCGATCTCCGACAGTCCCTCGCCGACCGGGGCGGGCGTGGCGGTCGGCTCGATATCCACGAGCCGCACGTTATCGGAATGGCTGACCTTGATCTGCAACGTATCCTTGTATACATCCACCCGGCCGCGGATCTTCATCAGCACGCCCGTGGACGGGGCATTCTCGCCGAGGCGGGTCGCGACGTCGTCCCAGTACACCACCGGGATCCGTTTGCCCTCGTCTTCCAGCACCAGGGTGTACGGCGCCTTGGTACCGGCCTCCGGGGTGCGGATCTCGACCACCCGGCCGTAGACGGTGACTTCCTGGCCCTTCATCTCCGCCGTCACAATCGCGATTTGCCGGGTCTCTTCCACCCGCGTCGGGATGGCCCGCGTCGGGACGACCCGCGTCGGGACGACCGGGGCCTGAACAGCCGGCGTTTGAACGACCGGCGTCGGATCGGCGGGCACCGGGGCCCCCGGCCCGGCCACGAACAACCGGGCGGAGTCGCCGGCCTGGACTTCGAGGTCCTCGCCGCGGTTGAGCATCAACTGGAGCCTCTCCCGGTAGGTGCGCACGCTGATGCGCGCGCGGACCCGGGAGCCGGGGATGAGAAGCGCCTTGTCGCGGATATCCGGGTAGGCGTCCTGCCAGAAGGTGATCGCCCCTTCCCCGCTTTCATCCCTGATCTCCACGACCCACGGCATCCGGCTTTCCGGGCGCGGCGGGTTAACCGCGCTGATGATCCCCTCGACCAGGATGCTGGTACCGACCAGGCTGCCGTTTACATCGCCCAACCGCGTGACGGGCACCTCGGCCCGCGTCAGCGTGAGATGCTCGGGCACCTGCAGACGCATGATCACGTCGTCATCCGCCGTCATGCTCAAACTGCCGGCCACCTCGACGTGGTCGCCGGAACTCGGTATCTTCCGCTGCTCCACCAGCGCCGCCGCCTGGGCCCGGTACGCCGTCACGGAGATCTCGCCCGTGCCGTCATCCACCGTGAACCGCAGCGAGCGGACTTTGCCGGCCTCTTTGAAAATGCGCGGGTCGCCGGCGACGGTGCCGATGACGCGGACGTAGGCGAAATTCATGGTGGGCTTGATATCCCCGATGCGCACCACGGGAAGCTCGCGATGGATCGCCATCAGGTAGAGCAGTCCGAGCCCGATGGTGCCCAGCGCCAGGGCGGCATAGCGGAAGAGCCGCACGCTCATTCGCTTTTCCACGCGCGCGCCGCAGCGCGGACACCGGGTCAGCGCCCCTACAAATTGTCCGCAATTGGCACAGGTGATTTCGGCGGGTTGGTCTGCATGCCCCGGCAGAGGGTTCGTGGTCATGGTTTTTCCTTTCCAATGCCCGGCCACTGTGCGCGGGACCGGACCCTGTTACAGGGCGGGTAATATAGTTCGTATTTTCGGAATTGCCTAGCGGTTTCTTCTGGACGCGCATCGTCCCGCAAGCCATCATTTGCCGTGTGACTCGCGACCGTCGCCAACCGTCCGGCGTCGCCCATGCGCGCCGTGAGGCGAAAACCGCCCTGGCGGAAAATGCGCGGGAGTACCCCCTGCTGGCCGAGGCCCTGCCTGACGCCCTCTTTATTACAGCGCCTTCCGGCATGGTCTGCTATGTCAACAGGGCGGCCACGCGTTTCTTCCGGCGACCGAGCTCCTGGCTCGTTGGGAAGCGTCAATCTGATCTGTTCCCCCCGGCCACGGCCCGGCAGCACACACGCGCCATCCGGCGGGTCTGCCGCACCGGCCGGCCGCTGTTTGCTGAAACCCCGGAGCGGTTGCCGGGAACGGAGCTATGGATTGAAACGCGCTTGACCCCCATCCGCAACCGGGCGGGGCGCATCACCCACGTCATGGGCCTGGCGCGCGATATCACGTCGAGGATCAAGGCCGAACAGGCCCTGCGGGAAAGCGAGGCCAACTTCCGGGCCATGGCGGAGAACGCCATCGACGCGATCCTGATCGCCGCGCCGCCCGGCCGCCTGGCGTTTGCCAACCGGCGGCTGGCGAACCTCACCGGGTATTCCATGCAGCAACTCGGCCGGATGCATATCGCGAAGCTGGCAGGCCCCGCCGAGGTGCAGCGCGTCATGGGTTTTTTCCGACGCCGCCTGCGGGGCGAAGAGGTGCCCATGCGATACGAGGCCATGGTCCTTCGCAAAGACCGGCGGGAAATTCCCGTGGAAGTCTCCGCGAACCGTACGATCTGGCAGGGCCATAACGCCGTCATGCTCATTATACGGGACGTCAGCGAGCCGCGGCGGCTCGCCGAGGAACGCCGGCGGCTGGCCAGCCGCCTGATCGAGATCCAGGAACGGGAGCGCCTGATCATCAGCCGCGCGCTCCATGACCACCTGGGCCAGATCCTGACGCTGGCCCGGTTGGAGATGGGCGCCGTGCGCCCCGACAAGGACGGATCCGCCCTCCACCTGCGCAAGGCCCTGCGCCAGCTGGATGAAGCCCTGGCGTCCACACGCAACCTCGCCAGCTCGCTGCGGCCTCCCATTCTCGACGACCTCAACATCGAGACGGCCCTCGAAGATCTGGCGGGGCAATTTGCCGAGTCCGGACTGCGCACGACCTTCACCCATCGGGGAGGCCCCTCGCCGGAAAGCCGCCATGTCAAAACCTGTCTTTACCGCATCACGCAGGAAGCCTTAACCAACGTGGCGCGCCACGCCCATGCCACCCGCGTGAGAATGCATCTCGATGTAACGCCCGGGGAGACGCGGCTGACGGTGCGGGATGACGGGATCGGGTTTGATCCCGAGGCGAACCGGAAATCCATGGGTATCGGGCTGGTGGGCATGCGCGAACGCCTGCTGCTCTGCGACGGCCACCTCGAGATCCGGAGCGCCCGGGGGAAAGGCACCACGGTCATCGCGCGTATTCTGTCGCCCGACCGGCCGGGTAAAGGAGAGGAGCCGTCATGATCCGCCTGATGCTGGCCGACGACCACGTCATGCTCCGGGAGGGCCTGCGTTCGCAGTTCAGCCGGAGCCCCGACCTCCAGGTCGTGGGGGAAGCCGGCAGCCCCGCCGAACTACTGGGCTTGCTGCCCCGCGTGAAACCGGACGTGTTGATTCTCGACCTGAACTTTCCGGAGGGAAACGGCATCGCCAAGCTCGCGCAGATCCAGAAGACCTGCGGAGGCTGTAAGATCATCGTGCTGACCATGTATAGCCACGTTCGCTACGCGACGCATGCCCTCGACAGCGGGGCCAGCGGCTTTGTCGTAAAAGGCGCCCCGTTTGAAGAATTGATCGAGGCCGTCCGCACGGTCTGTCGAGGCGAGACCTATATCTGCCGGACGATGAGAAGCCGCATCGCCGCGCAAAAGCGTCGGGGCCGGCGCCCGGACGTCCTGGGGTCGCTTTCCCAGCGCGAATTCGAAGTGCTCGTGCTTCTGGGCAATGGATTGGCGCTGAAGGAAATCGCCGCCCAGTTGGGCGTCAGCGAAAAGAGCGTGACGACCTACCGGGCCCGGATCCAGCAGAAGCTGCAGCTGAAAAACCGGGCTGAATTGATCCGCTACGCCCTGGAGAGCAACCTCGTGGAGTAATGCCGGCGTAGGCATAATCCTACGCCCCGGCCCATGTTATGCAGTGGACAGACGCACGTTGGTTTTGAGACTGTGATTTTGGGTGGACGCCATTCGTTGACGCTTCACTCAAGCCCGTAACGCGGGGCATGCCGGCGGAAATTGAGGACGGCGGCAGGATGGGCTGAGCGCAAAGGCCGTAAGTGAAGCATGAAACGTCCGTGCGGATTTCGCGCGGACGTTCTGTTTCCCCCTCGCTCCTGCGGCATGTTCCAGATGGCCGGATGATGACATGGTTTATAAAGTGTGTCATGTAAAGGAACGGCGGCCCGAGGGTTTTTTCTAGCGCGTCGCCCCCCTCTTCACTTAAGCTTCCCACCCGACTGTTATGCCCACTGTCGCCCCCATTCGCGACTTATGCAGACACCTCGGACAGGAGGTGGCAATCCGCGGTTGGCTCTACGGCAAGCGATCGGGCGGAAAAATTGTCTTCCTCCTTGTGCGCGACGGCACCGGGCTGTGTCAGTGCGTGGTCGAAGCGGCCCAGACCGACCTCTTCGCGACCGCCGTTGCCCTCGGACAGGAATCCTCTCTCGAACTCACCGGCCTCGCGCGGCCCGATGTCCGCGCGCCCGGCGGCGTGGAATTGGCCGCGTCCTCCCTTCGCATTCTGCAAAACGCCACGGACTATCCGATCAGTCGCAAGGCGCACGGCACGGATTTCCTGATGGAGCACCGCCATCTCTGGCTGCGCTCGCCGCGCCAGGCCGCCATCCTCCGCGTACGGCACACCCTGATCCGCGCGGCGCGCGACTTCTTTGATGCCAACGGCTTCACACTCGTAGACACGCCCATCCTCTCGCCCGGCGCGGCGGAGGGCGCGGGGACGCTCTTCCCCGTTGATTTTTTCGGGGCGCCCGTGTACCTCGCGCAGACCGGCCAGCTCTACCTCGAGGCCGCCGCCATGGCGCTGGGCCGCGTCTACTGCTTCGGCCCGACTTTCCGCGCGGAGAAATCCAAGACCCGCCGGCACCTCGCCGAGTTCTGGATGATCGAGCCGGAAATCGCCTTCGCCGAACTGCCCGAACTGATGGACTGGGCCGAAGGCCTGGTCTGCGCCATGGTCCGCGCCGCCCTTACCGAGCGGCGCGAAGAATTTACACTGCTGGGCCGCAACATCGCCGCGCTGGAAAAAATCGCGCCGCCTTTTCCGCGCCTGACCTATGCCCAGGCCGTGGACCTGCTGCGCGATCCCCAGTTGCACCGTCAGCTGGAGCAGGAGCTCGAGGCCGACCGCGTGCGCCTGAAAGAGTGCATCGCCGAACTGGCCGGCCTGGAGGAGCAACACACCCGCGCGCGCCAGGGCTGGCAGCAGGACAAACTCGCGCAGCAGGTCGCCGACCTGCGCGAGCAGATCCGCGACCTGGAGGCGCAGGTCGCCCAGCGCCCCGTTCATATCGAACACGCCAGGAACTTCGTGTGGGGCGAAGACCTCGGCGGTGATGATGAAACCCTTCTCTCCCGCCAGTTCGAACGGCCCGTTCTGATCACCGAGTACCCCCGGAAGATCAAGGCCTTCTACATGAAACCCGCGCCGGGCAATCCGGACGTGGTGCTCAATCTCGACATGCTCGCGCCCGAGGGCTACGGCGAGATCATCGGCGGCAGCCAGCGGGAGGACGACTTGGACGCGCTGCAAAAACGGATGGCCGACGAGGGCATGCATCCCGCCCCGTACGAGTGGTACCTCGATCTGCGCCGCTACGGCACCGTGCCGCACGGCGGTTTCGGCCTGGGCTTGGAACGCACCGTGGCCTGGATCTGCGGGCTGAAGCACATCCGGGAGACCATCGCCTTCCCGCGGCTCATGGGAAGGATTTACCCGTAGAAGGTTTCAGGGTTCGGGGTTCAGGGAAATCCCATACTATTCACTATTCACGCCCCGCTTCCGTTCGTTACACTGTCTGCATGACCTCCTCCTCCCGTCGTCTGAAAATCGGCGTGCTCGGCCCGCATAAATGCACGGACGAAGAGCGCTCCATGGGTCTCGAAGTCGGTGAGGAAATCGCCCGGCGCGGCGAGATCCTCGTCTGCGGCGGGCTGAACGGAATGATGGAAGCCGCGGCCGAGGGCGCGAAGAAAGCCGGCGGCCTGACCGTCGGCATCCTGCCGGGCGACACGGCGGACGAGGCTAATCCCTTCGTGGACATCGCCCTGCCCACCGGCCTCGGGGCCTTCCGCAATATGCTGCTCGTTCGCGCGTGTGATGCGGTGATCGCCGTGCGGGGCGAATACGGCACGCTCTCGGAGATTGCCGCCGCACTGCGACTCAAGGTGCCGGTGGTCGGGCTGCAGACCTGGAAGCTGATCCGCAACGGCCTCGAGGATCCAGGGCTCCATGTCGCCGCCACCCCCCGCGAGGCCGTCGAACTTGCCCTGCAACTGGCGGTCCGGCCGCGACTCACCGGGCCTTCTTAGTCGGTCCCTCCGAATCGGCCCTCCGCGCCGCCTGCACTGTCACCAAGCCTTTTCGGATCAGCAGCATCCGCATCGCCTCGCCATAACGTCGGGCCCCACGACGAGATACATGGCGATCGTATGGCAGCAGAAAAAGAGACGCATAATCGCGCGGTAGAGAGGGCAACGCGGACAACAGGCTTACCGGTTCGACACCAAAGCTCTCCAGACTCGTTGCAAACACGGCGTGACGCTTGCTGAAAATATGGCGACGAGCGGCCCATTCCTCGAGGATGGGAAGATGCACCCAGCAAACAGGAATCTGCAATGAACGCAATCGGTCCATGTCGCGGACAAACTCCGCATCCTGACGGAACTCGCTGCAGCGAGCATAGTTTACGTGATCCGGCTGATGGAGCCCATAATAAGGGTCCTTATAAAGCAACCGGTTCAGGATAAACAGCCTTCGGCAATCCCTGAAACTCACAACCAGTTGCTCTGCACGATAACGCCGATACCGCGAACAAAGCTCGACCAACAACGGATCATCACGACGATCCTCCTGCTCTTGTTGCCGACACCAATCCGCCGTCACCCGGCGATCAATCAGGACGGTATCCACAACCCGGGCTTTCACGGGTGCCCGGATCGGCTCGATGGTGGTGAAGACCCGCTCCTCCCCGTCCACGACCTGCACCGTTCTCCAGGTGCGGGCGCGCACAAGGTCCGTGGTCAGGAAAGCGATCAACACCAGGTCCGGCCGGAGCGTCTCGGCACGCGTCGCCGCCAAGCCCACGATTTGCAGCATTCCGTATCCATCGCGCCCGTAATTGCGGACGGCCACGGGCCGCCCATCGGGACTCGATAAGCCCTCCGGTAAATAATCCGTCCACGTTATGCTGTCGATCGGGTTGGCGGTGAAGGAATCCCCGAAAACGGCAATGTTGAACGTGTTGCTGTCCCATGGGCCGCTGAATTCACCGATCAGGCCGTCCGAATTCACCTGCACGGGCCAGTGCCGAACCACGCGCCCGTCTTGGATAAGCGCTTGCACGGCGCTGACGCCGGGCTGGTAACGATAGCCCTCGGCCGGATCGAACTCATAAACCGGCGCGCTGCAGACATAGAAGCGCGGATTCTTTTGCCCACGTGCTTCCCGAACGCCAAGAAAGGCCCGATAGCCAAGTTCCAGGACCCCAAGCACCAGCAAGCCTGAAAGGAGTGACAGCGCCGTGCGTTTGAGGTACGACGGCCGGCTTTGAGAAGGCAGGGGCTGAAACGCGGGGGCCATCCTTCTCCGCCTCATCGTGCGAATTTGAGAAACGCGCCCTCGACATCGGCGGTCGTGGGCAAGTTGTAATGCTTCGCAAAAGCGTCCCGGAAGATTCCGCCCCGACTCAAGTCTTCAAGGAACGGCACGAATTGGTCGGCGGGACGGTCGAGGCGGAGCCAGCCGACCATGTACTTTGCCGTCTGGTAGAAAGCCTGCACAGAGGCCGCATCCTGCGGATAGGCGCTCGCTTCGAGCAACGGACCGACGGGAAACAGCCGGTCCAACCGCCGGAACTGCGCGCGGCGGCTTTTCTTGATTCCCTTGAAGGCCGAGTAGGCAAACTCTTCGTAAAACTCCGCGAGCCCCTCGTTCAACCACAACGGCGGCGGCCGCTCCAGGAACCGGTTGACCACCAGGTGCGCCATCTCGTGAGCCAGCACGTCTCCGCTGGACGATGTGTCCGCCGCCTGCTGGAGAAACATCACCGGGCCGGAGACCTGGGAGAAAGTCCACTCCGGCACGTCGCCGGCCACCGCGCCAAAGGCCTTCCAGTCTTTCTCCGAACGGAAAATGAAGATATGCGAACGCCCTTCCACGCGATCCTGCGCGCCGGCCAGGTCGGCGGCGATGTAGGTGTAAAAAAACTCCGCCATGCGCGCGACCTTCCGAGCAAAGATCGCCTGCTCGAAGTGGATGACGAAATGCCCGCTCTGGGCATGCCGCCAGTCCGCCCCGGGCAGGTCCAGCGCGGTTCGGCCGCGGGGCGTGAGCAACCGGAGATCCGCCTGCTCGCGGGGAACTTCCTGCCAGTCGGGATCCACAGGCGGAGCCGCCACGCCCTGCGCACCCAAGGCAAGCCACGCCGCCGCGATTGCTGACGCACCCCGGTTCATGGCGCGATGGTCAGGACCCTTTGGCTTGGGCGGTCAGCCAGGTGATGTGCCGCATTTCCTCGCGAATAATGTCGTCAAGACGCTGGCGCAGGCCGGAAAGCGTCGGGCTCTGCCGCAACCCGACGTAAAACAGGATGGAGTCCTTCTCCATCTGGATCGCGGTGCGCAGGATATCCGGCAGGGGCTCGCGGCCGGTCAACGCGTCCTCCGGATTCCGATTCATCTGGATCGAAAGTTCATCCACCATGCCATCCAGATACTGCTCCAGGTCTCCGAACAGATCGGCCCCGGCCGGCTTCTCGCCCGGCGCCAGGGATCGACGCATCTTCTCGAAAATCGCGTAGTGCACGTCCTCCTGGTCGGCGATCCGATTTAACAGATCACGTCCTGCCACATGCAACCGGGCGGCCTTGCGATAGAACCGGGCGCCCTTTTCCTCCAGGCGCTGGGCCATCTGCAGAATTTCATCGGCGGTGAGTTTCGTGGGCATGTCGTTTCCCTTGCTGTAAGCGGAGGCTTTCCCGTCCGTCAGGACTTCGGGTGGATCACGCTCAATTCCTTGGAGAGCTGGACGACGTGTTTTTTTTCCTCGGCAATGATCCGATCGAGCTTGTCCTTCCCGAGGCTGGCGGGGACCATTTCGCGCAGGCCGGTGTAGAACTGAACCGTCTTGTGCTCCAGGTCAATCGCCACACGCAAGACCTGCTCCATGGTCTCTTTTCCCGTCAGCGCGTCGGCGGCGGTCGGGGATCCCTCGCCGCCGTGCTGGTCGGCCAGGGCCTTCAGGTACAACAGGCTTTCATCCATGGGATCGTAGGTCGTCGGCTCTTTCTCGACCGCCGACAACTGCGTCCGCATGAGTGAAAAAGTCTCCTGGTGCTGGTCCTCCATCGCCGCCAGCTTGAACAACAGGTCCTGGCTGCGCTCGCCGGAGTGAAGTCCGGCGGCTTTCCGGTAGAAGGCGCCCGCGTTTCCCTCGATCCGCTCGGCCACCTTCAAGGCTTCGTCGGCACTAAAGAGTATCCCCATGTTTTCGCTCCTTCCCTTTGGCTACTCGCGCTGCCGCAAACTATCACAACCTTCCGGCGAACGCAAAGCCGGGATGCCGCCGCCTTGGCCTTTTTGAACCTTTAGCGAACAATGTAGGGCCTGCGCTTGCGCAGGGCCGAAAAAACGGCGCGCCGCAAGCGGCGGCCCTACAAGATCCCTCTGACCCGAAAACTCTGTTTTCCTTCTGTCGCAAATAGTCAGGGGGTCCTTTTCTCATGCCGCTTCAGCAAATTCTCGGCAGATCCTCGCCACTGGGCACATTCACCATCCGTTCGCCGCCCAGCCGCGTACGCATCAGCACCCGGCCCCCCGGCGCCGGCGTCACCTCGCCGATCACCGCGGCCGACCGGCCCAGCGGATGTGCCCGCAGCGTCTCCAGCGCGCGCGCGGCGTCCGCCGCCGCGCACACCACCACCGCCTTGCCTTCGTTCGCCACGTTCAGCGGATCCAGCCCCAGCAGGTCGCAGGCGCCGCGGACTTCCTCCCGCACCGGCAGCGCCTCTTCCCGGATTCGCACGCCCACCCCCGAGGCCTCCGCGATGTCGTTCAGGGCCGCGGCCAGGCCGCCGCGCGTGGGATCGCGCAGGCAGCGCACGCCCGGGACGGCATCCAACAAGGATTTGACCATGTCCCATAACGGGGCGACATCGCTTGGCAGACGCGTCTCCAGGCCCCAGGCCTCGCGCGCGCTCATGACGGCGATACCGTGATCGCCCAGCGTCCCGCTGACGAGCACCACGTCGCCCGGCCGGGCATTGGCCACGTGCGTATCGGCCCCGCGGTACCGCACGCCCAACCCGGCAGTATTGATGAACAGCCCGTCGCCGGCCCGCCGCTCGATGACCTTCGTGTCGCCGGTCACGATCCGTACCCCCGCCTCCCGCGCGGTCTCGCCGACGGACTGCATGGCGCGTTGCAGCGCGGCCAGTTCCAAGCCCTCCTCGAGGATCAATCCCAGGGTCAGCACCCGCGGCTCGGCGCCCTGCATCGCCAGGTCATTGACCGTGCCGGAGACCGCGAGCCGCCCGATGTCGCCGCCCGGGAAAAAAAGCGGCCGGACGACGTACGAGTCCGTCGTGATCGCCAGGTCGCGCTCGGGCACGTCCAGGCACGCGGCGTCGTCCAGTTTCTCGCTCCCGTCATAACCGAGGGCCGGGAGAATGATGTCGTGGAGCAACTGCTTCGTGCGCCCGCCCCCGCCCCCGTGGGACAGCAGCACCAATTCAGGTGTTGGTTCGTTCATATAGGTTGGAAGAGGGTTCAGGGTTCAGGAAATACAATCCCTCTCCTTCTCGTTCTCGTCCTCGTCGTCGTTCTCGCTTGCCCCGGCGCAGGTCCAACTTCGAAGAGAGCTTGCGAAGCGGGTTCGGGGCCTGGTTTTCCAATGTTTGGAAAGTTCACCCACCCATTTTTCCAATGTTTGGAAAAATTGCGCGCTTTTTTTCCAATGTTTGGAAAATTCTCCGTCTTTTTTTCCAATGATTGGAAAAATCGGCGGGCCTTTTTCCAAACATTGGAAACTTTTTGGTGTTACTTTTCTCTAAATTGGTAATACGCCGCGCAGGTGCCCTCGCTCGAGACCATGCAGGCGCCGACCGGATGGCCCGGGGTGCAAAGCGTCCCGAACAGCGGGCATTCCGGCGGCGCGCAGGCCCCGCGCAGCACGTCGCCGCAGCGGCAAGCGGCCGGCTCCCGGGCCGGCGGAATCTCCAGGCCGGCCAGCAGCCGTTCGGCATCGTGAGCCGAAAACTCCCCGCGGATTCGCAATCCGCTGCCCGGGAGGGTGCCCAGCCCGCGCCAAGCCGCGTCGCTGTCTTCGAATACCTCGCGAATCGCGGCCTGTGCTTTCGCATTGCCCTCGCGGGTGACGCTGCGGGTGTACTGCACCTCCACCTCCGCGCGGCCTTCCGCCAACTGCTTCAGCGCCATGCGGATCGCCGCAGCCATGTCTTCACCCTCGAATCCCGCGACGACGCAGGGCAAGCCGTACTTTTGGGGAATGAATTCGTACGGCTTTGAGCCGATGATGACACTGACGTGGCCCGGACAGAGGAACCCGTCCACGCAAACCTCGCCGCCGTCCAGCAGCGCGGCCATCGCCTGCGGCATGGTCTTGTGTCCACACAAAACATAAAAATTGGGCGTGTCCCGGGCCGCCTCGCGCAGCGCCCACGCCGTCGTCGGCGCGGTGGTCTCGAATCCAACACCCAGGAATACAACCGCTGTCCCGGGATTCGCCCGCGCCTCGGCTAACGCATCGAGCGGGGAATAGACCACCCGCACCTGCGCGCCCCGGGCGCGCGCCTGCTCCAGCGACGCTTCCGTGCCCGGCACCCGGATCATATCACCGAACGTCGCCACCACGGTATCGGGCCGTTGGGCCAGCGCGACGGCCTGGTCCACGTAGTCAATGGGCGTGACGCACACCGGACAGCCCGGCCCGGAGAGAAGCTGCACGTTCGCGGGAAGCAGCGAGCGCAGGCCCGACCGGAAGGCGGCCATCGTGTGCGTGCCGCAGACCTCCATGAGCCGCACGGTCCGGCCCAGGCCGCCGGCGAGTTCGCGAATGGCCTGAATTTCCTTATTCATGCCAGGGCCAGTTCGTTACCGCAGAGATCGCAGAGATCGCAGAGAATCCGGAAAGTCATTTACTAATCGGCAGATGCCGTCCTTCAGAACCTTGACATTGAAGTTGATGAGCAAGCCCACTTTGCAACCGGAAAGTCTCAAGTAAGAGAGCAATTGGGCCTGATGAATCGGCATCAGTTGCTCAACGACCTTGATCTCGACAATGACCTTCTCTTCGACGAACAGGTCCAGCCGGTATCCACAATCGAGCTTAACCTCCCGATAGACCACGGGCGGGGGTTTCTGTTGTTCCACCTTCAGGCCGCGTTGGGCCAGCTCAAAAGCCAAACACGCTTCATACGCCGACTCCAAAAGACCGGGCCCCAGGGCACGGTGCACCTCCATAGCTGCACCGATAATGCCTTCCGTAATTCGGTTTAGTTTTTCCTTTTCCATTGCCTCTGCGCTCTCCGCGTTCTCTGCGGTGATAACTTATTTGTCTTCCGCGGCGGTCAGCGGCTCTATCAAAGCCCGATATTCGCGAACGTCTTCCTCGGACCATTTCCGGATGGCGAAGCCCGCGTGCAACAGCAGGTAGTCGCCCGGCCGGGCATCGTCAATGAACGCGATATTGGCCTGGCGCCGGACGCCGCCGATTTCCACGACGGCGTTCTCGCCGTGGCATTCGATGATTCGGGCTGGAATCGCAAGACACATAAGAAGAGGTGGTTAATGGTTATGTAGGGGCGCCGCTGGCCGGCGCCCGCGGGCACATTTTCAGTGTTCGGTGTTCAGTGTTCAGTAGCCGCCGCCAGGGCCACGGCGGCCTGGCCCAGGGCCAGGCCCGCGTCGGTCGGCGACACCTGGTGATGGGAATATACTTCAAAACCGCCGGCAGACAAAGCGTCCGTCAGCCAATCCAACAGCAGATCGTTTTGGAAAACCCCGCCCGAGAGCACGACTCGGGCCAGGCCTTCCCGGTCGCGCAAGCGTCCGCAGACCGCGGCCACGGCCGCGGCCACGGCCCGATGAAATCGCGCCGCCAGGATCGGGATTCCGACTCCCGCCTCGCGTTGCTCCAGCAGCGCGCGCAGGGCGGGCCCGAAAGACAGGACCACGACGCCGGCCCGATCCTCCAGTTCAACCGGCAGGGCTTCGCTCTCGCGCCGGTCGGCGGCGGCCTGCAAGCGCATCGCCGCCTGGCCCTCGTGCGAGATTTTGTCGCACAATCCCAACAGCGCGGAGACCGCGTCGAAGAGACGGCCGGCGCTGGAGGTCCAGGGCGAATGCGCGCCGGAAGCGATCAGGCCCAACAGCGTTTTCCGGTGATCCGGGGGAATTGCCGGCAACCATTGCGCGCCCAATGCATCCGCACGCTCTCCGCATTCCTCGGCCAGCCAACTCAAGGCCATGCGCGGCGGATGCCGGATCGCGCCTTCGCCGCCGGGCAGGCGATACGGCTTGAAGTGTCCCACGCGCCGGTATCCGGCGTAATCCGCCACCAGGAACTCGCCGCCCCAGACCGTGCCGTCCGGCCCGTAGCCCGATCCGTCCAGCGCGACGCCGATCACCGGTCCGGCGAGGCCGTGCTCCGCCATGCAGGCGGCGACGTGCGCGTGATGATGTTGCACGGCGATCTTGCGCCCGGCGGGGAAGGTCTTCGCGAACCGGGTGGATTCGTAATCCGGGTGCAGGTCGTGCGCGACGATCGCCGGCTGAATCTGCAGCCGACGCAGCAGCTCGTCCACGGCCTCACGGTAGAATTGGCAGGAGGCGTATTCCGAAAGGTCGCCGATGGGCGGCGAAAGGATCGCCTGGCGGCCGCGCGTGACGCAGAAGACGCTCTTGAGATCCGCGCCGCAGGCCAGCACCGGCGGCCCATCCAGGGGCAGGTCCACGCGGCCGGAGACTTGTATGGAGACGTGACGTTGCATGGCCCGGCGGAACAGTAACGTGAATTGTCGTTTTCTGCAAAGGCGCGGATGAGGCCTCCCCTGTGGAGGAAATCAGACGATCCCTTCGCCCGGGAAAACAAACCGGCCCCGCCATCTACAGCGACTGGCAGACGGTGATGGCGGCGACGCCGACGATATTCTCCGCGCTGCAGGCCCGTGGGTCCATGCAGCTATCTCGTGCCGTCAGGCTTGCCTGGCTTTTGGCGCTTTCATCAGGGTCAGGACTATCGTCCCGGCCACCAGGCACGCAATACCCGCGGCCATGAACGCCGCGCTGTAGTCGCCCGGCTTGAACGCCTTCTCCACCGTCTGGCCCGCTTCGGTGGCCAGGTACTTGACCGGATCGAGCGCCTTCATGAGCTTTGCCGCGAGCCAGGGACCGATCAGGCCGCCTTGTGTTCCGGAGGCTTGAGGGTCATGGCGACCACGCCCATGACGATGCAGGCGATGCCGGCCGGAATGAACGCCCAGATCCAGGCCTTCGCATCGCCCATGGCGCCGCCGAGGATGGGCCCGATCAGGCCGCCCACCCCGTAGGACATGAACACCCACGGGTAGTTGGTGCCGACGTTCTTGTTGCCGAAGTAGTCGGCCGTCGCCGCCGGGAACAGCGCGAAGTTCCCGCCGAAGTTGAACCCGATGATCGCCGCGCCCAGGTAGAGGCCGATCTCGCGGCCGCCGATGAAGTAGAACGCGATCATCATGGCGCCCTGGATGAGGCTCATGAGCACGATGGCATTCTTGCGGCCGGTCTTGTCGGAGATGGAGCCCCAGACGATCCGGCCGAAACCGTTCAGCAGGGCGTAGAACAGACCCATGGCCGTACCGGTCATGACATCGGCCTTCGCGGTCTCAATCCCGTTCGCCGTCAGCGCGTCGATCCCGAACAGCTTGATCACGCCGATTACCATAAGGCCGGCGGTCGCGCCGACCAGGAAGGTGCAGAACAGCACCCAGTACTGCGACGTTCTGACCATCTCCATGGTGCTGAAATCGACGCCGCCGGTACTGGCAGCCTTGGCGGCGGCCGGCGGCTCCCAGCCGGCCGGTTTCCACCCGTCGGGCGGATTGACCATCACCATGGCCCCCAGCGCCACAAGCACTGCAAACAGGATGCCATAAAGGATGAAGACCTTGCTCACGGTCCATCCCATGCCGAACAGGCCGTTCCAGCCGGGAGTGAGATCGACCGGTCCGAACTTGAACCCGGCCGTGAGCTTGACCCATATCAGGGCGCCGAATCCGAATCCCGCCACGGCAAGCCCCGTAATCAGGCCCTTCTTGTCCGGGAACCACTTCACGAGCGCCGCGATCGGGCACACGTAGGCCAGGCCGATGCCCGCGCCGCCGAGAATGCCCACGCCCACGAGAATGCCCAGGTAACTCGTGCCCGCCAAGCCCGCCAGCACGTAGCCCAGACCCAGCACGAGACCGCCCGTCAGCGCCACGATCTTCGGGCCGACCTTCTTCTGCCACTTCCCCGCGATCAGCGCCATGACCACCGCGAAGGTGAGCAGGCCGACCGAGAAGATGACCTGGGTCTGCGTGCGCGTGAGTTCGAACGGAGCCACGGTCAGTTTCTTGGTGAACGCCGACCAGGCGTAGATCGCTCCGAGGCAGAGCTGGATCAGGATCCCGCCGACAACCACGAGCCAGCGATTCATGACTTTTTGTTCCGACATACCTACCCCCTCCGCTAAGCAAGCCTGCCCGGCACGGGTCATCGCCCGTGCCGGGCAGAACACTCTAGTCGCCCGTTTTGATTATTGCTTACCTTTGACCAGTTCCTCGACCACGTGGGGATCGGCCAGCGTCGTCACATCGCCGATTTGATCCGTCGCGTCTTCAGCGATCTTGCGAAGGATACGACGCATGATCTTGCCGGACCGCGTCTTCGGCAGTGCCGAAGCGAACTGGATCTTGTCCGGCACCGCGATAGGCCCGATCTGCTGGCGGACGTGGAGCGCCAATTCCTTCTTGAGCTTGTCGCTTGGCTCCACGCCGCTCACCAGAGTCACGAAAGCGTACAACCCCTGCCCCTTGATGTCGTGTGGCATGGGCGCGACGGCGGCCTCGGCCACGCTCGCATGACTGACCAGCGCGCTCTCGACCTCCGCGGTACCGATACGATGACCGGACACGTTCACGACGTCGTCGACACGACCCATCAGCCAGTAATCACCGTCCTCGTCGAGGCGGCATCCATCACCCGTGAAGTACAGGTCGTTGTACAGCGTGAAGT
The DNA here is from genome assembly GCA_018823105.1 of Verrucomicrobiota bacterium. Taxonomy (GTDB): domain Bacteria; phylum Verrucomicrobiota; class Kiritimatiellia; order CAIQIC01; family JAGNIJ01; genus JAGNIJ01. Next base: position 24,310 of record JAHJJH010000282.1, on the reverse strand, counting down.
AGACATCGATGAAGCGGTCGTGGTCTCCCCACATCGTGCGCATCATGCCCGGCCAGGGCTTCTTGATACAGAGCTTGCCGCCCTCGTTGCGGTTGCACTCGGACCCGTCGTCGCGGAGAACGACGGGCTCGACGCCGAAGAACGGACGGTTTGCGCTGCCCGGCTTGAGCGTGTGGGCGCCCGGGAGCGGCGTGATCAACACGCCACCGGTCTCGGTCTGCCACCACGTGTCCACGATCGGGCATTTGTTGTGTCCGATCTTCGTGTAATACCACATCCAGGCTTCCGGATTGATCGGCTCGCCGACCGTCCCAAGGATCTTGAGTGAATCCAGCTTGTACTTCGCCGGCCACTCGTCGCCCTGGCGGATCAACGCGCGGATGGCTGTCGGCGCGGTATAGAACTGGGTGATCTTGAACTTGTCGATCATCTGCCAGTAGCGGCCCGCGTCCGGGTACAGCGGGGTGCTTTCGAACATCACGCTGGTCGCGCCGTTGGCGAGCGGACCGTACACGATGTAGCTGTGGCCCGTCACCCAGCCGATGTCGGCGGCGCAGCAGTACACGTCCTCCTCGTGCAGATCGAAGATGTACTTGTGCGTCAGCGCGACGTACACGAGGTAGCCGCCCGTCGTGTGGACCACCCCCTTCGGTTTCCCCGTCGAACCGGAGGTGTAGAGGATGAACAGCGGGTCGTCGGCCTTTATCGCCTCGGGCGGGCAATCCGCCGAAGCCTTGGCCATCAGGTCGTTGTACGGCAAGTCACGACCGGCTTTCATGTCGCAGGCGGCATCGCTGCGGCTGACGACAATGCATTTCTCGATGGTGGGTGTTTCCGCAAGCGCCTCGTCGGCGATCTTCTTCAGGGGCACGTCCTTGCCGGCACGCTTCGACACGTTGGACGTGATCAGGATCTTGCAGTCGGAGTCGTTGATGCGGTCGCGAAGGGAGTCGGCGCTGAAACCGCCGAATACGATCGAGTGGATCGCGCCGATGCGGGCACAACCCAGCATGGTGACGGCCAGTTCGGGGACCATGCCGAGGTAAATGCAGACGCGGTCGCCCTTCTTGACACCGAGGCTCTTCAACACATTGGCGAACTTGCTGACTTCCGCGTGCAGTTCCTTGTACGTAAACGACTTGTCCTCGTCGATCTCGTCGCCCTGCCAGACGATCGCCCGCTTGTTCTCGCGATCCGTGCCCAGGTGCCGGTCGAGGCAGTTGGCGGTGACGTTGAGTTCACCGTCCTCGAACCAGGTGTGCTGGATCACCCGGCCCTGCGTGTTCCACGTGTACTTGCGGGCCACGGTCGGCGCCTTGATCCAGTCCAGCGTTTTGGCCTGTTCCAGCCAGAAGCGGTCGGAATCGTTGACCGACTGGTCATACATCTTCTGGTACTGCTCGGCGTTCAGCAACGCCCGCGCAATGACCTCTTTCGACGGCGGGAACGTCCTCTTCTCCACCATCAATGAGTCCGTTGAAATCGGTGCCTTCTTCTGCTCCGTCATAGTCGTTGTCTCCCTGATCTTGAATCGGTCTATGGAATCAACCCGTCGAGTTATTTGCCTTTACTAGGACAACCGCGGCGCAACCGCAAGAGTAAAATATTGGTTTTTTCCAGGAATTCCTGGAGCACACGTGCTGGAATCAAGTTGCGCACCTGCTTCAGAATCGTGTACATATGCCCCTCCGGAATGTGGCCATTATGTCCCGCGCGCAAACGATTTTTCTCTACACCGACGAGCTGGAGCGGTTCAGGTATCCCGAGAGCAATCCTCTGAATACCAGCCGGGCCGGGAAGACCCGCGCGATCGTCCGTTCCCTGGGGCTGCTCCCGGGTCAGGATGTTTCCGAACTCGCATTTGAACCCGCGGGAAGAAACGTCCTGGAGCGGTTTCACACTCGCCGGTACCTCGATGCTCTTCAGGCGGCGGCGGGCGGCCGCCGGGATGCCGAGGGCTTCCAGATGGGGCTGGGCACGCCCGACTGCCCCGTCTTTCCCGACATGTACAGGTACCCGGCGCTCGCGGCGGGTGGAACCGTGGCGGGCGCTGAGCTGCTGGCGACCGGCGCGGCGCGAATCGCGTTCAACCCTTCCGGAGGATACCATCACGCGGGTCCGGAAACGGCCGCCGGCTTCTGCTACATCAACGACGTGGTGCTGGGCTGCATGCGTCTTGTGGACGCCGGAATGAGGGTGTTGTTTCTCGACATTGACGTTCACCATGGGGACGGCGTTCAGGCGGCGTTTTACGACCGCAGGGACGTGATGACCATTTCGTTGCACGAAAGCGGGAAGCACCTGTTTCCGGGAACCGGCTTCGAGCACGAGATCGGGGAGGGCGATGGAAAGGGATATTCGGTTAATGTGCCCTTGCCTGTCGGCACCTACGACGAGGCCTACGTCCGCGCATTCCGGCAAGTCGCGATCCCCTTGGCCCGCGCCTACCAGCCGGACGTGGTGGTGCTGGAGGCGGGGATGGACGGTCTGGCGGGGGATCCCCTGGCGCACCTGCGCTTGACGAACAACGCGCACGCGGACGTCGCGGAACTGATTCTGGGGCTCGACCGGCCGCTGCTGGTGACGGGGGGCGGGGGATACCATGTCGAGAACACAGTGCGCGGCTGGGCTTTGGTGTGGAGTGTGCTATGCGGGAGGGGGACGGACAGCGATGCGCTGCTCGGTCTTGGCGGGGTGATGATGGAGAGCACGGAATGGCTCGGGGGGCTGAGGGACCGGGCGCTGGTGATTCACGCCGATGAACGGGCAGCGGTGGATTCCGAACTGGCCCGAACGGTGGAGACGTTGAAGCGGACCGTATTTCCGATTCATGGGTTGTAGAGAAGGGGTGGCCGGTTTCCCCTGTTCCCGTTTGTCCGGTTGTGGTAGAAATTCTTTCTCGAGGAGACATTCAGCGATGCTGGAAGCGTTACTCAATCCGCGGGCCATAGCGATCATCGGGGCCTCCCGCACGCCTGGGAAAGTGGGACACGAAATCGTGTCCAACCTGATACAGGGAGGGTTCTCCGGCCACATCGTCCCGGTCAATCCGTCGGCGGACGAGATCCTCGGGCTGAAAGCCTACAGCGACCTCACGGCCTATCCCGGGGAGGTTGAGCTGAGCATCATAGCCGTCCCCTTCGGGTTGACCGTCGCCGCCGTTCAGGGCTCGCTGGATGCCGGCGCCAGGGCGATCTGCGTGATTACGGCCGGATTCAAGGAAGTCGGCGCGGAGGGAGCGGCGGCGGAGCGGGCCATCGCGGAGCTCTGCGCGAAGAAGGGGGCGCGGCTGCTGGGGCCCAACTGCCTGGGATTGATCAACGCGCACCACAAGATGAACGCCTCCTTCGCGAAGCAGATGCCCAAGGCGGGGGTGATCTCCGTGATCTCGCAGTCCGGCGCGCTATGCACGGCCATCCTGGATCTTGCGTCGGGTCGCCGGCTCGGCCTGGCGAAGCTCATCAGCATGGGCAACAAGGCCGACTTGAACGAATCGGACTTCCTCTCCGCTCTGGCAACGGACGACGAAACCAAGGTGATCGTAGCCTACCTGGAGAGCATCGTTTCCGGGAAGGAGTTCGTGAAGGCCGCCGAAGCCGCGGCGACCGAGAAGCCGGTGGTGATCCTCAAGGCAGGGACCACCACGGCGGGCGCGAAGGCGGCGTCCTCCCACACGGGCAGCCTGGCGGGCGCGGACATGGCGTACGGCGCCGCCTTCCGGCGCTCCGGCGTGATCCGGGCGGATACCTTCGATCAGTTGTTCGACTATGCCACCGCGTTTGCCATGCAGCCCATCCCGAAGGGCGACCGCGTGGCCATCATTACCAACGCGGGGGGACCCGGGATCATGGCGGCGGATGCGGTGGAGGGGATGGGCATGCAGGTGGCTACGCTGGCGCACGGCACCGCCACGGCCCTTCGGCAGACGCTGCCGTCGGCGGCGAGCGTCGGCAACCCCATTGATGTGCTGGGGGACGCGGACCCGGACCGCTATGTGATGGCCGTGAACGCCGCGCAGGACGACGACGACGTGGATGCGATCATCGTGATTCTCACGCCGCAGGCGATGACCAAGCCGGCGGAGACGGCGCGGGCGATCGCCGGATGCGTGCGAAGCCGCAAACCGATTCTGGCCTGCTTCATGGGCGGCGAGGACGTCATGCCCGGCCGCGATGAGCTCACGGCTGCGAGTCTCCCCGACTACCCGTCCCCCGAGAGGGCCGTCGGTGCATTGCGGGCCATGCACAACTACGCCGTTTGGCTGGCGAGACCCCAGCGGATTGTGGCCAGGTTCCCTGTGAACCGGCGACGGGGCGAGCGGATCATCCACCGGTGTATTCGATCCGGACAGGTGCAGCTCGGGGAGCCGCAAGCCAAGGCGATTCTCCAGGCCTATGGATTCAATGTCCCGTCGGGACAGGTCGAAGCCGACGCGCAGGGCGCCGTGGAAGCCGCTGAGAGAATCGGCTATCCCGTCGCGATGAAGATCGTTTCTCCGGATATCATCCACAAGTCCGATCTGGGTGGTGTTCGTCTGAACCTGGCGTCTCCCGAGGATGTCAGGGATGCGTTCGACCTCATGATGCTCCGGATCCGGCAACGGGTGCCCGGGGCGCTGCTTGAAGGCGTCTACGTCGAAAAAATGTGCGCCCGGGGCCGGGAGGTCATCCTGGGGATGACGAGAGATCCCCAGTTTGGCCCGATGCTCATGTTCGGACTGGGCGGGATTTTTGTGGAAGTCATGAAGGACGTGACGTTCAACATCGCGCCGATCACCGAAGGCGAGGCGATGCAAATGTTGGAGACCACGAAATCCTTCGCGCTGCTCAAGGGCGTCCGGGGCCAGGCCAGCGTGGACATCTCGGCCATCGCCACGAGCCTGCAGCGCATCAGTCAACTGGTGACAGACTTCCCACAGATCCTGGAAATGGATATCAACCCGTTTATTGTGGGCAGGGAGGGCGGCGAATCGGTTGCGGCCGATGCGCGGATCACGTTGTCGAAGCCGGAGGCAGCGCGATGAGCGCGACGAAGGATATTTCCTACGATCCGGCGTGGCGCGAGAAGTACGCGAACATGATCGTTACCGCCGAGGAGGCGGTGGCCAAACTCGGACCCGGGCAGAGGGTCTTCATCGGGACCGGCTGCGCGCAGCCCCAGGAGCTGGTTCGCTGCCTCACGGCCCGCTCGCAGGAGCTGGCGGACATGGAACTGGTGCTCTTCCTCGCGATGGGCGAGGCGCCCTACGCCACCCGGGAGCTTTCGGAATGCTTCCGTGTGAACAGTTTCTTCATCACCAAGAACGTGAGAGGCCGCATTCAGGAAGGCCTGGGCGGCTACACGCCGATTTTCCTCTCCGACATCCCCCGCCTGTTCACCTCGGGGCAGATGCCGCTGGACGCGGCGCTGATTCAGATCACGCCTCCCGACGAGCGCGGCATGTGCAGCCTGGGGATTTCGGTGGATGTCGTGAAGAGCGCCGCCGAAAATGCGCGCCTGGTCCTGGCGGAGGTGAACCCGCGCATGCCGCGCACCCTGGGAGACAGCTTCATCCACGTTCTCGATCTGGACTACCTCGTGCCGGTTGACCGGCCCCTCCTCGAGGTGGCTGTTTCGGAACCGGACGAAGTCACCAGGAAGCTCGGGGAGAACATCGCGGCTCTCGTCGAAGACGGGGCCACGGTGGAGATGGGCATCGGGCGGATTCCCCAGGCGGTCCTGGAGTTCCTCAAGGGCAAGAAGGATCTCGGCATTCACACGGAGATGTTCACGGACGCGATCATCGACATGGTGGAAAGCGGGGTGATCACCGGCGGGAAGAAGACGCTGGACCACGGGAAGATCGTGGCCAGCTTCTGCATGGGCACGCAGCGTCTCTACGACTACATTGATAACAACCCGGTATTCTCGTTCCATCCCACCGAGTACGTGAACGATCCCTTCGTCATCGGGCAACAGTACAGGCAGGCGGCCATCAACGTGGCTCTCGAGGTGGATCTCACGGGGCAGGTGTGCGCCGACTCCCTGGGCACCCGCTTCTATTCCGGGATCGGCGGACAGGTGGACTTCAATCGCGGAGCGGCGCGGTCTCAAGGCGGGAAAGCCATCATCGCGCTGCCCTCCACGGCCAGGGACGACACCATCTCGCGCATCGTGACGCGGCTGAGCCCGGGCGCCGGAGTGGTCACGACCCGCGGGGATGTTCACTACGTGGCCACCGAGTACGGCGTGGCGTACCTGCACGGGAAGAGCGTGCAGGAGCGGGCCATGTCGCTCATTTCCATTGCTCATCCGAAGTTCCGGGAACAGCTCTTGATCGAGGCGATCGAAGCGAAGTATCTGCGACCCGGGTTGAAGGACGTGGAGGGCAATCTGATGGTCGGCCCGCCCGACATCAGGACCACCATGGTTCTGGATGACGGCACCCAGATCAACTTCCGCTCCATTCAACCCACCGACGAGCCGGGAGTGAGGGAACTCTTCTATGCGCTGTCCTTCGAGACGATCTACTACCGCTTCATGTCGAAGATGAAGCGGATTCCTCGCAAGCAGGTCCAGGACTTCGTTTACATTGACCACCGCACGGACGTCGCGATTGTGGGAACCGTGCCGGAGGCCCACGGCGAGGAGATCGTGGGCATCGGCCGCTACTACCTGGACACGAGCACGAACCGGGCCGAAGTAGCCTTCGTCGTCCATGACCGGTGGCAGGGCCGGGGTATCGGCGGGTTCATGATGCGGCATCTCATCCATGTGGCCAAACGGCACGGCATCGCGGGGTTCACGGCGGAAGTCCTGAGGGAGAACAAGCGCATGCAGCGCGTTCTGCAGAAGAGCGGCGGCGCGGTGCAATCCGAACTGCATGGCGAAGTGTACAGCTATCGCCTGGACTTCTGACGCCGAGCTTCGGGGGAACAGGTCACCGGCCGTGCACCATCGGGACGAAACGTACCGGGAGATCATTTTCCGCCGCCACGCGTCCGGCTCTCTTCCTCAGGATAACCAGCCGCTGAGCTCCGGTTCCCAGCGGCAGGATCATGCGTCCGCCGCCTGTCAATTGCTCGACCAGCGCGGGCGGAACGTCTTCGGGAGCGCAGGTGACAATGATGGCGTCGAAGGGGGCGTGTTCCGGCCAACCTTTATAGCCGTCGCCGGATGAGAAGAAGCGGGGAAAAAAGGCTGGTCATCTCACGCCGGCTTGTGTAAGGTGTAAGTACGATTTGCACGCGTATTCCGCGAGGTGCCCGATGAAATTGAAAACCGCCGCCGACATCATGACCCACCCGGTCATCACGGTGAAAGAGAATGTGCATCTGACGGAGGTCATTGACCTCCTGCTGCGCTGGCATATCAGCGGTATGCCGGTCGTGGACGATCAGGACCGGCTGATCGGGATGGTCACGGAGCACGACCTGCTCAACTTCGCCTTCGACGGGAACGCCGAGGAGGCCACCGTGGCCGATGCCATGAGCCGGAAGGTGGTCTCGTTCCCGCCGGAGACCCCGATCGAGGAACTCGTCAGTACCTGCGTCGTCCAGCGCATCCGGCGGGTGCCGATTGTGAAGGACGGCCGCGTTGTGGGCATCGTCAGCCGCCGGGACGTCCTGCGCGAGATGCAACGGATGTACGGGCGCGATTGACCCGCCCCCTTTCCGCGGGCCTCACCGCGACGCGGCGAGGCTCGAAGCCGAAGGAGAAATCCTGTGACCATCAAAAAGATAGGGCCGACCACACTGGAGCGCTGGGTGGACAGCCTGATCGGGCAACAGAGGGTGTTCGGCGCGCAGGCGCAGGGCGACAAGTTCGCCTTTGCGCCGCTGACACAGGCCGCCCGGCTGCGGCTGGACTACGACGTGGCCGTGACCGCGCCCAAGGCCTTCCTCCAACCCCCGTGCGAGACGCTCCTGCGGTTCGGGGCCCGGGGGTATGAAAGCGTCCTGGACACCGAGCCGTTCGTCCTCTTCGGCGTACACCCCTACGACGCCGTCGGGATTCTGCAGATGGATACGGTCTTCGCCGAGGGCCAGCCGGACATCCACTACTTGACGCGGCGCGCACAGGCAACCCTGGTGGTCTGCGATGTGCAGAACGCCTCGCCCAACGTCTTCGCCGGCTGCATGAACACCGCCGTCCTCGAGGAAGGCGGCGACGTGCTGCTGACCCGCATCAACGACGACTACCTCGTCGAGGGCCGGTCGGCGAAGGGCGAGGCATTGATGAAGGCGCTGGCGAGCGAGCCGGAGGCCGAGGCGGGCGACCTGCAGTTCCGGAAGATGGTCTGGGACCACAACCGCCAGCTCCTGCGCCGGCACGAACTGAAAGTGAAGCCGGAGGATCTGCCCGCGATGCTGGACAAGAGCTACGACCACCCGGTCTGGGAGGAAAAATCGAAGCGCTGCTTCTCCTGCGGCTCCTGCAACCTCGTCTGCCCGACCTGCTACTGCTTCAACGTCCGCGAAGACGTCCGGTGGGACCTGCAGAATGGCGAGCGGGTGCGCACGTGGGACGGCTGCATGCTGACCGAGTTCGCCCTCGTCGCCGGCGGCCACAACTTCCGGAGGAAGAAGGCCGAGCGCTACCGGCACCGCTATTACCGCAAGGGCAAGTACCTTTACGACCAACACCGGCAGATCGCCTGCGTCGGGTGCGGCCGCTGCATCGGCGCGTGCGTGGCGAAGATCGCCAATCCGGTAGAGGTGTATAACCGACTGGCGGAGGGACCGCGATGATCCAGTCCAAGCCCGCCATGGAAGGCAAGGATATTTACCTGCCGGAGCCCGCGAAGCTGCTGAAGGTGGAACCGCTCACACGCCAGGAGGCCTTTTTCGAGTTCACGCTGCTGTCCGGCCGGGACCTGGGCCATCTGCCCGGCCAGTTCGTCGAGCTCTCCGTGCCCGGCATCGGCGAGGCGCCCATCTCCGTGTCCTCGTCGCCCACCGTGCGGGGCTATTTCGAAATGGTGATCCGGCGGGCGGGGAACGTCACCACGGCCCTGCACCGGATGGAACCCGGGAGCATCCTCGGTGTGCGGGGTCCCTTTGGAACTCACTTCCCGGTGGACACCGTGATGAAGGGGAAGGACGTGCTCTTCATCTGCGGCGGCATCGGGCTGGTCCCCGTCCGTTCGGCGATCCAGTACGTGCTCCATCACCGGGCCGACTACGGGCGCGTGATGATCGTGATCGGGACCAAGACGCCCGCCGACCGCCTGTTCGCGGAGGAGATGGAGAAGTGGAGAAAGCACAAACAGGTCACCCTGCTGGAAACGGTCGACCGCCGGGATGAGACCTGGACCGGGGCCGAGGGGGTCATCACGCGGCTCCTGCCGCTGGTGCAGGTGGACCCGCCGAAGACCATCGCGGTGATCTGCGGGCCGCCGATCATGTACAAGTTCGTGGTGGTCGAACTGATCAAGATGAAGGTGCCGGACGAAAGCATCTTCCTTTCGTTCGAGCGCCACATGAAATGCGGCGTCGGCAAGTGCGGGCACTGCCAGATCAACGGGATCTACGTGTGCCAGGACGGGCCCGTGTTCAACTTCACCGATGTCCGTGAAGTGGAGGAGGCGATCTGATGGACAAGCCGCGCGTAGCCATCTTCGATTTTGCCTGCTGCGAGGGGTGCCAGCTCCAGATCGTCAACCTGGAGGAAGAACTTCTCGACGTGCTTACGCTGATCCAGCCCGTGGAATGGCGGGAGGCCCTCAGCGACCAGAGCGACACCTACGACATCGCCATCGTCGAGGGCTCGATCACTCGTCCCGAGGACGAGGAAAAGCTGCGTGAGATTCGCGCGCCGGCCGCGATCCTGATCGCCCTCGGCGCCTGCGCCACGATGGGCGGCATTAACAAGCTGAAGAACAACTTCGCCATGGACGAGGTCCGGGCCGAGGTGTACGGCAAGGACGGCTCGATGCCGCACCTGAACACCCTGCCGACCAGGGCGCTCGACGAGGTGGTCAAGGTGGACCTCAAGATCCACGGCTGCCCGATCAACAACAGGGAATTCGCCTACATCCTGCGCTGCCTGGCCCTGGGCAAGACGCCGGCGATCCCCAACTACCCCGTCTGCGTCGAGTGCAAGATGCGCGGAACCGTTTGCCGCTATGAGTATAACGAAATCTGCCTCGGCCCGGTCACGCGCGCCGGCTGCAACGCCCCCTGCCCCTCGGCCGGATTCTGGTGTTTCGGCTGCCGCGGCTACGTGGACGATCCCAACGTCCAGGCCGCGCGCGAGGTCATGGAGCACTACGGCAAGACCATGGACGACTTGAAGAGCCGGCTGCTGCTCTTCGGCAGCGGGCAGGAGCCCACCTCATGAGCCAAACGGTCGACATCCACGTACACCACATTACCCGCGTCGAGGGGCACGGCAACATCGTGCTGCGTGCCAGCGACGGCCGGATCGAAAAGCTCGAGTGGCAGGTGCCCGAGGCGCCCCGCTTCTTCGAGGCCATGGTCCGCGGCCGCAGCTTCGAGGACATCCAGACCATCGTCAGCCGCATCTGCGGCATCTGCTCGGTCACCCACTCCTTCGCCGCGATCAAGGCCATCGAGGACGCCATGGGCATCGAGGTCTCCGAGCAGACCGACCGGCTCCGGATGCTCCTGCACTACTCCGAGCAGCTCGAGAGCCACAGCCTGCACGTCGGCTACCTCGTCGCGCCCGACCTGCTCGGCCAGAAATCCGTCGTGCCGCTGGTCCAGAGCCACCCGGACGTGGTCAAGACCGTCATCAAGCTCCACCGCACGGGCAACCAGTGGATGGAAGCCCTCGGCGGGCGCATGACCCACCCGGTCACCATCAAGCCCGGCGGGTTCGCCAGCCTCCCCACGGAGGAGTACCTGCGCGGCTTGAAGAAGACGATCGAGGGCATCGTCCCGGACCTCAAGACCCTGGCCGAGGTCGTCTTGAGCCTCGCGCCCAAGCTCCCGGCCTTCGACCGGGACACGGAGTACATCGCCCTCGTGGATCCTACACACTATTCCTTCTACCACGGCGGCATCGGCAGCACGGACACAATGGACCTGACGCCCGTGCCGCAGTTCGAATCGGTGGTCAACGAGTATGTCAGCGCGCAGTCCACGGCCAAGTGGTGCAAGTGGCACCGCGACGCGTTCGCCGTCGGCGCCCTGGCCCGGTTCAACCTGAATGCCGAATTGCTACTGCCTCTGGCCGCGGCTACGGCGAAGAAGCTCGGCCTGAAGAAGGGTTGCTGCAATCCCTACATGAACAACGTCGCCCAGGTCGTCGAATGCGTGCAGATCACCGAGCACAGCATCCAGATCATCGACGAACTGCTGACGAAAGGCCTCCAGCCCGAGCTGCCGAAGGTCCAGCCCCGCGAGGGCGAGGGCGCCGGGGCCGTCGAGGCGCCGCGCGGCATCCTGTTCCACCGGTACGCGTTCGACAAGAAGGGGAACTGCGTCAAGGCGAACTGCTGCATCCCGACCAACCAGAACCACGCGAACATCCAGAAGGATTTCGAGGCCCTGGTGCCGCAGATCATAGACCGGCCGCAGGAGGAAATCCGCCTCCTGCTCGAGATGCTCGTCCGCGCCTACGATCCGTGCATTTCCTGCTCCACGCATTACCTGAACGTGGAGTTCGTTTAGGAGCGCCCGTGCCGAATGAACCGCTGATCCCTCCGCATGGCGGATATCGGAAGCTTAAGAGCTTTCAATTGGCGGAACTGGTCTTCGACCTCACGGTGCGGTTTTGCGATCAGTACATTCCACCCCGCAGTCGGACCCATGACCAGATGGTGCAGGCCGCGCGAAGTGGAGTCCAAAACATCGCCGAGGGAAGCCAGGTTTCCGGCACCTCGAAGAAGATGGAGATCAAGCTGACCAGCGTAGCCCGTGCCAGCTTGGAGGAATTGCGGCGCGACTTTGAGGACTTTCTGCGACAAAAGGGCTTGCCCAAATGGGAACCGGACCACACGGCGCTTCAGCGACTCAAGGTGCGCCGCTGCGCCACCCTGGACGAATTCCGAGCGTGGGTGGCCAATGAGGTGAAAAGAGCGGAGAAGAACACCGACGGACACAGACAAACACGGACAATAAATATAAACAGTCCTAAAGGCGTCCGTGTCAGTCCGTGTTCGTCCGTGCTGCCCCCCATTGCGCCCGCCGTTTTCGTTGCCAACGGCGCCCTTTGTCTTCTGAATCTATGTTGTTACCTCCTCGACCGCCAGATGGCGGCACAGGCGTCGGCCTTTGAAAAGGAGGGTGGGTTCACCGAGCGGCTTTATCAACGTCGATCCCAACGCAGGCAAGAGGATGCAAGACACGATAGTCATCGGATTGGGCAACATTCTGATGGCCGATGAGGGCATCGGTATCCGCGTGGTGGAACGCCTGGCCGCGCATGCCGATCGCTTTCCCGGCGTTAGTTTTTTGGAGGCAGGCACTTCCGGCATGGCCGCGCTGCACGCGATGGCGGGACACCCGAAGGCGATCTTCGTGGATTGCGCCCTGATGGGCGAGCCCCCGGGCACGATCCGGCGCTTCACGCCCGAGCAGGCGGCCAGCCTCAAGAAACTCCCCGGCCTGTCGCTGCACGAAGGCGACCTGTTCAGCCTCCTGGACCTTTCCAGGCGGCTGGGCGAGTGCCCCGCGGAAATCATCATCTTCGCCATTCAGCCGGCGCGCCTCGAGCCGGGCATGGAAGTATCCGATATCCTGGCGGGGCGTCTGGAGGAGTATTCGAATCTTGTAGCCCGGGATCTCCTTGATGACCAGGCGGTTCGCCTTTGAGTCTACTTTGGGTAGCGCGCGTGGGTTCAACGCCCCACACCGTCCACTTTTTTTGGGTTCGTTCTTGTGTCCCTGCCGGGGCCTGTTGTAATTTATCCCCGATTTTTATCCATCATTCGCCAGGAGACGGTTCGGATGCGCTATCAGATCGCGAGTGGGCACTCCATAGATGACGTCCTCTGTGCGATCAGCCGCGGCCGCGTCGTGTATGCGCTCGAGCCGTCCGACGCGGGCCAGTACCATCTCGTCCGGGCCGAGACATGGCAACCCGGCACGTCCACCCTCGGTTCGTTCCGACCGGTCGAACCCCTGAAATCCCTGGTGTTCCGCCCGCGCGAGTTCCTGGGGCAGGTCGGTGGAAATGGCGAACAGCCGGCGATGCCCGAGCGGATCATGATCGGCGTGAAGAACTGCGATCTTTCCGCCTTGCGCATTCACGACCACGTCATGCTCAAGACCGAGCCCGCGGATCCCCTTTACGCAGAGGCGCGGGAGAAAACCATCCTCGTCTCGTGCGACTGCACCGACTGCCTGGAGGTCTGCTTCTGTCCCGTGGTCGGCGAGCAGCCGCATGCGAAGGAGGGATTCGACATCAACGTCTCTCCCACGCCGAAGGGCTACGTGATCGAGACGGGCAGTGAGCGGGGAGCGCGTGTCCTCGAGGCCGCGCGCGACCTGCTCCAGCCGGCCGGCGACGCGCTGGTGCAGGAGCGGGACAAGAGCCGGGCGGCGATGTACCAGCGGGTCGTGGACCAGGCCGCGGCGAAGGGGCTGCGCCCCGGCATGGACTTCAAGAAGGCGATCAGCAAGTCCTTTGAGTCCAAGCTGTGGGAGGATTTTGCCGAGGACTGCGTGGAGTGCGGCGCCTGCAATTTCTGCTGCTGCACGTGCCATTGTTTCCTGCTGGCGGACGGGCGCGGCGCGAGCGGCGCCCCGGAGCGGGTGAAGCTCTGGGATTCCTGCCTGTTCAAGAACTTCGCGCGCGTGGCGGGCGGCGCCAACATGCGGCCCCATCGGGCGGAACGGCTACTCAATCGCTTTGACAAGAAGTTCAACTTCTTCCCGGACGTCCTGAAGACGTACGCCTGCGACGGTTGCGGGCGTTGCGTGGAAGCATGCACGGGCAAGATCGACATTCGCGACGTGCTGAAGAGGGCGGTGGATGAAGCCTGACCTGTACATGCCGGTCCCGGCCAGGATCGAGGCGGTCATCGAGGAGACGCCGAACATCAAGACGTTTTCGGTGCGTCCGGCCGAGGCGATGTCGTTCGAGGCCGGCCAGTTTATCGAACTGACGGTGCCCGGCGTCGGCGAAGCACCGTTCACCCCGTCCTCGTCTCCGGCGGTGAAGGACCACATGGAGATCACGATCATGCGGGCGGGCCGCGTCACCGACAAGCTGCACAGCCTCGCGCCGGGCGCTGAGGTGGGCCTTCGCGGGCCGCTCGGCCAGCGCTATCCGATCGAGTCGTTCCGCGGCCGCGAGGTCGTGATCGTGGGCGGCGGCGTAGGCCTGGCGCCGCTCCGGGCCCTGCTGTTTGCCCTGCTGCAGGAGGTGAGCAGCTTCAAGAAGATCATCATCCGGTACGGCGCCAAGACGCCCCGCGACATCGTGTTCCGCGACGCCGTCGCGAAGAAATGGGACCAGGGTGACGCGCTGGACGTGCTGGTGACCGTGGACCGGGGGGACGACACGTGGACGGGCCCGGTGGGCGTCGTGACGGCGATCCTGGACGAGAAAAACCTGCGCTGCGATCCCAAGAACGGCGTTGCCGTGGTCTGCGGGCCACCGATCATGATGAAATTCGCGACCGTGGCGTTGCTGAAGCGCGGGTATCCGCCGGAGAGCATCTACCTTTCCATGGAGAAGAACATGAGCTGCGGCGTGGGCAAGTGCGGCCATTGCCGCATCGGCACGCAGTACGCGTGCAAGGACGGGCCGGTCTTCACGTATGGCTCGATTCAATCGGTACCGAAGATCTGGGAGTAGGCAAAGAATGGGCAAGAGGCTGTTCATCGACTTGGAGAAGTGCACCGACTGTGCGAAGTGCGAGGTGCAGTGTGCCTATTTCTACCGGCCGAAAGCCACCGACCACGGCGCGCTCGCGTTACGCGAACTGGCGAACTTCGCGATCTTCTGCAGGCGCTGCGAGGACGCGAGCTGCGTCGCCGCGTGCCGCTTCGAGGCGCTGGAGCGGCAGGAGGACGGCGTGCTCAAGCGCTACAACCTGCGTTGCGTGAGCTGCAAGTGCTGCAGCCATGCGTGCCCGTTCGGCACGATCCTGCCGGACACGCTGCCGTTCTACGTGACGAACTGCGATTTCTGCCTGCAGAAGGAGGGCGTGGAGCCGCCCTGCGTGGTGAGCTGCGTGAACAAGGCGATCGAGTACCGCGAGGTGGCGGAGTCCGCGAAGGAAGGAATCTTCATCGTGAACGACTGGCTCGCGGTTCACTCGCCCAGGTGGGACAAGAAAGCGGTCTGAACATGTACTACGGCGACATCATAGTTCAGTACCTGGTCTTCCCGGGGATGCTCTTCACCGCGGTCGTCGGCCTGGTGACGAGTTGGATCGACCGGAAGGTGACCGCGCGGGTGCAGATGCGCGTGGGCCCGCCCTTCCTGCAGCCGTTCTACGACATCGTCAAGTACATGATCAAGGAGACCACGGTGCCGGCCGGCGCGCCGGCCTGGCTGTTCCTCTCGGCGCCGCTGATCGGGCTGGCCGCCGTGAGCGCCGCCTCGACGATCCTGTGGCGCGCGTTGATGGTGCCGTCCGAGACGTTCGCGGGCGATCTGATCGTGCTGATCTACCTGCTGACCATGCCCGCGCTGGCGGTGATCCTGGGCTCCTTCGCGTCCTGCAACCCGCTGGCTTCGGTCGGCGGCAGCCGCGAGATGAAGCTGGTGATGGGCTACGAGCTGCCGTTCGTCCTCGCCGCCCTGGTGCCCGTGATCCACGCGCAGAGCATCCGCATGGGGGACATCCTGTCCGCATCGCCGGCCGTCGCGGCGCCCTCGGGCGTGCTGGCCCTCCTGGTGGCCATGCTCTGCATGCAGGCGAAGCTGACGCTGGTGCCCTTCGATGCGCCGGAGGCGGAGACCGAGTTGACGGGGGGCGCCTACATCGAGTATTCAGGACCGCCGCTCGGCCTGTTCAAGCTGACGCGCGCGATGATGCTGTTCACGATGCCGATGTTCCTCGTCGCGTTGTACTGCGGCGGGATCCGGTTCGGCACGGGATGGCTCGACATCGTGCTGGGCATCCTCAAGTATGTGGGCCTGGTCGTGGTCATCGTGCTGATACGGAACACGGCGCCGAGGATGCGGATCGACCAGGCCGTCAAATTTTTCTGGGGACCCGTGACCGTCGTGGCGCTGGCGGCGGTGGTCCTGGCGTTTATGGGTTGGTGACAAGATGAGTTTTGCCATCCAGGCTCTGACGAGGTCGCTGAACGTTTTCCACGTGGCGGGAAGCGCATGCAACAACTGCGATATCGAGATCCTCGACGTGCTGACGCCGCGGTACGACGTGGAAAGGTTCGGTATTACGCTGGTCGGCAGCATCAAGCACGCGGATGTGCTGCTCCTCTCGGGCATTTTCAACAAGAAGTCCGCGGTCCGGCTGAAGCACCTCTACGAGCAGGCGCCCAAGCCCATCGTGGTCGTGGGGATCGGCGGCTGCCCGGCCACGGGGCTGATGTTCAGGGACTCCTACAACTGGGATGTGCCGCCGGGCGAGTATATCCCGATCGACGCGTACGTGGGGGGGTGTCCGCCGAAGCCCGAGGCGATGATTTCGGCGATCGTGAAGCTGATTGGGAAACTAAGAGGCGGATGAACAAATGATGTAGCTGCGCGTGTGACACGCGCAGAAGGTGAGACGCGGAGATCATTCGGCGCGTGACACACGCGCCGCTACATCGAAGGTTGCATGATGACGCGCGAAGAAATCGTGGCGCAGATCAAAGAGCGCCTGGGCGCGAAGATCGTGGATTTCCACGAGAAATCGGCCAAGCGCTACTACGTCGAGGTGCGGCCCGAGGACGTTCCGGAGGCCACGCGCCTGATCCACAAGGAACTTGGGGCGCGGTTCCAGATCGCGTCGGGCGTCGACACGCCGACGGCGATCGAAATCCTCTATCATTGGGCGTTCGACCAGCAGGGTTTTGTGGTCACGATCCGCACGAAGCTGGATCGCGAGCATCCGGAGATCGAATCCGTCTCGTCCATCTGCACCGGTACGGAATGGATCGAGCGGGAAATGTGGGAGCTGCTGGGCGTTCACTTCAAGAATCACCCGGACCTGAGGCACCTGCTGCTCGATGACAACTGGCCCGAGGGCAAGTACCCGCTGAGAAGGGACTACGAGAAGTAGTGAGCACATGGCGAAGACAACCATAGTACCCATCGGACCCTATCACGCGCTCCAGGAAGAGCCGGAGTTCTTCAAGCTTCACGTCGAGGGCGAGAAGGTGGTCCATCTGGACATCGAGCTCGGCTACAACCACCGGGGCATCGAGAAGCTCTCGGAATCGAAGACCTTCGAGGAGACGGTGTTCCTCGTTGAGCGCATCTGCGGCATCTGCTCATGCTCACACCCGATTGCCTGTGTGCAGGCCGTCGAGGACGCGGGGGACATCGAGGTCCCGGAACGGGCGCTCTATATCCGCTCGACGATCGGCGAACTGGAGCGCATTCACTCGCATCTGCTGTGGCTCGGGCTGGCCGGTCACTTCCTCGGGTTCAACACCGTCTGGATGTGGTCGTGGCGGTACCGCGAAGATGTGCTCGATATCCTGGAGCTGATCTCGGGGAACCGCAACCACTACGCCATGATGAAGCCCGGCGGCGTGCGCCGCGACATCAAGGCCGAGGATCTCCCCGCCATTCGGAAGATGCTGGACGGGTTGAAGGGTCCGATCAACCTGTTCAAGGGGGCGGTGATCGACGATCCGCTGATCCATGCCCGCACGGAAGGTGTGGGGGTGCTGACGAAGGCGCAGGCGATCGACTACTGCGTGGTCGGCCCGACCGCTAGGGCCTCCGGCGTCGCGATCGACGTGCGCAGGGACCACCCGCACGCGGCCTACGGGCTCGTGGACTGGGACGTGGTCGTGATGCAGCACGGGGATGTGTACGACAAGGCCATCGTGCGTGTCCTGGAGATGTTCGAGTCCATCAGGATCATCGAGCAATGCCTGGAAAAGCTGAAGACCGTTCCGGGCCCCGTGGACTCGAATCCCAAGGAAGTGAAACCCGGCGAGGGCATCGGCCACTACGAGGCGCCCCGCGGCGAGGTGTTCCATTACATCCGCAGCGACGGCTCGAACCGGCCCGCGCGCCACAAGGTCCGCGCGCCGAGCTTCATGAACGTCGTTTCGAATCGCGTGGCCGTGCTGGGCGAGACCGTGGCCGACGCGACGATTATCCTGGCGGCGGTGGACCCGTGCTACTGCTGCACCGAGCGCATGGCGGTCGTGGACGCCGGCACGGGGAGGAAGGTGTTGTCGTCACAGGAGCTTATCCGGCTTTCGCAGGAGAAAACCGAGCGCCTGAAGAAGGAACTGGGGCACGAAGGCCCGAAGCTGAAGCTGGAGCGATAGGATGCTGGACGTGCTGCTGAATCCTATGGTGCTGCCGGTAACCATCCCGGTGATCGCAGGCTTCCTGTGCCTCCTGCTGCCGAAAGCACTCGACCGGGTGCGCGGGTTCGTCGCCGTCGTGGCCGCGGCGCTTACGCTGGTCGCGGTGTGGCCCGTGTTCCGCGGCGGGAACCAGGTGGCCGATCTGGCGGGGTGGGTCAGCCTGCGGATCGACGGATTGAGCGCGTTCGTGCTGCTGGCCACCGCGGTCTTCGGTCTTCTGATCACGGTGTACTCGGTCGGCTTCATGAAGGGCAAGGCGAGGCTCCGGGAGTACTACGCGTACGTTCTGTGGACGCTCGGCGCGTCGCTGGGCGCGGTGATGGCGAACGACCTGGTCCTGCTGCTGATCCTGTGGGGGTTCCTGGGCATCACGCTCTACCTGCTGATCGGGATCGCGGGGCCGGACGCCGCGGACGCGGCCAAGAAGAGCTTCATCATCATCGGCGGCTCGGACTGCATCCTGATGCTCGGCGTCGTGCTGGTGTGGGTCAAGACGGGCTCGACGCGCATGGACGGCCCGGCCATGGCGCTCGGGAGTCGCGTCGCGTACGTGGCCTTCCTGTCGTTCGTGGCGGCGGCCTTCGCAAAGGCCGGGGCCATGCCCCTGCACAGCTGGGTCCCGGATTGCGGCGAGAAGGCCCCCGTCCCCGTGGCCGCGCTGCTCCCGGCCTCGCTCGACAAGCTGCTCGGCATCTACCTACTGGTCCGGGTGGTCGTCGACCTGTTCACGCTCGACGGCCTGATGAAAGGCTTGCTGATGCTCATCGGCGCTGTCACGGTGCTGTTCGCGGTCATGATGGCCCTGGTCCAGCACGACATGAAGCGCCTGCTGTCCTACCACGCCGTGAGCCAGGTCGGCTATATGGTGCTCGGCATCGCGTCCGGCACGGCGGTCGGCATTGCGGGCGGCTTGTTCCACATGCTGAACAACGCGATCTACAAGTCCGCCCTGTTCCTCTGCGCGGGCGCGGTGGAGAAGCAGACGGGGACCACGGACCTGGACCGGCTGGGCGGGTTGGGAAAGGCCATGCCCCTGACGTTCGCGGCGTTCGTGGTGGCGGCGTTGTCCATCTCGGGCATCCCGCCGCTGAACGGGTTCGCGTCGAAATGGATGGTGTACCAGGGCATCATCGAAGGCGGCCGGGGCGGGCGCCTGTGGGTCATATGGCTGGTGGCGGCCATGCTCGGCTCGGCGCTGACGCTCGCGAGCTTCGTCAAGGTGCTGCACGCCGCGTTCCTGCGCAAAGCCTCGCCGGACGTGGCGCGCAAGAACGTTCGCGAGGTGGGGTTCACCATGTGGCTGCCCACGACCATACTGGCGGCGACCTGCGTGGCTTTCGGCGTCCTGGTCCACCACCTGCCGCTTCCGTATCTGATCCGTCCCGCCATCGGAGCCTCCGTGGACTTCACGGGCGTGTGGGGGGCGGGACCGGCGACCGTCATGCTGCTGGCGGGCATTGCCCTGGGCCTGGTCCTGTACTTCCTGACCAGCGCGCGGAAGGTGCGCACGTGCCAGCCGTATATCGGCGGCGAGGTCATGAGCGAACCCTACATCCAGGGCGTGGCGCGCGGACCGAGCCGCGACGTGGAAGTAACCGGGGTCGATTTCTATCAGACCATCCAGGACCTGCCGTTGATCCACAAGATGTACGATCTGGCCGCAAAGAAGGTGTTCGACATCTACGACGTGGGCCGGGGAACTGCCATGTATTTCATCGAAGCGCTGCGCAAGGCGCACGCGGGCCTGCTTCCGGTCTACCTGACCTGGGTTATGGCGGGCCTGCTGGTCATCCTGTATATGTTGATGAGGCTGTGGGGTTAACATGTCGGAACTGCTGATCATACTGCTGCTGCTGATGATCGTGGGCGCGCTGGTGGCCATCGAGACCTCGAACCTGCTTTCTTCCATCATCAGCGTGGGCGCGGTGGGCTTCCTGCTGTCGATCGTGTTCCTTTTCCTCGGCGCGCCGGACATCGCCATCACGCAGATCGTGGTCGAGATCCTGGTCCTGGTCGTGCTCATACGGGCCACGATCAGTCGTGATCTGACCACCATCACGGGCGACCGCGAGTTGTTCGGCATGATCGTGACGGTGGCGGCCGTGCTGGCCGTGGCCGTCCTGAGCGTCCATATGTTCGAGCAGTTCCCGCCCTTCGGGGTGGCCGTGATGGACCGCGTGGCCGGGGCGCCGTCCACGACCTATCTGGAGCAGGGGCTGGCCAAGACGGGCGCCGCGAACATCGTCACGGCCATCCTGCTGGATTTCCGGGGCTATGACACCCTGGGCGAAGCCACGATCCTGTTCTGCTCGATCCTGGGCGCGCTGACCATCCTGCGGCGGAAGGCGCGCAAGAAACAGGCGGAAGCG
Organism: Verrucomicrobiota bacterium; assembly: GCA_018823105.1. Classification (GTDB taxonomy): domain Bacteria; phylum Verrucomicrobiota; class Kiritimatiellia; order CAIQIC01; family JAGNIJ01; genus JAGNIJ01. Next base: position 3,537 of record JAHJJH010000282.1, on the reverse strand, counting down.
GACAAGGAATCGGAGAGCGCATGAACGGCCGTTCTTCCAGAGAAGGGATGAGCGTCATCGTGAAAACGGTGACCCGTTGGGTCGAGGGGTTCATCCTGCTGTACGGGATTTACATTGTCCTGTACGGACACCTGACCCCGGGCGGCGGATTCGCCGGCGGCGTGATCATCGCCTGCGCCTTCATCCTGCTGACGCTGGCGGAGGGGCAGCGGGTGGCTTCCAAGACGCTCAATCCGGCCGTGGCCGCGGAGCTGGACAGCGTGGGGGCCCTGATCTTCCTGGGGGTCGCCGTGGCCGGGCTGGTGGTGGCCCAGGTCTTCTTCAAGAATATCATTGCGACCCCCGAGGCGGCGCAGTTCCACCTCTTCAGCGCCGGCGTGATTCTCCCGTGCAACATCGGCATCGGGATCAAGGTAGGGGTGTCCCTGTTCCTCGTTTTTGCGATGCTGTCCGCCCTGCACGTAACCGTGCGACAGGACGGCAAGCGGGATCTCGTACGACGCGGGAAGGACGAGTCATGATCTATTCACTCTGTTTCGTGCTGATTGCGATCGGCCTGTACGGGGTCGTCGTCAAGAAGAACATCGTCAAGATCGTGATCAGCCTGGCGATCATGGAGTATGGAGTCAACCTGTTCCTGATCCTGCTGGGCTACCGGTTCAAGGGCGAACCGCCGATCATGGACCAGGCCGCCGATGCCTCGCTGTTCGTGGCCAACGCGGTGGATCCGCTGCCGCAGGCGCTCGTGCTGACGTCCATCGTGATCAGTCTCGGCGTGCTGGCCCTGATGGTGGCCCTCTGTATCCGGCTCTACGAGCGGTACGGGACGTTCGATATCACGGAGATGAGGAGGCTGAAGGGGTAAGCGACCCCGGTCGAGAATGAACAACATGATTCCATTGTTCGTCGCGATCCCCCTGGGCATGGCCTTCATCATCCCCATGGTATCGCGGAAGCTGACGCGGGCGCCGGACGTGCTGGGCAATGCCACCATGGTGTGCCTCACGGCCCTGGCGTTGGCGTCCATCGGCCGGACGGGAATCTACCACATGGGCGGATGGGAAACGCCGATCGGCATCGACCTCCGGCTCGACGGGCTCAGCGTGCTGCTGCTCATCGCCGTCAACGTCGTGGGCCTGGCGGCCACGCTGTTCTCGGTCGACTACATGCGGCTCTACACCTCGAAGTTCCGCTACTACAGCCTTTTTCTCTTCATGGTGGCGGGCATGAACGGCGTGGTGCTGACCGGCGACATGTTCAACCTCTTCGTGTTCATGGAAATCGCCTCCATCTCCTCCTACGCGCTCGTGGCGTTCGGGTGCGAGCACGAAGAGCTCGAAGCCGCCTTCAAGTATACCGTGCTGGGCAGCGTGGCCTCGACGTTCGTGCTGCTCGCCATTGCGTTCATGTACGGCATGACGGGCACGCTCAACATGGCCCATGTGGCCACCAAGATCGCCAGCGAGGGAATGAGTACGCCGCTCATGTTCGCGCTCAGCCTGTTCCTCTGCGGCTTCGGCCTCAAGGCCGCCCTCGTGCCGTTCCACGCGTGGCTGCCGGACGCGCATCCCGCGGCGCCGGCGCCGATCTCGGCAATGCTCTCCGGCGTGCTCATCAAGGCCATCGGGGTCTACGTGCTGGCGCGCCTGCTCTTCAATGTCTTCGGCATCACGGACAACCTGCTGCAGCTTCTCCGCTGGGCCGGGGTGTTGTCGATGGTCGTGGGCGGCCTGCTGGCGATCGGCCAGTGGGACATCAAGCGTCTCTTTGCCTACAGCAGCATCAGCCAGGTGGGCTACATCGTGCTCGGGCTGGGCCTCGGCACGCCGCTGGGGCTGGTGGGCGGCCTGTACCACCTGGTGAATCACTCGATCTTCAAGTCGCTCCTCTTCCTCAACGCGGGCGCGGTGGAGTACGCCACGGGGGAGCGCGACATGCGGAAGCTCGGTGGGCTCAACAAGGTGATGCCGCTCACCGGCGGCACCTCGCTGGTCGGCTCCATGGCGATCGCGGGCATACCGCCCTTCAACGGGTTCTGGAGCAAGCTGATCATCGTGCTGGCGTGCGTGCAGTCCGGCCACTACGCCCTCGCCGTGACGGCCGTGGTCATGAGCCTCGTGACGCTGTCCTTCCAGTTGAAGGTGCAGCGGTACGTGTTCTTCGGGTCGGTGCGGGCGGGGCTGGACCGGCTCCAGCAGATCCCCGGACTGATGGCCGCGCCCATGCTGATCCTGGCCGTGCTCTGCGTGGGCATGGCGTTCCTGATCATCACGGGCATGGATACGCCGCTGCTCATCGCGCCGGCGGCGGACGCTCTTGCCGGAGGGTTCTTCACGCTATGAAGAAACTACCCCTCTTCATCCTGGCGCTGCTGCTGTGGGTGCTGCTCGTGTGGCCCGTGGACCCGGTGACCGGTCGGCTCCGGGTGCAGGACATCGCCGTCGGCGTGGTCGTGGCCCTGATCGTGGCGGTCGTCATGCGGGAGATCTCCGCGGCGGGGTTCGGGCGTTGGCTCAACCCGGTGCGCTACTTCTGGGCCATCATCTACGCGTTCGTGTTCCTCTACTACGTCGTCAAGGCCAACTTCGACGTCGCCTACCGGGTCCTGCATCCCGCGATGCCCATCGAGCCGGGCATTGTGAAGGTCAAGACGATGCTGAAGAGCCAGGAAGGGCGCACGGCGCTGGCCAATTCGGTCACGCTCACCCCGGGCACGCTGACGGTGGATATGACCGACGATGGATTTCTTTACATCCACTGGATCAACGTCCGGGCCACCGGCGTACGCGAGGCGTCGGAATGCATCATCGGACGGTTTGAGTGGTTCCTGCAGAGGATCTTCGAGTAGGGACGACGCAGAAGAAAAGGGAAAGGAAGAAGCGGTCTATGCCGGAAGTGGTGTACATTCTGTTCCTGGTGGGATTGCTGCTCTGCTGCGGGATGTGCCTGTACCGCATCGGCCGGGGCCCGACGTCGTCCGACCGCATGGTGGGCATCGACATCCTGGGGACCGTCGTCGTCGGCTTCGCCGCCCTGGTATCCATTGCGACGGGCAAAGACTACATATTGAACGTGGCCATCGCGTGGGCGCTGGTGAGCTTCATCGGCACCATAGCCCTGGCCAAACACTTGGAAGGCAAGGGTTTCAATGAGTAGCGTGGCCGGCATTGTGGTCATAACCATCGGCGTGCTGTTCGACCTGTTCGGATGCATCGGGCTGATTCGCCTCCCTGATGTCTACAACCGGCTCCAAGCGGCCACCAAGTGCGTGACGCTGGGCACCTGTCTGATCCTGGTGGGCGTCATGCTGATCACCCACTCCCCGGCGGCCGCCGCCAAGGCGTTGATCTGCGCCGTGTTCATTGTCATTACGTCGCCGACCGGCGCGCATGCCCTGGCGCGCGGGTCGCACATCGCGGGGGTAAAGCTCTGGGAGAAGAGCGTGGTGGACCGGTACGCCGAGGATAACGAGGCGGGGCTCGGGTCCAAGGAAGACCCGGCGTCATGAGACTGCCCTGTCTATTGCAGCCCAGGATC
>JAHJJH010000281.1 GCA_018823105.1 Verrucomicrobiota bacterium | reverse complement strand
GGTATGCCACGCGGACCACGTCCGCGGCTACGTCCGGCAACACGTACCTCATCATGACGACGGACGAGATTTACTCCGAGAGCCCGACGCTCTACGGCCTGACGACGCACAAGGCGGATATGGGGTTCACCGTGCATGTCGTCACCGAGACGAAGCTGGACGGCAACGCCGCCGCGACGGGCTGGAACGAAGTGGCAGGCCAGTCGCCCGACGGCAAGGCCGACCGGATGCGCAAATGGCTCCAGGATAATTACATCGGCATGCAGATCGAGTACGTCCTGCTGATCGGCAACCCGTCGCCGGACTGGGGCGACCTGCCGATGAAGAGCTGTCATTTTCAGGCCTACATCTACCCGGTGGACGGCTACTACGCCGACCTGACCGGCAACTGGGACCTGGACGGCAACGGGTTCTTCGGCAACGAGACCAACGATGTGGACGCCGTCGGCGGCGTGGACAAGGTCCCCGAGGTGTACGTCGGGCGCATCCCCGTGTACACCATGGACCCGTCCTGGCGCGAGACGCTGCGCGGGATCATCTGGAAGACCATCAAGTACGAACTCGAGGGGAACATCGCGTGGCGGCGCGCCGCGCTGCTCCCGGAAAGCTTTTCGAACCTCGACACCGACGGGGCGTATCTCGGCGAGCACGCGCGAACCAACTACCTGTCGGCGAAGGGCTACAGCGCCTACACGCTGTACGAGCAGGGCAGCGTGAATCCCAGCTATGACTCCGTCTTCCCCTCCGACGAGGAACTGCTCGACGCCGCGGTGGCCAGGCACTGGATGAACGAAGCCTACGGCATGGTGCTCTGGTGGGCGCACGGCTGGTCGCGCGGCGCGACCGTGTATGCGGGGGGCTCGCTGTTCGAGAGCCTGCACTGTCCCATGATTGACCGCCGGCATCCGGCGGCCCTGTTCATGGTCTCCTGCTCGTGCGGCAACCCGACCGACGACCTCAACTTGAGTTACTCCGTGCTGCGCAACGGCGGCATCGCCTCCGTGGCGGCCAGCGAGGTGTCCTGGTTCTATTCCTGCCCGTGGTCGCCGGCCGAGGCGAAGGGCATGAACGCCTCGATGGGGTACGATTATTTCCGCAAGGTGGTCAGCAACGAAACGACCTTCGGCCGGGCGCTGGCCGAGGTGAAGCAAGAGGCGACCGGCTGGTGGAACAACTTCTACACGTTCAGCCTGTACGGCGACCCGAGCCTGCGCATCACGGCGCAGGGGGCCGACACCGATGGCGACACGATGCCGGACCTTTGGGAGAACGACCACGGCCTCGACGCGGGCGATCCGGATGATGCCGGCGCGAATCCAGACGGGGACGACTACACGAATCTCGAGGAATACCAGGCCGGCCTCGATCCGCAGGTCTATGATGCTCCGGTCTCGAGTTATACATCGATTTCCGTTTCCGGGACGTTCAATGCGTGGAATACCACGGCGAACCCCCTGCGGCTGATCGCGGACCGCACCTGGCAGGGCGACGTGGTGCTGACCAACCAGTCCGGCGTGGCGTTCAAGTTTGCCGCCAACGGCAACTGGGCCACGAACTGGGGCGAGTATGACCAGTTGGTCACGAACATTCCTTTCAGCGGCACGGCGGACTGGGAGTCCGGCGATATCGTGGTCGCCGGCACGCTGAACGGGAGCTACCGGTTCACCTTCAACGAGGTCGAGCGGGGCTACCGTCTCGAACCGACCCCGGCGCCGGACGCCGATCTGGACGGGATGCCCGACGCCTGGGAAACGGCTCAAGGCCTGAACCCGAACAGCGCCGTGGACGCGGCGCAGGACCCGGATTACGACGGATACACCAACCTGCAGGAATACGAGAACAGCACCGATCCCCATGTCTGGAATCCGCGCAGCGCGAACTATGGCAACATCTCGGCGCCCGGCACGTTCAACGGCTGGGACGCCGGGGCGTCCAACATGTGCCTGGTGGCCGATCACACCTGGCGGCACGACGCGACGTTTACGAGCCAGGGCGGCGTCGAATTCAAGTTCACGGCCGACGGGGGCTGGGCGGTCAACTGGGGCGACAACTTCCAAACCCAGTTCATGCCGCCGATGTCCGGTTCCGGCGACAGCGGCGGGGCCAATATCCTGTTCAGCGGGACCCTGAACGGCAGCTACCGCTTCACGTTCAACGACCAGACGCTGGACTGGAGCGTCGAGGCGATCGCGACGCCGGACACCGACGGCGACGGCATGTCGGACGCGTGGGAGACAACGCACGGCCTGAACTACCGGGGGGCCTGGGATGCCGCGCAGGACGCGGACAACGACGGGTTGTGCAACCGCGAGGAATTCGACTTCGGCAGCAGCCCGACGGACACCGACAGCGACAACGACGGGGCTGGGGACCGGGCGGAATTCGTCGCGGGCACCGGCCCGGCCAACCCGGATTCCGTCTTTTGCGCCGCGGCGGCTGTCGCGTCCGGCAGCCAGTCGCTGGCGTGGCCGGGCACGACAGGCCGGACTTATTGCGTGTTCTCGTCCACCGGGATGGTCAACGCCGCGTGGACCCCGCTGCCGGGCTACACCAATATCACCGGGCAGGCGGGCAACATGTCCATCAGCGTGAGCCCGCCGCCGGACAGCGCGCCGCGGTTCTACAAGGTCCGCGTAAGGAATTGAGCGTTTACTTCGCGGTTCTGCCGCGGCGGATGCGGTACCATTCGGGCCGGATGGCGGAGGCCATGGCGGAGAGGACGAGGTCGGCGCCCAGAAAGTCGCGGATGCGTTCCACCAGGTTCCCCGGCTCCATCACGAGCTTCGGGTAGGAGAGGATGAGGACGTCGAAGCGGCCGTCGTCCTTTAGCAGCTTCAGGATGTGGCGGCGGTGCTGCTCGAGCGCGGGGCGCATCTGCCCGGCCGTGCGCGCGTCGGTCGCGGCGGGATTGTTTTTCAACATCCGCTCCTGCGAGGCGGCGACTTCCTCGATGGGGCGATCCATGAAGATCACCTTGTACCGGTGCTCGCGCGGCAGATGCGGCAGGAGCATCGAGGGGACCTTCACCACCCGGCCGTAGGCCTCTTCGATCACGTACGGATCCTCGGGCAGCTTCAGGATGCGTGGCCACTCGAAGTTTTCCCCGGAATGGAAGTCGTCGGCCCGGCGTATGCCGTCGGTCATGACCGCCAATCCGCCCGCGGCGAGCATCTGCATCATCAGCGACATGCCGGACCGCGGCAGGCCGGAGACGATCACGAACTCCGTGCCCGGCTCCATCCGTTTCCGGGCTTCCGGCGCCCGGGCGATCCGTCGGATCTTTTCTGAAAGGACCTTTTCCTGCCGGGCCAGGTCCTCGGGGGTCTCGGTTTTCGCCCAGAGGGCTTTCTCTTCGCGGGCGAGGCG
>JAHJJH010000280.1 GCA_018823105.1 Verrucomicrobiota bacterium | reverse complement strand
CTGATTCGCCTCCCTGATGTCTACAACCGGCTCCAAGCGGCCACCAAGTGCGTGACGCTCGGCACCTGCCTGATCCTGGTGGGCGTCATGCTGATCACCCACTCCCCGGCGGCCGCCGTCAAGGCGTTGATCTGCGCCGTGTTCATTGTCATTACGTCGCCGACCGGCGCGCATGCCCTGGCGCGCGGGTCGCACGTCGCTGGGGTAAAGCTCTGGGAGAAGAGCGTGGTGGACCGGTACGCCGAGGATAACGAGGCGGGGCTCGGGTCCAAGGAAGACCCGGCGTCATGAGACTGCCCTGTCTATTGCAGCCCAGGATCCTGAAGCAGGCGCTGACGGCCCTGTTCTCGCGACCCTACACGACGACGTTCCCGAAGACGCCTTACGAACCCATCCCCCAGTTCCGCGGCCGGCCGCGGTACAACGAGAAGGAGTGCATCGGTTGCGGCGCATGCGCCGAGGTGTGTCCGTCGAAGTGCATCGATCTGGTCGACGACCTGGGGGGGGCCACGCCCGTTCGCCGGTTGGTCCAGCACCTCGATCAGTGCATCTGGTGCGGCCAGTGCGAGAGGTACTGCCCGACGAAAGAGGGCATCAAGCAGAGCACAGAGTGGGACTGCGTCGGGTTCAAGCGGGAAGACTTCGAGGAGAAGGTCGAGAAGGAACTCCTGCTGTGCGAGGTGTGCGGCTCCGTGATTGCGCCGGTGGACCAGGTGCGGTGGCTGGTGAAGCAGCTCGGGCCCCTGGCGTATACCAACCCGACGGTGATGCTCGTCGCGGGCAGGGATCTCGCGATCGTGGACGAAGGCGTCAAGGCCGAGGCCGAGAACCCCCTGCGTGCCGACCGCCTCATGATTCAGTGCCCCCGCTGCCGCCGGAAGACCGCTTATGCCGTATAGAAAACTGGTAGGGCGGGGCCTCCGGACCCGCCGCTCGCTCCGGGGCAACCCCTGGCGAAGCCTTGGCGGACGGCCCAGAGGTCCGTCCCTACCCAAAGCGAGAGGAAAAGTAGTTCAGGCTCCGAGTACTCAATGAAGGCTTGTATCGCGCTCTGGCTTGTATTGTTGACAACCCCCTGGGCAAGGGGGGCGGAACCGCAGGGCTCCCTTCGCCTTTCCGGTGCCTGGGCGTTGTATCCCATGGCGGTCCGCTGGGCGGAGGAGTTCCAGAATTCCTACCCGGATATCCACATCAGCGTCTCCGCCGGGGGCACGGGAAAAGGGATGAGTGACGTCCTGGCCGGCCGGGTGGACATCAGCATGTGTTCGCGTGAAGTGGCCCCGCTCGAAGCGGCGCGAGGAGCCGTGGCGATAACGGTATGCAAGGACGCCGTGGTCGCCGTCATCAACGCGCGGAACCCCGTTTGGCAGGACCTGCAACGGAAGGGGGTCGGAAAAGAAACCCTCGCCGCCCTGTGGTTGCGGGGCGAGGTGCAGACGTGGGGCGCCGTGGCCGGGACCGCCCGCGAGGCCCCCCTGCATATCTACACGCGGTCCGACGCGTGCGGGGCCGCCGAGACGTGGGCGAACTATCTCGGCGGGACACAGGCCGGTCTGAAGGGCGCCCGGGTGTTCGGGGACCCGGGGATTCGCGACGCGGTGCGCCGGGATCCGCTGGCGTTGGGCTACAACAATGTGAACTACGCCTACGACCCCCGCACCGGGAAGCCCGCGGCCGGCCTGACGATCCTGCCGCTCGACGTGAACGGCAACGGCGTGTTGGAGAAAGAAGAGGACTTCTATCGCACGCGAGAGGAGCTCGTGGCGGCGATACGGAGGGGCGACTATCCCTCGCCTCCGGCGCGCGACCTTTACTTCGTGGTGAAAGGAAGCCCGACGAACGAGCCGCTCCGGGCATTCCTCCGGTGGGTGTTGACGGACGGCCAGAAGTTCGTTCCCGAATCCGGCTATCTCCATCCGCCGGCCAAACAACGACGGGCCGGGCTGGAGGCGCTTGGATTTCCGGCGAGCGCATCCGGGCAATGAGCCTTGAGAATGTGTGAAAACGGATCAAGACGGTCCGCGAGGCCGCGGACCCTCCAAAGATTCGCCTCAATTCGCCATACTTCAACTGATGGAGGGACGGCGGCCCCTCCGTCCGCCGACTTCCTTACAAGTTCTGAGTTGAAAGACTTGGAAACAGCCCTGGCGGGAAACGTCTGCATTCTGGGCGTGGGCAACCGTATGCGCGGCGACGACGGGGCCGGCTCCTGGGTGGCCGAGGGGCTGGCCGGGCGGGTATCGGTCCCCGTATTCGACGGCGGAATGGCGCCGGAAAATTATCTTGAGAAGATCGCCGCCTTGCGGCCCGACACCGTGCTGATCGTTGACGCCGTCGACTTCGGAGGTTCACCCGGCGAGCTGCGGTTGTTCCGCGCGGAGGACGTGGGCCCGGGGGGTCTGTCCACGCACGCCCTTTCTCTCTCGCTCGCCGCCGAATACCTGCGAACGCGGGGCCCGGCCACGGTGCGCCTGCTGGCCATTCAGCCCGCCGACACCGGGCTTGGACGACCGCCCAGCGAAGCCGTGTGTCGCGCGGTGGAACGGGCCGTCCGGATGTTGAAGAATATCCTGCCGCTATCTGCCGGTTCGTGATTTGCGAGTCAGTTCATTATCAATATGCCTTTGGTAGGGCGGCTTGGCCCAAGCCGCCGCGGCGCGCTCGGCGAGCGCACCCTACCTCTCCCCAATCTTCATTTACGTTGCGCGCTTTCAGAAACTGGTGGACAATCGCGCGCCTTGGAAGCTGGCCGCGGAAGACCATGCACGAGTTCTCCATCGGGGACAGTATTGTGCGCAGCGTGATCGAGGAGCTGGCCCGGCTGAAAACCCCGCCGGGCGCGCTTCGATCCGTGCGGGTGGCGATTGGCGTCATGCGCCAGATCGTGCCGGACACGCTCGTCTTCGCGTACGAATCGTTGTCGCAGGACACCCCCGCGGCCGGCTCGAAACTCGTTCTCCGGGCGGTGCCCGTCATGGCCCGCTGCACGGCCTGCGGCTGGCAGGGCGCCCTGGAAGTCCCTCTTTTTCTGTGCGGGGCGTGCCAATCCGGAGAAATCGAGTTGATGACGGGCATGGAGCTCCAGTTGGAAAGCCTGGAGGTTGAGGACGATGGCCACGCAGAACATTAAAGTCTACCGGGACCTGATGGGCGAAAACGAGAAGTGGGCCGCGGCGACGCGCACCGTGCTCGCCGAACGGCGTCTGGCCATGATCAACCTCATCGGCTCGCCGGGCTCGGGCAAGACCACGCTCATCGAGAGCACGGCGCGGCAGCTCGGTGCCCGGTTCCGCGCGGCCGTGCTGGAAGGCGACGTCGAGACCACGCGCGACGCCGAGCGCATCGCCGCGCTCCACATCCCCGTCAGCCAGTTGCTCACCGGCGGGGCCTGCCACCTGGAGGCCAAGTTGGTTCACGAGGCCCTGCTCGACCTACCCTCCGAAAACCTGGACCTCGTCATCGTCGAAAACGTCGGCAACATGGTCTGCCCGGCGGAATTCGACATCGGCGAGCACGCCAAGATCGCGGTGTTGAGCGTGACCGAGGGCGAGGACAAGCCGTTGAAGTATCCCCTGCTCTTCCGCGAGGCCAGGGCGGTCGTCCTCACCAAGACCGACCTGCTTCCCCACTTGAGGTTCGACCTGGCCGCTTGCGAAGGATTTATCCACCAGGTCAACGCCGGTATTCCGGTGTTCAAGGTCTCGGCGCAGAGCGACGAAGGATTGGCCGCCTGGACGGATTGGCTGCTCGCGCTTCGGGGATAGCGCACGGCGGGAACTTCGGATTGCTTCTTCCCCGGCCCCCTGTTGTAATGAATTTCGTCAGGGAAACCCGGAATGATTCAGCGGCTCGCCAAGTTCCTGGATCGGATCATCGGCCCGGTGGCCGTTGCGGCCTTTCTTCTTCTCCTGCTGGAAAATACCGAAGCCTTGCGCCCGGTGGCCACGCTGTTGCGCCGGGCGAATCTGGCCGTCCTGGGTGTGTTTCTGGCCACCGTCCTCACGAGTTTACTCGCGAGCGATAACAAGCTCCGCCACCTGCGGCAGTACTGGCCGGATCTCATTGTATTCGTCCCCGTGCTCCAGTTGGCGTGGGGCGGAGACCAGTCGTCCTGGGGTCCTTTCGGCCGGCAACTCGTGGTCGTGGCCATGCTGATCTCGCGCACGCGCCGCGCCTACAAATTCCTGTCCCTGCTGCTCGCCAAGCCGGCCCAGATGATGCTCGCCAGCTTCGCCATCGCGATCGGGACGGGCGCCGTGCTCCTGCAACTGCCGGCGGCCGCCGCGGACGGCGTATCCCTGCCGTTCGTGGACGCCCTGTTCACGTCGGCCTCCGCGACTTGCGTGACAGGACTCGTGGTCGTGGATACCGGCACGCGCTTCAGCCTTTTCGGGCAGGGCGTCATCCTGGTCCTGATCCAGTTGGGCGGGCTGGGGATCATGACCTTTTCCGTGGCCATCCTGGTGCTGCTGCGACGGTCCCTGGCCATGAAACAGGAAGCGGCGCTCCAGGATATTCTCGACCAGGAGGCGCTGGGCAGCGCGCGATCTCTGCTGGTCTTTCTGGCGGCGATGACGTTTGTCATGGAGGGACTCGGGGCCGTCGGGCTCTTCGCGGCCTGGCGCACGGCCATTCCTGATCCAACGGCGCGCGCCGGCCATGCCGTGTTCCATGCCATCTCGGCCTTCTGCAACGCCGGGTTCTCCACCTTCCACGACAGTTTGGTCCGATTCGCCGCACACGGCCCGACCAACCTGACGATCTGCGCCCTCATTGTGGCCGGCGGCCTCCGCTTCGCCGTGGTGCAAGACCTGCACCAGTGGCTGCGCGGCCTCCTGCGCCGGAAGGTCGGCCGACCGCATGGGTTCCGGGTGCAAACGAAGATCGTCCTTACCGTCTCGGTGCTGCTGATCCTCGCCGGCTGGGGCTTGATATGGCTTAGCGAACGGAACGGCGCGCTGGCGTCGCTGCCCTGGCGCGGCCGGCTGTGGGTATCCTTGTTCCAATCGATCACCACGCGAACCGCCGGGTTCAATACGTGCGACATCGCCGCGCTGACCCCGGGCACCCTCCTGCTGATGATCGTGCTGATGTTCATCGGCGCCTCGCCGGGCTCCACGGGCGG
>JAHJJH010000279.1 GCA_018823105.1 Verrucomicrobiota bacterium | reverse complement strand
CGCGTGTACGTCGAGCGGACGTTTCCCGATCGCGAGCCGGACGAGCGCGACCGGATCTACCAGCGTCTCAAGCGCCAGCGGTCGCGGACGCTTGCCCGGCTGCGCGACCTGCTCGCCGACCTGCGCTGTCCCCGTTCGGCGGCCGGCGGCCTTTGCCCTTCCGGAACCGAGAAGGAGGAAGCGAGCGATGGCCACTGACGAAACGCGCCGCGCGCTCAAACGCGCCTTCCACGAGCTGACGCTGAACCTGATCGGCCTCTTCGAGTTGTACGAGGCCGACCCGGAACTGGTGGAGGGCGCCGCAGAGGCGCTCGGCAAGGTGTACCGCGCTCATCTCCAGCAGCGTCCCGCCGCCAAACACGGGCGCGGACGCGAGGCGATGGACGCACTGCTCGACGAGATGGAGGCGGCGGTAGGCGCCGCCTGAACCAAAGCAATCAACCCGAGAAAGGAGCCTGTAAATGGGAAACTCATGGGACAAGGCCAGGACGCTGGCCGACCAGCACGCGAGCCAGGGCGGCATCTTCGTCCGCCTGGCCAACGACGGCGACAAGGTGGTGGGGGCGTTCTGCGGCGAGCCGTTCGCCCGCGAGGTCGTCTGGACCGGCGAGCGCTACGAGACCTACAACGCCGCCGTCCACACCGACAAGCGGCCGAGCCTGCGCGTGATGCTCAACTTCTACGTGCCCGCCGAGAGCGCGATGAAGATCATCGAGGGCGGCACGGTGTGGTTCAAGGACGTGCTCAAGATCCGCGACAAGTACGGCGTCGACAAGTGGTTGTTCGAGATCGAGCGCCACGGCGAGTCCGGCAGCCCCAAGACCACCTACAGCCTGCTGCCCGAGGAGAAGCTCGACGACGGGCTGAGGGCCAAGATCGCGGCGTGCGAGCTGCACGAACTCGAAGGGCTGGCGAGCGGCCAGGGCGACGACGGTGGCGAGGCCAAGGCCGCGCCGGCTGCGGGTCGCAAGGACGGCCCCATCGATCCGCGCGTGGCCGGCGAGATCGTGGCCCGGCTCAAGGCCTTGCCGCGCTCCGACGTGGACGCGTTCCTCGCCAAGACCGGTGTGCAACGAGTGCGCGACCTCAAGGCCAGCTACGAAACCGCGGCGCGGGCGCTGCTCGACCAGCTCGAGGCCAAGGCCGCGCCGGCCCCGGCCGTCGAGGTGGACCCGTTCGCCTGATCGAAGGAGGCAGAGGATGCGCGCAGTCGTCGACAGCGTCATCCGCCTGCCCGGGCTCCCGCCCAAGGCGCACGAGCTTCTCTGGCGTGGCCTCACCTTCCCGAACCCGGAGTACCTGAGCCGGGTCCGCTTCAACAGGTGGGTGGGCGCCACGCCGGAGGAGATCTCGCTCCTCGAGCAGGGCCCGGACGGCGAGGTGATCGTTCCGCGGGGAGCGGTGGCCCTGGTGCGCCAGGCGCTCGCCGCAGTCCGTGAACCGGTGTCCTTCGACGACCGGCGCGCGATCCATCCATCTGAACGGCTCGAGGTGAAGCTCGAGCTGCGCGACTACCAGGAGGAGGCGGTGACTGCGCTCGTCAGAAACGTGCAGGGCTGTGCCGTGGTGCCCTGCGGCGGCGGCAAGACCGTGATTGGAGTGGTCGCCGTTGCTCGCATCGGTCAGCCCGCGCTGGTCATCGTCCACACCCACGACCTCGTGGAGCAATGGCGGTCCACTTTCCGCGACGTCCTTGGCGTCGAGGCTGGCGAGGAGGTCGGCGCGGCGCTCAACCGCCTTGGCGTCGCTGAGATCGTCGCGGAAACGCACAACCGGATCGCCGTCGCGTTTTGCGTGTTTCACCCACAGCGAGATGGCGACGCCCTGCTGGATGCCCGCCGAGAAGCCCGGGATGGCGAAAACCGTCTCGCTGGTCCGACCGTCCGGCGCGTATTCCGAAATCTTCCGGTTGCCGTGCATGTTCTCGATCCAGAACCGGTCGAACGAATCGAGCAGATGCCGCCGCATGACCACGAACGAGGGATCGCTGACCCATGAATGGTTCGAAATAAACGATACCACGCCTCGGCCGCCGTGTTCGGCGATGCATTTCTCGGCGAGGCGGAAGAAGCGGACGTAGAGGTCGTCGAGGTTGAATTTCTTGATGCCCCAGCCGCCCTTGTTAATCGGATCGGACAAAAGATAGTGCCGCTCCGGAGGCAATTCCAGGGGCTGGTCCTTGCCCTTTCTTTTGCGCTCTCGTCTCACGAAATAAACGCCTTTGTAAACTTCCACCAATCCTTCTTCTTCCTCCGGGCTGACGCCGGCGAACGCGTTGTAGGGGGGATTTCCCAGGATCACGAGGATTCGTGCTTGTTGTTTAATGCCGTCAGCCGCATCCCGCTCTTCCTCCAATTCAGGGAATGGCAAGTGCGCTTTCGGATCTTTCGGCGGCTCCCAGCCGGTGAGGGCGTTGGTGAGGTAGACCCCGGCGCGTTCGGGCGGCTCGGTGGTATCGCTCAACGGCGCGCCGAGCGTCTCGAGTTCGAGGCCCAGTTGCAGGTGCGCGATGACGAAGGGCGCGGGCAGGATTTCAAACCCGAAGATACGCTCCATGGCGGCCTTCTTCAGGTCGTTCGCGACCAGCGCGTCGGCGCCTTTCTCGCGCAGCGTGGCGGCGACGCGGCGCAGGACCGCGCGCAGGTAGGCGCCGGTGCCGCAGCAGGGATCGAGGACCACCACGTTCGGGTCGGCGAGACCGTCGGCCAGCCCGAGTTCGGAGCGCAACACGGCGTCCACGCGCTCGACCTGGTAGCGTACGATTTCGTCGGGCGTGTACCAGACGCCGAGTTCCTTGCGCAGGTCGGGATCGAATGCCTGCAGGAAGGGCTCGTAGAAATATTGCACCGCGTGACCTTCGTCGAAGGACCGGAAGAACTGCGCGCAGTCCACGCGGTTGAGGGCTGCCGCAGTCCAGTCGAGAACCTCGACAAGGTCGAGGGCACCGAGGCGCGTCGGGTCCGCCACCTGCATGAACAGGGCGCGGAGCATGGGCACGCGCAGGAGCCAGTGGGCCAACTTCCAGTCGAAAGCTCCGCCGACCTTGAAGGTCGGGGAAGGCTGCCGCAGGGCCCGGGCGAAGCTGTCTTTTTCCGTGGGGGCCGGCGTGCGCCGCCGCGCCCACAGGACCCAGGCAGAGAAGACCCCGTAAAACAACGTCTGGATGAGCGTGGACCGGAAAAAGTGCTCGCCCTTGTCGCCCTCGAAGCGCAGACCGAGCGCCTCCTCCAGCGCCTGGCGCAGGCTCGCCAAGGCCGGCAGGTCGACGCCCTCGATGCGCAGGCGCGCGTCGTGGGCGTACGAGGCCAGGATGGTGGCCACATCCTGGGGCTCGGCAAGCGGGGCATTGTGCAGCAGCACGCGCCGCAGGTATTCCAGCATGCGTTCCCCGCGATCGGCCGCCGTTTTCTTCGGATGCGCCGCCATCTTCCAAAACTCGTCCGCCGAATCGGCCAATGAAAACGATTCGAGAATCCGGGGTTGGCCGGCCGCATCCTTACCCACCAGCGCGAACGCCCGAAAGTTCGTCACCAGGACCATGCCGTACCGCTTCCAGTAACGCCCCACCTGTTCGGTTTCTGCAATCACGCCGACTTCGGCGGTCGGCGGTTTGGCCTCCAGAACACCGCGGGACGGATTCTGCGACATGAAGGGATTGTTATCGTTCTCGGAATCGCGTGAGTTTCGCCGGAACTGATCGGCGGTAAAAAGCCCGCCGTCCGGCAGGCCCGCGCCGCGATTGGCCAGGTTGATCACGCATCGGACTTTTGGGGAAAGCCCTTTCCCGACGGCCGTGAGCAGACTCTCCAGGGCGGGATAAAAAGAAGTCTCCGGGGCATTGGCCCGAGTCGCTCGAACTTCCGCAAGGTCCGTCAGGTATTTTTCGATCAGGTTTTCAGACATGGGCTTTCTTGCTCTGAATTCGCCGCCCCCCCCGAAACACGTGCTTACTTTACTCTGCCATACGGGACTGCAACCAGAGGATTTTTGAGGGCCGAGTCGCGCTCGACGGCTCCCACCGCCGTCCGCAGTATCCCCCATGCCTGACCATGCGGAGATCTATCGCCGGGATGCGGCGGAATACAAGGGATCGGCGTCCAGCGTAACCGGGTGGAGACGGCCTGATGCCGTCCGCCATTGGAGGCGGCCCGCCCTCGGGCCGTCTGTTTTCGCGACTTTACGGGGCGGGGGCGCCCCGCCTCCAACTTCCGCATGGGCGATCCGCGCCGTTACCGGCGCGGCTACTGCCCGATCGTGAGATCCTCATCAGGGCGCGACGGGCGCGTTGGGATCGTCGTCGCCCCCCGCCTCGGATTCACCGGCGGGTTCGGGTGCGCCGAACAGGGAGGACGAAATATCCTCGGGCACGGTCACGATGAAACGGGACTGGGCCGGCTCGGTTTCCTGCACGGCGGGAGAAAGCGGCGTTTCCTTCCGGACTCTCGGCTTGCGGACCTTCCGCTGGTCGGGATCGTCCAGCAGCGCCGGGGCCTGCTTCAATTCGCGCGTCTTCGAGGGCCCGGCCAGTTCGCTGTCCGACCAGCCCCGCTGCCACCGGGTCTGGGAATAGCGCGTGGCGCGGTGCAGCCGGGCCGTTTCACGCTTCGCTTCTTCCTGGGTCATCAGCACGTAGGGGGTCAGCAGCACCAGCAACTCCGTGCGGTTGTCGTTGCGGGTATCGGAGCGGAACAGCGTCCCGAGGATGGGGATGTCGCCGAGAATGGGCACCTTGACGCGCGAGGCGCGGCGGTCGTTGCTGACCAGGCCGCCCAGCACGATGGTCGAGCGATCGCCCACGGCAATCTGGGCGGACATCTCGCGTTTGGTGATCACGGGCACGCGGTTGCCGTCTATCAGCTCGAAGCCGCCGACGTTGTCGGCCGACTGTTGGATCTCCATGGTCACGAACCGGGCCGGGTTGATGCGCGGCGTGACGCTCAAGTTGATGCCGATGTTCCGGTATTCATAGCTGGACGTCTGCTGTCCGCCGCTCGACGTGCTGGTGGAGGTCACTACCGGGCGCTCCTCGCCGACGACGATCTTGGCCTCGGTGTTGTCCGTGGTCAGGATCACCGGCGTGGACAGGATCCGGGCGTCTGACGAGCCCGCGGCCATGCGGATGACGGCGTCCAGGTTCAGGTTCACCAGCGTCGTGTAATAGGACAGTCCGCCGGCCCCGATGCCCGGGTCCGTGCGGGTGACCAGGCTGCCGTCCTTGAACGTCGTGCCATCGCTCAAGCGCTGCCCGCCGCCGAAGGAATAGAGCGGCTGGCTGACCGTCACGCCGCCGCCGGCGCCGACCTTCCGGTCGGCGTACACCGCCATCGAGCGCTGCAACCAGTCCACGCCGTAATCCAGATTCTTGGACAGGCTGACCTCCAGGATCACGGCCTCGATCAGGACCTGGGCCAGCATCGTGTCGAGCTGGCCGATGATGTCCTCCAGCGCATTGATGTCCGACCGGGTGCCCATGAGCAGGAGGGAGTTGGTCCGCTTGTCGGCCAGGATCCTGGTGCTCGGTGAAAGTTCGCCGATGCGCGTCTTCTCTCCGGCGGCGATCTGGCGCATGCGCGCCTCGGCCCGCTGCGCCACGAATTCCTGCAGGGCCTGGCTTCGCGCCGCTTCCGGTGTTCCCCCGGCCGGGGCCTGGCCCGCCGTGGCGGGCGCATCCTTCGACTCGGCCTTGGCCGCGCCGACAAACTCGTTCAGAATGCCCGCGATCTCATCGGCCTTGGCGTACTCCAGGGCGACGACCTTGACGACGACCTCCGGGTCCACCTGGCGATCCAGCACGGTGATGATCTTGTCGAAGAACGCGAAGTTGACCGGCCGCGACAGGATGATCAGGATATTGGTGCGGTCGTCGGCTACGATCTTTACCTTGCCCTGGACGATGCCGCGCTCGGCGAGGGCGGCCTCGATCTCCTGCGTCGTCTGCTCCATCATGGCGGTCTGCCGGGCACGGATGACGCCGGGCGGCGTGGGAATGGCCGGCATGGAGGGCGCCGTGGCGACCCGCGGCTTTTCCTCCTTCGCCTGGGCGTCGGCGATCAGCTCGTTCAGGCGCGAGGCCAGCTTGGCCGCCTCGGTGTATTTGATCTCGTAGATGCGGGTTTCCACGCGCGCCTCGGTGGGCTGGTCCACGTACGCGAGGATTTCCAGGATGCGCTGGATGTTGGCGGCGGTGTCGGTGATCAGCAGGCTGCTGGTCCGCTCGAGCGGCTGGACCTTGCCGTAGCCATGAATGAAGGGCTGGATGATGCTGGTCGCCTCGGCGACCTCGATGTACTTCAGCGGCACGACCTGGCTGACGAGCTGATCGGTTTCGGGAAAGGCCCGCTCCGGCAATTGCAGCGAAAGCGACATGCCCTCGCCCCGTGCGTTGCTGATGGGGACCACCTTCAGAAACTTGTCACCCATGGGCACCAGCGAGACGCCGTTCATGGCCAGGACGCTCTCGATGGCCTCGAGCGCCTCCCGCTGCGTCAGGCGGGTCTGCCCTTTCAGGGTGATGTTGCCACCGGGCAGGCCCTGGCTCCGCAGCAGGGTGCGGCCCGTGACTTCGCTATAAAAAGTCACCACCTGGTCAATGGGCGCATCGCGGAAGCTCAAGGCAATGAGTTTGTCCGCCCCCACGGTCGCCCCGTTGGAACCGGTCTCGGTCTCCGGCGCCGGGGGGAATCCGGGCGGAGGCTGGCCGCGCACCGGCAGGGCGCTGACCACGAAGGAAACAACCATCCACCAGGTCAGCGCCTTCACCCACTTTGTCTGGCCCGCTTGTCTCATTGTTGGTCCCCGTCAGGATCCCGGCGGAGCCGGCCGGGCAGGCTCCGCGGCCGCCGATTCCCGGCTGTACGCGCAGTCGAGTGTGAATGTCCCTTTCAGGCGACCCGGTTGCCCGGGGCTGGGATTCACGTTCAGTCTTCGAATGTCCAAAATAGCATCCTGCTGCTGCAAAGCATAGAGAAAACGGACCAGGGCTTCCAGTTCCCCTTCCCAGGTACATTGGATCGCCACCTCGTACAGCTCGCCGGCGCTCTTCTCGCTCTCCGGCTCGCGCCGTAACAGGACGAGGCCATGGTCGCGGGCCGTGCGCTCGAGAATGCGCAGCATTTCGGCCGTCACGTCGCGCCCGGCAGGATACCGGGGAAGCTTTTTCCGCAGTTCCACCAGGCGGGCCTCGACCTGGGGCCGCTCTTCCAACAGGCGCGCGGCCGTCCGCTTCCGCCGCTCCAGCGTGTCGCCGCTGCGGGAAAAATCCCGCCACTCCTTGAGGGCCGGCTGGCCCCACCAGTAGGTCCCGCCCAGCACCACGACCACCAGGGTGCACCAGGCCAGCGTCGCTTCACGCCGGGTAATCTTCATAGCGCGGGCTCCTCCGGCGCTTGCCCCCCCGGCAGGACGGCCGTGACGGTAAATTCCGACTTGCGCTCGCTTCCCGATCCTTTCGCCCGGATGTTCCCGGCCTTGGCGGAGAGGAACAACGGCGTCTGCTGCAGGGCCTGAACATAATCAATGATCGAATCCGCGGCCGTGGCCTCGCCGCGCAGCGTGAGATCGTCGCCCTTCCGGTATTCGAAAGCGGTGAGATCAATGCCTTCGGGCAGGAGTTGGCTGACCTCGCGCAGGCATTCCAGCGCCGAGTAGGTCCGGTCCACATAGCGTTCGAAAACTTCTATCCGGTCCTTCAGCGCGCGGACCTCGGCCGCCGGCCCTTCCAGGCGCACCGCTTCGGCGTCCAGCCCGGCCTGCCGGGCCCGCTGGATCTTCAGGCCCAACGTCAGACCCCCGACCGCCGCCAGCCAGACCAGCAGGAACCCGGCGGTCCACGCCAGGAGTTGCCGCTGGACCTTGCGGCTTTGCTCCTCCATCCCCCAGGCCGCCGGGGCCAAGCTGAACCGGCGTGCCGCGTCGTCCAGGCCCCGCCGCGCCACGCCCTCGCTCAACGGCGGCAGTTCCTCCAGGGGGCAGGATTCCGGCGCCACGGCACAGGCGTCCTTCAGCCGCTCCAGCAGCCCCTCGGCCGGCATGTCCCGGGAAAGGCGGACTTCCATCGGCATCACGTCGCCGCCGCCGATTTCCGACTCGACCGCCGTGAGGGTGTAGGCCGTCTCCTCCACCATTTCCTCGATGAAGCTCTCCACGCTCTCGCCCGGAACGCCCAGCGACCGGAAGAGCACCGGCTGGCCGTCCCGCGCCAGGACCAGTTCGGCGCCGTTCGATTCGACCAGGAGAAACGCCTTGCATCCCTTTTCGGGAATCGCCCCGGCGTCCCGCAGCAGCTGCCACCACCCCAGCACCTCCACGTCCACGCGATGCGCATGCACCCCCGCCTGGCGTAACGCGGCGCCGGCCTTCTCCACGATCTCCCGCTGGGTGGCGGCGATCAACGTCCGGGTGCTCTTCTCGCCCTTCGACAGGGCCTCCACGGCGACGGCCATGTGCTCGACGGGGAACGGGGAGAATTTATCCACCTGCAACTCGGCCATGCCGGCCAGCTCGGCGGGATCGGTCGAGGGCAGATCCACCACGCGCATCAGTGTTTTCCCGGAATCGGCGGCCAACCCCACTTCACCGCGAACGTGCCGGGCGGCCTGGCGGAGCGCGGCCTGCGCCTCCGGCGTGGCGTAGAGATCTCCCGACGCGGCCGGCGTCCATTCCGCCTGGCCGTGCTCGACCATCTCCCGCCCCTTGCGGGATTCGCGCAGGACCGTCCATTCGATCCGTCCCGGCCGGAGCGCGATGCCTGTTGTATGGGAAGTGCCCATTCGTTTTTTACCGCGCGGAGAGTAAAGCTTTTGGCAGAGGTTTCAAAGCAAGAAGTCAGACAAGGGGAAAGGGTTCAGTGTTCAGGGTTCAGGAAAATCAAAACTTCCTCCACTATTCACTAGTCACCATTCACTATTCACTTTCCTCACTCCAGCGGCTCTTCCCGCCAGAACAGCGGCATGACCTTCTTGTCCGCCGCCCGCAGGATGCACCAGATCCCGTTGCGCACGCCCTCGACCTCGCCGATGGACACCACGCGCAGGATGCTCTCCCCCTTGGTCGTCAGGCGGGACGAGGTCTCCGGATTCGTCAGCCCGATGAACGCCATGGCCTTGTCCACGCTTTCAAATCCGTCGTCCTTTGTCCCCGGCTCCCCATCCAGCCCGTTGCGCCCCTCGATCAGGGCCTCCACGTTCTGTTCGTTGAGGCCGGAAACGGTCAGCAGCACTTCGCGGGAGGCCGTGTTGAGGTTGACCTTCCCGTCGCCCCAGGTCGTCAGCCAGCGCGCGATGCCGGCCAGCGGCTCGCTGTCCTCTTCCTCCGAGGGCCCGCCGAAGACCAGCGCCGCGGTGAAGCCCTTGATCAGCAGCAATTCGTCAATCGTGTCCAGGGGCGCGTTCTTGACCTCATAGCCGCGTTTCTCATAGAACGCGTCGTCGGATTCCGCGCCCAGCAGGCGGTGCTCGTCCCCCTTGTCCACCCAGTCGTTAAAGCAGTCAATCAAGGCGCCCCATTGCTCTTGGGGGACGTTGGCCTGGTCCAGGATTTCCTCCCAGTCCTCGTCGGCGAGCATGTGCACGTTGCGCCGACCCTGTTCGGGAAGGATATCCAGCGCGAACCGGCCCGCGCCCATCTCCACAGTCAGGCCCGAGACCGCCAGCCCCTTCGAAAGATTGAGGGCGCGGATCCAGGCCTCCTCGTCCTCATCCTCCTCCGGCGCGTCCGCCTTGACGCTCTGACTGCGCATGATCATGGATTGCGCGTGCGCCACGCCGGCCTGGGCCAGGTATTGCGCCTTCATCCGCTTGCGGAAATACGAGGTCACGCCAGATTCTATCGTCATGTCGAACACGAACCCGCTGACCAACAGCGCCAGGATCAACAGGACCCAGAGGGCGACGATTAAGGCAGAGCCGGACTTCGAGGAGGGAGGAGGAGAGTGAATGGTGAATGGTGGATGGTGAATAGTGGACACGGCATACCGGACACCGACCCCCGACACCTGACACCCGACACCCGACACCTTTTTCCCCATGATTGGAAAAATCCGTCTCATCATTCACCTTCCGGGGCGGTTTCCGCCGGCGCGGTGGTGGTCTCGGGCGGCGGCTCGCCCGTGGTGCCGCCCTCGCCGGACGAGCGGGCCGCTTCCTCCAGCGGCGGAGCGATGGGAATTTCCACGAGCCGCTGGAGCTTCTGGGGTTCGTCATATTTCTCCAGCGGCGGGAGGTAGAGCGTGATCTCCACGAGGCGCGGGACGGAGCTGGTGTTCTCCCATTCGTGGTCCCAGCGTTCCTCCTCGGCGTTGTAGGTGCGGCACCGCAGGCCCTTGACCTCCGTCGAGACGAACCACGGCTCGCCCTCCACGTCCTCCTCCTCGTCGGCCAGGTGCGGCCAGGCGCGGACGGCGACGGCGGGGCGCCCTTCGTTGTCGCGGTCCAGGCTGACTTCCAGCCGGTGCAGGCCGTTGGCCAGGTAGGAATCCGGCGGAAGGAAGGCCGAGCCGGAGGTGACCCAGCTGATGACGTCGGCCGAGTCCTCGCCGCCGCCGTGCGCGTCCAGGCGGAATCCATATTTATCCGGCCGGGTGCTACTGAAAAACGCCGCCGAGCGCAGGGCGATGACGAATTGCTCCATGAGGTAATCGCCCTGGTGGAGCTGGTCCAGCAGCTTCGTCCCGCGCTGCCAGCCGTTGACGGTGGCGGAGAAGGTGCTCCAGACGATGGCGAAGGAGATGGCCATGATCGCCACGGCCACCAGCACCTCCAGCAGGGTAAACCCGGACCCCTTTCTGGGTCTGTCCATTCCCATAACTATTATACCTTCATCCGGTAGGGCGGGTTCGCCGAACCCGCCGCGTTTTTGGCGCGTTGAGCCAACGCGCCCTACCTTTGCCTCGTGAAACTTCCGCCCTCCTTGACCTCTGGCGCATAGACGCAGGTGACGATCTCCTCGAAGGAGGAGCGGCCCCGGTCTGACCAGGTCACGCGAAGAGTCACCGTGAACAGCCCGTCCTCCTCGCGGCCAAGGCGCTCGATGGTGCGGCTCCAGCGGTAGCCGTAGGGGCCGCCCTCGAAGCTCCCCTCCTCGGAGCCTTCGTCGATCTCCTCCTCGAGCTGGAGAGGATTCTCCAGTTCCGCCCGCGCCAGCAGGTGGCGCGCCGTCTGGAAATTCTTGGCCTGGCGGACGACGCCGATGCAGCGGGAGACCGTGGCGATCAGCGCCGTGAGGCCCAGCCCGAGGATCGCGATGGCCAGCATGACCTCGATGAGGGTAAGCCCGGCGCGGCGCCGGACAGTCCCAAGTTCCAAGTCCAAGGTCCCAAGTCGAAAAGACGGATATCGGCCAACCCGCGACTTTGGACTTTGGACCTTGGACTTTGGACTCTCCCTCTTCATCTCCGCCTTCACAGCTCCTCCACCTTGACCTGGCCCGAGAACGGCTCGACCGCGATCTCCACCCGCTTGTTTTTCTCGTCGGCCAGGCGCAGGCTGTACGCATCGCACATGCCGTTGGGATAGTAGCGGACCAGGTAGATCCCCTCGTTCTCCTGGCCGCCCTTCTCAATCCGGACGTCCAGGATCCGCACGCCCTCCTCCAGGTGGCGCACCAAGTCGGGCTCCGCGTCGGCCTGGAACCCTTCACCGGCCTGGGCCCGGTCCTCCAGGAAGCCGCTCGTCTGGTCCAGCCCGCCGCGAAGGGTGACGACCACGACCTCGAGCGTCTGCATTTCCGTATCGAAGAGGACGGCGGCGTGTTTCTGCTGCAGGACGGACAGGCTGCGGGCGTAGCGATGGACCATGATGACGGTCCGGAGGCTGGCGCGCAACCGTGCCCCGCGTAGCGATCGCACAAACGAGGGCATGGCGACGAAGGACGCCAGTAGAATGATGACCACCACCAGCAGCAATTCAATCAGCGTGAACCCGGCCCAGCGTCCGGCACGCGATCTACTCTTCCTTGCCATCCTGCTTCCAGTTCGCCACGTCGTCAGCGCTCGCCACGCCGTCCTCGCCCATCGAGGTGAGGTCGTACTTGAAAGGCTTGTGCGCGCCGGGGTACGAGTAACTGTAGGGACGACCCCAGGGATCGTTGGGGATGCCGCTTTCGATGTAGGGCTCGTCGCCGCTGGTCAGCACATCCAGGCTTCCGGGATACTTGCCCTCGTCCATGTAGTAGGACTGGATGGCGATACCGATGGCCTGGACATCGGCCGCCGCCTTGCTGCGCCGGGCTTTTTTCAGGTGGCGGGGGATGGAGACCGTGACGATGGTCGCCAGCATGCCGATGATCACCACGACCAGCAGCATTTCGATCAGTGTAAACCCGGCCTGCCGGGCGCGCCGGACGGAACCCAACGAATCATTTTTCATATGCATGACCTTTTGACAGCGCAAGCGGCCCGGGAGTTCATCCGACGCCCCTCTTTCCGCCCGCCTCTATTTGTCATCCTACCCGATGCCGCCTCCGGCGGCAAGGCAAGGACGTCCGAAGTCCAAGGTCCAAAGTCCCAAGTCCAAAGTCCGAAATCCATCCCTGAAACCCGAACACTGGAACCTCTTTCCTGACACCTGAACACTGAAACCTGTCACACGTTCAGCCCGCTCGTCATCTCGAAGACCGCCAGCAGCATGCTGACGGCGACGAAGCCGACCATCACCGCCATCAGCAGCATCAGGACCGGCTCGAGCACCGTCGTCAGGATCTTGACCGCCCGGTTGAGCTCGTCGT
>JAHJJH010000278.1 GCA_018823105.1 Verrucomicrobiota bacterium | reverse complement strand
GGCCGACTCGATCCGCTGTTCATCTCCCGGACGGGTCGAGCGTTGGATCGAACAAACGTCTGGCGGCTTGTCAACCGCTACGCCGCCGCGGCCGGCATCGCCGGGCCCATCGGCCCGCACACGCTGCGGCACTGCTTCGCGACGCACTTGCTCGAGGGCGGTGCAAACCTGCGCATCGTCCAGGAATTGCTCGGCCACGTCAGCGTGGTCACGACGCAGATTTATACCCACGTAAACATATCGCGCCTCAAGGCCATCCACGAACGATGTCATCCACACCAGTGAGAGTCGCCCCCGCGACCCATCGACGCGCAACGCCTACCAGGCGATGCTGCGGCCCCCGTCGACGTTGAGAACCGAGCCCGTCACGTAGCTCGCTCGGCAGGCCATGAATCGCACGGCCGCGGCGATCTCCTCGGCCGTACCCAGTCGCATGGCGGGAATCCGCCGTGTGATGGCTTTGATCGCCGGCGGGTCGGCGCCCTCCGGCAGCAGCGCCGCGCCCGGGGCGACGCCGTTGACGCGGACGTCCGGCGCCATCGCCTTGGCCAGCGCCAGCGTCAGATTCGACAGACCGGCCTTGGCCACGCTGTACGCCAAATGCTCGGGGCCGGGCCGCTCGGCAGCGATGTCCAGTATGTTGACGATCTGTCCGGCGCCGCCGGCACACAGATATGGGTACGCCGCGTGAGACAAGATCATCGGCGCCGTCAGGTTCACCGCGAGGGTCGCGTTCCAGGGTCCCAGGCGGAAGTCGTTCAGCGCCATCGCGTCGAAGCCCGACGCATTGTTCACGAGGATGTTCAGCCCACCGAGTGCCTCGACCGTCCGACGGGCCAAGGTCGCTGTGGCCTCGGCATCGGCCAAATCGGCGTTCAGCACGACCGTGCGGCGGCCCTGTTCTCGAACCAGCCCGGCCGTCACTTCGGCGTCTTCCAGCGACGTGTTGTAGTGGATGGCCACGTCGCACCCGTCCTGAGCCAAGGCCACGGCGATGGCCCGGCCGATCCGCTTGGCGGCGCCGGTTACGAGCGCGATTCTACATTCTTCCGCCACCGACGACTCCTCTGCCGAACCTCGCGAGTCACCCCTGTCGTGCCCCATGCGGGCGTCACAGACAGCCCCGTTCATACGTCGTGGCCGCGTCCGCGTCAAGCCGATGGGCCCCCAACCAGACACACGGTTCGGGGCAACCGCATTCTCGGAGGTTTCCAAACACAGCGGCAGCAACCGCGTGTGCTGCTCGCCGTGGCTGGGTGAGGCCCCGGGACGCCCAACCCTCCGCAAGGGAGAAAGCCGGAATCCGTAAACCGAAAGCCCGTACGGCGGGCTCTTCGTCCGGCGACATCGCGGCAAGCCGTTCACGTTGGCCGATTGGCCGGTCGATCGGCCGCGACGTTGGTCAGCGGCGGGAAACGAGACGCTTGAGAGCGAGACGTTGGAGGCGATGAGAACCAACGTGAACCGCGGCCGACCGTGTGGCGACCCGGATTGGGTGCAACGCATGGCCAAACGCCTCGGCCTGACCTTCACGCTGAGAAACCCGGGACGACCGAGGAAGCCGCCAGACAAAGGGAATAATCAGTGATGTCCTTGCGCTACCAAAGCTTGGGAAAGGAGGATGACCGTGCCGTATACATGACACGCTGAAACCTTTCATCGGAACCCTGCGGGTAGCCAAGCCCGTCCGGTGGAGTTTGGCCGACAGCCGGAAGCGAGTCTTGCGTGGTTCTCGGGTAACCGGGGCTGCGAAGCGTAGACAGCGAGTGCCGAAGCCGTGTGATTGAGCCTCGAAAGACCCGTTGTGGGTGCCTTCGTCGTGGACAGCGCGGGGGCCGTGCCGGCGCATCGTGATGGCCTGATGTGCAGGGCCTAGCCGTCCACTCGGTGTGCCGCCGTGCAGCGAACCCGTGATCCGAGGAACCGTATGCGTCAATCGCGCACGTACGGATCTTTGGGAGCCCTGGGGGAGCAATCCCCCAGGGCCACCCGGCTGACTTTCCTAGACTTTCCTAGAAACGAATGAAGATAACATCTGTCATATAACACGCGGCCAACTGGGAAACCGTAAGGAGGATTACAAAAAGCACCTGTACGCCCGTTGGCTTAGAAACTGTTTCATAACCCCGGAGTCTGCCGATGAAGTTCCAGGCAATGACCATCGCATGGAGGCGAAATCATGGCAGTGGAACTGCTCCCGGACGAGCTTTGGAGCGAAGTCAAACCGTTGCTCCCGCCGCATCCTGCACAGCCGCGTGGCGGACGGCCTCCCGCAGACGATCGGCTGTGTCTTCGCGGGTTGATCTTTATTTTGCGGAGCGGCATGGCGTACACCCTACTGCCCACCGAAGTCTTCGGCGTCAGTGGCGTGACGTGTTGGCGGCGTCTGCGCGACTGGACACGCGCCGGTGTCTGGCCGGAACTCCATCGGCGTTTGCTCAACCGTCTAGGCAAGCGGGGCGAGATCGACCTATCCAAGGCAGTGATCGATTCCCAATCGGTCCGCGCTGTTTTTGGGGGACGCACACCGGCCCCAACCCGGTAGATCGTGCCAAAAACGGCTGTAAACGGCACGTTCTCTCCGACGCCCTGGGACTTCCTTTGCTGGTTCACACGACGCCAGCCAACGTTCGTGACGAAACGCCGGTTCCGCGCATGTTGCGTGGCTTTCCGTCGATTCAAGGCCCGCGCGGTCGTCCTCGACGTAAGCCTGGCGCCTTGGTCGGCGACCGAGGATACGGATTCCCGAAAACGATCGCTACGGTCACCGCGATGGGTATCGTGAGTATGCTCGCCCCGCGCGGGAGTGAGCATGGCAGCGGTCTGGGCAAGGTACGCTATGTGATTGAACGCACCATGGCCTGGTTCGGCCACTGGCGCCGTCTGAGACTTTGCTACGAGAAAACCGACGCCCACTGGCAAGCATACAACGACCTCGCCGCGGGAATGATATGTTTCAGACGCCTTCAAAAAGTCCTCCATGGAGGGTTATGAAACAGTTTCTTAGCGCAAAGGCGAGCGACGAGAGCGTTTTGCCGCCGCCGGTGGGCACCGTCAGCGAGAACAGACCAGGGTCGAGATCGGCCGCGCGGCGACAGGCGTCGAGCACAAATCGGCGTTTCTCGTTGACAGTCGTCGTCTTATCCGCGCCGTCCGAAAGCCCGGCGAGGAAAGCGTCGAGCACGGGAAGCAGTTCCGCCGGCGTTGGCGCGTGTCGCACGCGCTCGGCCGCGTGATCAGGCCGCATGAACGCCTCAGTCGCAAGGTAGTCGGCGTCCACCAGACACGAAAAGAGCATGCGGCAGAAAAGCGACAACTGAAACGCGCCCTCTTCGCCGTTTTCCCATTCGAATGCGGGGGACTCCGGCTTCGGTTGATCCAGCAAGCACGGCGGCGCCGCCGCCGTGGACGGCACGTCCTTTTCGAGACGGTCCCTAAGGCCGCTGACGCCGCCGTCCGATGCCGTGTTGTCCGGCAGTCCGCCGTGATGGCCCGCGATACAATAGGCCAACAGGCGACCGATGTTGCCCTGAAAGCAGTTGAATGCGTGTTGGGCCCCCGCCGTCGAGTGATCGGTCTTGCCGCGCGGCGGTCCCGCGCCGCCGCCGGGCTCCTGCGTCGAGCACAGGTAGGCTTGAAACGCCTCCGAGTACTTCCCCAGGTCATGCCACAAGCCCAGCACGCGACCCCACGCCTCGGCGCCAAACGCACCCGCGAACGCCGCCGCCCCGGGCCGTCCGTCAGGGCCCTCGGCGACATCGTGAAGGTGATCGCACAGACGCTCCCGTTCGCTTTCAGGGCAGCCCGGCTTCGTGTGAGCGTAGTATGCTGTCGTCTTGGCGAGGGACATCCGAATAGACTCCTGCATCTCCTGCCGCGCGCAATCCTAACATCATCCGAACTACTACACAACCCCCCGTTGTCAGGGACGATCGGGCGCGCCTTATACCTCACGCCTCCATCCACATCATGACACACAGCCACGACAGGTCGGGTCGGGCCGGCAGTAGAATCCTCGATGTTTTTTGGAAGGGCCCTCGGCGAGTCGATCGTGTTGTTCAACAATCGCCCGGACCTCTGACAACCCAGGTCACCCGTCCACTATTGGCGGGGCCCGAGCGAGTTCCTATGATGGACACCACCGGGCGCGTGTGGAGATCGTTCATGTCGCGAGGAGATCAGCTTCAACGGCAGTGGAACCTCCTGCGGACTCTGCAGACCCGCGGTGAGGGCATCCCCCTTCAGGATCTGGCCCGAGAGCTGGAGGTCGTCGAGCGGACCATTCAACGAGACCTGGAACTCCTCCAGAAACTCGGCTTCCCCATAGAGCACGAGGACGACGAGATCGGCAAG
>JAHJJH010000277.1 GCA_018823105.1 Verrucomicrobiota bacterium | reverse complement strand
CTGGGCTGGATGGCCGGCGCGGCGGACCTGGACGGCAACCCGCGGGTCGTCGGTGCGAGCGTGGACATCGGCGCCTACGAGTACCAGGTGCTGACCGATCCGCTGGCCGTTGAGATTTCCGCCGAGGACCTCCAAGCCGTCGTCGGGTTCGCCCTGCCGTTCGCGGGCCGGGTGGTGGGCAACGCGCAGGGGTACGTCTGGCGCTTCGGCGACGGGCACGGCGTCACGAATCAGCTCTACGTCACCAACACGTACGCCGCCGCCGGGCTCTACGAGGTCACCCTGACGGCATCGAACCTGGCCGGGAGCGTGGCCGTCACGGCGGTCGTGGAGATCGTGGGCGCCGGGTATGCCTATTATGTCGCGACGAACGGCAGCGACGCGGCCGCGGGCACGAACTGGGCCACGGCCACGGCGACTATCCAGGCCGCGGCGGACGTCGCAGGCCGCGGTTGCGTGATCTGGGTGACCAATGGCCTTTATGATGCCGGGGGGAGGAGGGTCGCCGGCGGCCTGCTGACCAACCGCGTCGTGCTCGACAAGCCGCTGTTTCTTCGCAGCGTCAACGGGCCGGCGGTGACGTGCATCGCGGGCGCCCCGAACGCGCACGACGCGCTCGACGGCGCAGCCGCCGTGCGGGGCGTGTACTTGGACAGCCAGGCGATGCTGGACGGGTTCACGGTCTCCAACGGGCACACGCGCCTGGCCGGGGATGTGGCCCTGGACCGCAGCGGCGGCGGGGTCTACTGCGCCTCCACCTCCGCGGTCATCACGAATTGCGTGATCACCGACAGCACCGCAGGCTACAGCGGCGGGGGTTGCTACAAGGGCACGCGGCTCCACTGCACCGTGCAGAACAACGCGGCGACCAATTACGGCGGCGGGGTCTATAGCGGCGTGCTGGAGTATTGCCTGGTGGCCGGCAACCGGGCGGGGGACGGCGGGGGCCTCGCGAGTTCGCCCGCCCTGAACTGCGTGATCCGGGGCAACACGGCGAACCGCTACGGCGGTGGCGCATATTCGGCCAGCAGCTACCTGCGCAACTGCACGGTCGCCGGGAATACGGCCGGCGACCGGGCCGGCGGGGTCTATCGCGTCCCGCTGCAGAACAGCCTTGTCTACTACAACGACGCCCCCTCGTATCCCAATTTCTACGAAGGGGGGTTCACGAACTGCTGCACCACGCCGGCGCCCGTGGGGAGCGACAACATCACCAACGCGCCCGGCCTCGTCAGCGCCCTCGATCCCCGGCTCCTGCCGGGCGCCGCGTGCATCGGCCGCGGCACGAACCAGTCCTGGATGAGCGGCGCCGTGGACCTGGACGACTACCCGCGCCTCACGGGGACGTCGGTGGATATCGGGGCTTACGAATACTACTCCGACACGGTACTGACCGGACTGCTTACCGCGGCCATCTCGTGCGCCTACACGCAGGCGCCCGCGGGCTTCGAGCTGGAATTCGAGGCCCTGATCACCGGGCGCGCGCAGGGCATGGAGTGGGATTTCGGCGACGGCGGGCGGGCAACGGGGGTGTGCGTGGTCGGCCACGCCTTCGGCGCGGCCGGGGTCTTCCCGGTGGTGCTGGCCGTGTCGAACCTGTCCGGCGCGGTCGCGGCCACGGCGGAGGTGACCATCGTGGCGCAGGATTGCCATCTCTACGTGCATCCGGGCGGCGACGACGGCGCCGCGGGCACGAACTGGGCGACCGCCTTGGCGACGATCCAGGCCGTGGTGGATGCCTCCAGCCTCGGCTGCACGATCTGGGTGAGCAACGGCACCTACGCGACCGGCGGTCGCGCGGTTCAGGCCGGCCTGACCAACCGCGTCGCCGTGGACCAGGCCGTCATCGTCCGCAGCCTGAACGGTCCGGCAGTCACGGCCATCGTCGGCCAACCCTGCCCGACCAACGGCGGCGCGGGCGCAGGGGCCGTACGTTGCGTGTATCTCGGCAGCGGGGCCCGGCTGGACGGCTTCACGCTGACGAACGGTTTCACGTTGAGCTCGGGCACGGAGCAGCAGCAGGGCGGCGGGATCTGGTGCGAGGGGACGAGCGCGGTCGTCACCAATTGCCGGATCGCCGGATGCGGCGCGGGCGACGACGGCGGCGGAGGGTACAGCGGGACCTTTGAATCCTGCACGTTTGATGGAAATCGGGCGGACCACGGCGGCGGCGCCGTCGCCGCCACGCTCGGCGATTGCACGGTGACTAACAACCGTGCCGGGCTGGGCGGCGGAGCCTACGGGTGCACGCTGACCGACAGCCGGATCTGCAACAATGCCGCCACGAATACCTACGGCGGTGGGGTCTACGGCGGCACGGCGTCCGCCTGTCTCCTTTCCGGGAACACCGCCGCGAATTCCGGCGGCGGCGCATACAATGCGCAGTTGAGCGGGTGCACGCTGCGGAGCAATGCCCTCACGGCGGCCATGGGCGATGGCGGCGGGGCCTACGGGGGGACCCTGCAGGGTTGCGACCTGGCCAACAATTCCGCCCCGGGCGGTTTCGGGGGCGGCGCGGCCTTGGCCGATCTTTCGGGCTGCACGCTGGTCAGCAACAGCGCGTTATATGGCGGTGGGGCCTACGAAGGAAATTTGACGAACTGCCTGCTACGATGGAACGACGCGCCCTACGGCGGCGGCGCGTATGACAGCGTTTCGTACAACAGCACGTTTCACAACAACACGGCGTCCAACGGGGCCGGGCTGTTCGACGGGACCGCCTACGACACCGTCTTTTCCAACAACACGGCGATCGCCGGCGGGGGCGGCGCCTGCGCGGCGACGCTTCATCGCTGCCGCCTGGTCGGCAATACCGCCAACGAGGGAGGCGGGGCCGGGGGCGGAACGCTCTATACTTGTGTCGTGATGGACAACACCGCGGATATGGGCGGCGGCGTGGCCTCGGCGGAAAGCTACAACTGCACCATCGTGGGCAACGAGGCGACCTCCTTCGGCGGCGGCACGTTCTGGGGCACGCCGCGCAACTGCATCGTGTATTACAACACCGCCTTCGCCTCCGTGAACGCCTACTTCGGCTGGCTCACCAACTGCTGCTCGAGCCCGTTGCCGGACGGGACGGACAATTTCATCACCGCGCCGCGCATGGTGGATTACGCGAACGGCGACGTCCGGCTCTTGAGCAACTCCCCGTGCATCAACACGGGCACCAACCAGGCCTGGATGGCCGGTGCGCGCGACCCGGACGGAAACCACCGCGTTATCCTGAAGGTCGTGGATGTGGGCGCGTACGAATACACCTATCCCGGTATGGATCACGACGGGGACGGCATCGAGACCGCCTACGAATCCGGCACTGGCGCGTATGTCGGATCAGAGGACACGGGCACGGATCCGCTGGTTTCCGACACGGATGGGGACCGGGTGGGGGACGGCGACGAACTCACGGCCGGGACCGATCCGACCGAGGGGGCTTCGTTCCTGGGGATGCTCCTGCCCGCGACGCAGGAGATCGCCGAGGGCTTCGTCGTGTCCTGGCAAAGCGTGGGCGGGAAATACTACAGGCTGGAGCGCTCCACGAACCTGGCATCCGCCTTCGATTTCGTCGTGCAGTCCAACATCCCGGCCACCCCCGTGATGAATACGGTCACCGACACCACCGCGTCCGGATGGGGCCCGTACTTCTATCGCGCCGGCGTCGAGCCGTAGGGAGCCGGGTCAGGGCGAGGCCTTCGTGCCGGACATCACCACGCGGATCCGGCCCGACGATACTTCGGTCACGCGGCCGATGATCGCGGCCTGTCGCAGTCCGGCCTTGCGCATTTCCTCCAGCGCGGCGTCTGCCCGGTCGGCCGGCAGGGCGATGAGCAGCCCGCCCGAGGTCTGCGCGTCGTACAACAACGCCCGCCGGGCCTCCGGAACCCCCGGGGCGATTTCCGTGATCGCGGCGCTGTATTCCGCGTTGCGTTCGTTGGCCCCGGAGAAGACGCCGGCGGCGGCATGGTCGAGGACTTCCGGCAGCAGGGGCAGGGCGCCGGCCTGAATCTCCGCGGTCACTCCGCTTTCGCGGACCATTCGGGCGAGGTGGCCGAGCAGGCCGAAGCCCGTGACGTCCGTGCAGGCGCGCGCCCCGTGGCGGGCCATGATCTCGGCCGCGGATTTGTTGAGGGTGGTCATGCTCTCGGTGGCCGCGGCGCGGGCGGACTCCGAGGCCCGGCCGAGCTGGGTCGCGAGGGTGAGGATGCCCGTGCCCAGCGGCTTGGTAAGGATCAGCGCGTCGCCGGGCCGCGCCCCGCTATTGGCGGCCAGCCGGTCCCGGGCCACGAGGCCGGTCACCGCGAAGCCGGCCTTGATTTCCTCGTCGTCGAGGCTGTGCCCGCCGACCAGGACTGCGCCGGCCTCCTGCAGAACGCTCATGCCGCCGCGCAGGATTTCCGAGAGCACTGCGCCGGGCAGGATGTGGATCGGGAATCCGACGATGGACAGGGCCGTCAGCGGGCGTCCGCCCATGGCGTACACGTCGCTCAAGGAATTGCAGGCCGCGATGCGTCCGAACGTGAAAGGGTCGTCCACAACGGGCGTAAACACGTCCACGGTCTGCACCAGCAGCAAATCCGGCGTCAGCTCGAACACGCCCGCGTCGTCGCCCGTGGAGAGACCCACCAGCACGCGCGGATCCTCGACCGGCGGCAGGCGCGAGAGCACGGCCTGCAAGTCTTTCTGGCTGATCTTGCCCGAGCAGCCGGCGCTGCGGACATATTCCGTCAAGCGGACCGCGGCGGGCGCGAACTCTTCCGGGACATGTTCCCCGGCGCACATGCAGGTGTCCTTTTCCTTGAAGAGCGGGCAGGGGCAGGGCAGCTTCGGATTGCACACGCAGTGCCCGAGCTTGATGGAGCGGGACATGACCTGCCGCCGCTTTTCGAGATTGATGTCGGTTCGGGTCATCTCATTCCCTTTTTTCCAAACAATTCACCGCAGAGATCGCAGAGGGCGCGGAGGAGGAAGGGAACCATGAGAAACACCAAATACACTGAAAGTAACAGCCTTTTTCATCTTTCTCCGAGTCTTTAGTGTGTTTCGTGGTCCCCTGTCTTTTCTTCCTCTGCGCTCTCTGCGTCCTCCGCGGTTCAAAGGTTTATCATGGGTTGGTCTTTGACTTGTTGGCCAGGACGCG
>JAHJJH010000276.1 GCA_018823105.1 Verrucomicrobiota bacterium | reverse complement strand
TGCTCGACGTACCGAAGTCCAGCCGCGCCACCTGGCGCAGGAAGAAAAAGAACTGCGTATCCAGCACGCTATCCATCCGCCGCCGCAATTGGATGGACCGAACCTCCAGCGGGCCACCCTCAACCGCCAGGCACAGGTCGTTCGCGGCGGATTTTTCCAATGTCTGGAAATCCAGCGCTATTATTTTCCAATCATTGGAAAATTCGGCCTGATTTTTTCCAATCATTGGAAAATTCGGCCTGATTTTTTCCAATGTTTGGAAAAAACGGAGGGTGGTTTTTCCAATGTTTGGAAAACCCGGACCGGAAACCGCCCGGGCCTCGAGGATCAGGCGGTACTTGGTCTGGGGCCGTAGCGCAAACTTGAGGGGCAGGCTATGTTCTCCAGGATTCCAGCGGCGGGGCTCCGGGGCGGCATCGGCCCACGCCCGGGTTGCGGCCCAACGGCCGAGGATCAGGGGCTTGTTGAAGCCGCGCTGTTCGTCGAAATCCTCCAGCGCCAAGGGCGAGATGTGCTCCCCCAGGACCATCGAGGCCGGGCTGCCCCCGACCACGTTGAACAGGAGGAACGTGATGAGCAAGACCCCCAGCACCGTGGGGATCATCTGCAGCAGTCGCCTGGCGAGATAGCGTCCCATGATCGGCGGGCCCACGTTACCGAACCCCGGGCCGCGCGTCCAGAATCCCGTGTTGAACGGATTACCCCTGCGGGGGTATGAAGTGGTTTCATGCGGATTCGACAAATCTCCTGTTGCGGCCTTATGCTGGCCGCCATGAGCCTGCCATCGCCTGGCGATGAACTTCGGGTAATGACCTTCAACCTCCGGTATGCCTCGGCCGCGGAGGACCAGAATTCGTGGAAGCAGTGGGACAGCACGAACACCCTGCCCCAGCGGCGGCAGTTCGTCTGCCGGGTCATCACCAACCGCGCGCCCGACGTGATCGGATTCCAGGAGGGCGAGGACGGGCAACTGGACTACCTGGCGACCAACCTGCCCGCCCACTACGAGATCGAACGGCAGAGACCCAGCGGCGGGGGCGGCAACGAGAACGCGGCCTTCGCCTACAACACGAACAAGGTGGACCTGCTCGACCGCGGCGTGTTTTCCCTCGGGCCCAGCCCCGGCGGCGGATACTGGAACAATCCGGCGGGCACGAATTTCCAGCCCTACCTGTATTTCACGAACATGGGACTGAACTTCCCGCGCCTGGCCCTCTGGGGGAAGTTCCGCTGGCGGGCGACCGGGCAGGAGTTCCTGTTCTACACCACGCATTTCGATTTCAACAACGATCCCCAGGTGGCCAGCGCCCGGTTGATCAC
Source organism: Verrucomicrobiota bacterium (assembly GCA_018823105.1). Taxonomy (GTDB): domain Bacteria; phylum Verrucomicrobiota; class Kiritimatiellia; order CAIQIC01; family JAGNIJ01; genus JAGNIJ01. Next base: position 42,121 of record JAHJJH010000276.1, on the reverse strand, counting down.
CGACGATGCGCTTTCCCGCACGGCCCGGATGCCGCTCTCGCCGCTGGCCATCGTCGTGGGCGATTTCAATTCGAACCAGACGGACAACGACTGGAAACTATTCACCGGCGCGTACACCAACGGTGGGATCACGGGCGACTTCACGGACGCGTGGTACCAGGTGCACGGCACGTGGACCAGTTCCGGCACGCTCCATGGTTATGCCGGAGGCACCCCGTCCTCTTCCCTGCGAATCGACTGGATCCTGCACCGCGGCGGGTTTGTCGCCACGCAGGCTGTGGTGGTCACCGACTCGACCACGGCCACCAACCTTTCCAGCGGCTCCACCACGAATATGTATCCTTCCGACCACTACCCCGTGCTGGCCCTGCTCCGGTTCCCGGCCGTGACTTCCGACTACGATGGCGACGGCCTGCCGGACAGCACGGAGTGCGCCCTCGGGGACATCAATCCGGTGGACGCCGACTCGGACGGCGACGGGCTTCTCGACGGACTGGAGGACCTCGACGGCGACGGCGTCGTGGACGGAGGGGAGACGGATCCCGCCGTGTCCAACGCGACAGCCCAGTTGCCCACCGATCTGCGAAACGCCCAGATGAACGGCGTCCTGGACTACGATGTGGTCCTCGCCGCCGAGAACAGCGGTATGAGCCTGTACTACAAGTTCGACGGCCGCTACCTGTACGTGGCGACGTGGGACGCGGGCGAGGGCCAGGATCATTTCATCTTTATCGTCACCAATCCAAGCCCGGCCGTGTCCGCTCCCGCGCCTTGGTCCAAGTCGGGGCAGGTGCCCGCCTGGAGCGCTTACCTCGCCGATGAAAACGACAGCACCTTCGCGGGCTGGTTCAACGCCTCCGGCTCGCAGATCGCCGACACGAGTCAGGCGCGCTCGGCGGCGTATTTCGAGAACGGGGGCCGAATCGAGGGCGTGATTGACTTGGCCGCCATCCTGGGCTCGGGCTTCACCCAGGCCGTTTACCTGGCCGTGGCCCCCTACTCCACGACCAACGGAGGCAGTCTGCAGTCGAGCTGGCAGGTCCCGGCGGGCAACGGGGACGGCAACCTGTGGGGCTCCAGCGAATTCTTTCAGCTGGCGCCGGGCGACTCGGACGGCGACGGCGTCAACAATTCTGCTGATCCTGACTCGGACGGCGACGGCATGCCGGACGATTGGGAGGAATTCCGGTTTGGCGACCTAAGCGCCGGTGCCGCGGGCGACGAAGACGAAGACGGTGCCTCGAATCACGACGAATGGCTTGCCTGCACGGATCCGGGCGATACGGGTTCGGTTTTCCGCATTTTTTCCGCGGAGCAATCCAGTACGGGGTTGGCCTTGAGTTGGCCGGTCGCCTACGGCAAAACCAGCACGGTGTACCGGGCCGATGCCCGGGGCTTATCCAACGGGGTGAGCTGGACGGCGGCGCAGGTCTTCGCCGGCCCGACCAACTTTCCCGTCGGGACCAACCGGTATTCCTCGGGCCTGGACGCCACCTCGCGGTTCTTCCGCCTGGGCCTGTCGTCGCATTGAACGACCCGCGCACCGTCCGTTTGACAAAAACCGGCCCGTAGTTTATGGCTTTGCGGGCAAAAGGAGATAGCCATGGCAAACGTGAAGAAAGTGGTGGTGGCCGCGCACCAGACCGAGGGCATGCGGATGGATGTGGAAGCCCGCAACCATCGGATCATCATTGACCAGCCCGCCACGGGCGGAGGTCATGATGCCGGGCCCACCCCGCTGGAGTACTTTCTTGCGTCGCTGGCCGGCTGCATGGGCGCCATCGGCCGGATCGTTGCGCGCCAGCAGAAATTGGTTATTCGATGGATGGATTTTGTCGTGGAAGGCGATTTGGACGTGGACGGCTTGCTCGGCCGGCCGACGGCGAATCGCGCGGGCTTCTTGGGTTTCAAGGTCAAGGCGCGGCTGGATGCCGACCTTTCCCCGGAACAGAAGCAGGCGTTCCTTCACGAGGTGGAAAAGCGCTGCCCGGTTTCAGAAAACATCTCGAACGCCACCCCCATCACCTTTGAGGTGGTCGAGGAGCTCGGCGGGGTCAAGGGGCCGGCGGTCTGACCCGAACGGCTGCCGCGCTTGCCGAAGCGGCCGGTGCACCGCATAATCCAGCCCATGACCAGCGCATCGGAAGCCTCGGTCCCTGCGCCCGACGTGTTGCTCCGGCTTGCCCGGGGTTTATCCTGCGTGTTCTGGGGCATTCCGTTGTCGCTGCTGCTGTTTTCCGGCGCCCTCGATTTCCGGTTGCTCCCTCACCTGCGTCTGCCGGCCTTCGTGGTGGGCTTGCTGCTCGTGTTCTGCGGTGTCCTTTACCTCCATCGCGTGCCGCCCCTGACCCGGCGATGGCCGCGGCGGATTCAGCAGGCCCTTCTCATACTGCTCGTGCTCGTGTACCTCTCCCCCTTTGTCCTCTGGTGGCGGGCCATGCCGCAGGTCCCCTATTACAGCGCGAACATGCTGGCGATGATGGTGGTCACCATGTGGGGCTTCCTGGTCGTCAACCAGGTGGCCGCGGAGGTCGGGCTGGCCTTCGGCGACAGGACGTTCAGCGTCGAGGCGCGCCTCTGCGGGTGGCTGGCTGTCCTGTTCCTCCTGGTCCCCGGCTTGCTCGCCTGGGGCCGCTCGCAGCTGGCGACCGCCCCCTTGGAGAACAGCCGGATGGCTTCGCTGGTCCTTGTCCCCTATCTGATGCCCCGCTGGATGATGGCCCTGATGCTGCTGCCGTTCACGCTGACGATGACGATGGTCTGGAGGGCCAAGGAACTGTGCTTGCGCGCGATTCGTCGTCCGGCGCAGGGATAAGCCTCCTGGCCACACCGCCCCGTCGGAAAGGATTCTTCCAATCCCGAAAAGACGGTGTCTCACATATTATAAAGTGTGAGACAGGCGTGAAGCAGATCAATGGCCAGCGATCAGTACTTGGACGTCGGATTGCACCGGCTGAATAGGCGTAAAGTGTTTCTTGAGGAAAATGATCCCTCCGTAGCCGCGGAAAAGAAGCACTGTCTCACACTTTATAATATGTGAGACAGCCGTAAAGCGGGTCAATCCCCTGCGATCAGCGCCTCGGCGCCGGGGCGGGTCGGTTGCAGCGGCGTCTGCCGTTCGAGTAGCTCGATCGTTTTCCAGCGGCCGGAGCGGAAGCGCCAGAGGAACCCGATGGCCACGAGGGAAACGAAGACGGCCATCCAGGCCCACGCCAGCACGATCCCCCCGTCCAGCAGGAAGACGATCACGATTTCACCGGTGATCCAGAAGCCCCACGCCATGACCACGGTGTAGACCATCACGAACCGCGTGTCGCCCGCGCCCTTCAGCGCGCCGGAGATGATCAGATTAATCGCGTCGAGCATGCCCCAGAGCGCCATCATCAACAGGAGCCACCGGCCCACGGGCAGGAGGACCTCCAACGGCAGTCCCGCCTCGCCGCGCCCGGCGAACAGGCGGAAGTACGCGGCGGGGAAGAACGCAAACGTGAGGGCGATCACGCCCATGTATAGCCAGCCGATCTTCAGGGACGTCCAGCCGGCCTTTTCCGCGATCGCGCTCTCCCGGCGACCCTGGTACTGGCCCACGAGGATGGAGGCGGCGATGCTGATGCCGATCAACGGCATGAACGCGATATTGTTGATGCTCAACGCGATGTTGCTGGCCGCCAGGGCGACCTCGCCCAGGCGCCCGGTCAGCAAAACGAACAGCGTGAACGCCCCCACGTCGAGGACCAGGTGGGCCGCGGCCGGCAGGCCAAAACGGATCATGCGGCGCATCAATGCCGGATCGTACCGGAATTCCCGGCGCGTCCGGAACGCCGTGTTGAAAGACCGGGAGAAGTAGAGCGCGAACAGCAGAACGGGACTGATGAAACCCGCCGCCACCGTGGCCCACGCCGCGCCGCGAATCCCCAGGGCGGGAAAGCCCCAATGCCCAAAGATCAGGGCATAATCCAGCGCGATGTTGACGATATTGCCGGCCACGTTGGTGACCATCGTCGTGAACGTATCGCCGCGCCCGCTGAAAAAACTGCCGAGGGCGGCGGTCAGCGGCGCGGTCACGCTGCCGAGCATCAGGATCGTGAAATAGGCGCGTTCTTCCTCCAGCACGGCCGGGGCGTGGCCGCTGACCCGCAGCAGCCACAGGCCCAGCGGAATCAGCCCCAGCATCAATGGCCAGGAGACCGCAGTCAGGATGATCCCCTGGGCCGTGGCGCGGCTGCATCCACCCGTGTCGCCGGCCCCGTGATACTGCGCCACGAACGTGTTGGCATAGCCGGCGAGGGCCATGAATCCGCTGATCATCGTGAACGATAAAATGCCCGCGGGCAGCGCCGCCTGGATCGACACCACGCTGTGCCACGCCAGGAACAGACGGTCGCAGAATTGCATCATCGTGAACGAGCCCATGCTGATGATCAGGGGCCACGCCACCTTCAGCGTTTCCCGGTATCCGCCCGGGGTCATTGCTGGACCATTCGTTTTCATCTTACTCTGGAGGTCGTGCAGCCTACCGGATTGAACGCGGACTCCGCAACCTTTACGCGGCCCCGGGCCATTCCTTGCTGAAAGACCGGCTTTCCGGACCCCGGCCTTTATGCTATGGAATCCCGGGTCGGAAGATTTGAGGAGACCGCATGAGCCTCCAGGAAATCATCGGGCCAGTGAAGCAATGGGATGCCGAAGGGCGGCGGACGTGCATCGCCCTGCTGTTCAAGGTTGAGGGATCCTCGCCCCGGCCGCCGGGCTCGCGCCTGGCGGTGAATGACCGTGGCGCGATGGCCGGCTACATTTCCCTGGGCTGTGTGGAAGGCGACGTGCGGGAACATGTGCGTCAGGTCCTGGGCGGCGGGCCGGCGCGCGTGGTCCACTACGACGTGGCGGATGAAGCCTCGCTGACCGTGGGCCTTTCGTGCGGTGGCCGGATTGATGTGCTGTTGACCCGCCATGATCCCTCGCAGGCCGCTTGGCAGGTCCTCTGCGCCGAGTCGTTTCGGAGACGCACATTCCTTTTCACGCGGATCGATTCGCCGGGGGCGGGCCAACAGCTCTTCATCGGCGCCGGCGGCGAATGCCGGGGTTCACTGGGTTCGCGTAGTCTCGACGACCAGGCCGTCGAAACTGCGTGCACACTGCCGGAACGCGGTGCGGCAACTTTACTGCCATGGGGGGAGGCGCTGTGTCTCGCCGAAGTCCTTTCCCCTCCCGGGCGTCTGGCCATTGTAGGCGCGTCGCCGGTGGCGGCCTCGTTGTGCAAGCTGGCATCGGCGACAGGCATGGAGGTGACGGTGATTGATCCCCGCCGCGATTTCGCCAGCGCGCAACTGTTTCCCGGCGCCCGCCGAATTGTCCTGCGCTGGCCGGAGGAAGGCTTCGCCGAGGCCGGCGTGGATCGCCACTGGTTCGCGGCCGTATTGAGTCACGATCCCAAGCTCGATCTGCCGGGCCTGGCGGCGGCCCTGCGCGCCGGCTGCCGCTACGTCGGGCTTCTCGGTGGACGCAAGACCCAGGAGCAAAGACGGAAGGCCCTTGCCGAACAGGGCTTTTCCCCGGACGACCTGGCCCGCCTGCATGGGCCCATCGGCCTGCGCATCGGCTCGGTCACCCCCGACGAAATTGCGGTATCCATCCTGGCGGAGATCATCGCCCTGTCGCGGCGAGTCACCCCTCCGGCCCACTCGCCAAGGAAAGAATCCCGCGTATGATCACCATTTCCCGCGCTGGCGTATGGCTTTGTCTGATCGGAACATTTCTCGCCGCCCAGCCGGCAATAGCCCAGCGCGCCGACATTCCCCTGTTGTCCACCGATCCCTACCAGGGCGCCATCGTGGTCGGCGCGGACGGTGAGGTGTTGTTCGAGGACAAGGCCGATGCCCCCGGCTATCCCGCCAGCATGGTCAAGCTGATGAACCTCCTGCTCATTCTTGAAGGCGTTGACCGCGGCACCCTGAACTTGCAGGACCCGGTCGTCGTGACGGCCGAGGCCGCCGGCATGGGCGGCTCGCAGGTCTTCCTGAAGGAAGGGGAAGTTTTTTCCATCGAGGAATTACTGTACGCCATGATGATCCAATCCGCCAACGATGCGGCCGTGGCCCTGGCGCTCAAGGTGGCCGGCACCAAGGACGGATTCGTGGAACGGATGAACCGTCGCGCCGCCGAGCTGGGAATGCGGAAAACCCTGTTCCACTCCGTGCACGGGCTTCCACCGGCCCGGGGCCAGGAGCCGGATGTCTCCACGCCCAGGGACATGGCCCGCTTGTGTCTGGCCCTTCTCAAACGGCCGGACGTTCTGGCCTACACCTCGGTCACCAAGCGACCGTTCCGGGCCGAAAGCCCAAAGCCGTTCATCATGGAAAACCATAATCGGCTGCTCGGCGCTTTTGAAGGATGCGACGGGTTGAAGACCGGCTATATCAAGGCCGGGGGCTACTCCGTGGCCGCCACGGCCGTACGGAACGGACATCGGGTCGTGGCCGTCGTCATGGGAAGCCTGAATCGTGAAACGCGCGATGCCAAGGCCCGCGAATTATTAACACTCGGCCTGAACCAGCTGGCCGCCCGCCCGCCCCCCGCGGTTTTGGAAGCCCCTGAAGAGATCCCCGCGCCGGTCGCAGAAAAGGAACCCCCGGCCTCACCCCGGCGGGCCTGGAAATGGGGCCTGGTCATCGTTCTGATCCTGGGCGGGACCAGCTTGGTAATATGGACCAAACGTCCGCGATATCACCGATGATATAAGCCATTAATCAGTAAAGAGATATGTCTTGCGCCATGACGCGCGTAACGCGCGCTTGCCATTCCATAGACAATTTAATTATCCTATAGAGTGCGCTGGCCATGCGGGGTCAGCCAGCTTGGTCGGAAGACAAATGAATGGAGGTCTGCTGTGAAATCATTCGTATGGCTGGTCTGTATCAGTGCCGCCCTGTTGTTCGTTGTAAGCCCGTCGGTTCGAGCTGACGAGATCGAGCTGAAGAACGGTTCCGTAATCAAGGGCAAGATGTTGGAAGAGAAGCCGGGCGTCAGCTACCGCATGCGGCTGTCGGACGGATCCGAGATCGTATATCCCGTCGAAAATGTCGAAGCGGTGCGCTACGGTAAATATAAGATGTCCGCCCCCGCGGAGCGGGAACTGGCCGAGGAATCCTCGCCCCACAATCCCACCATGTTTGTCGCGCCCTACGGCGCGTATTCAATCGGGATCGGTGGCACTCCCACCCCCGACGACACCGTGGGCGGCGGGCTGGCGTTCCACCTGGATTTCCTCCGGCTGTACGGGGAATTCCTGACCACGCTGGAATCACCGAGCGTATATTACTACGGAGGCGGGGGCGATCTCTGCATCGTCCTGATTCGCGAGGGCGACATCAATCCGTACATCGGCGGCGGCGGCGGATTCTACGGATTCAGCGTGGACGGTTTCGAGAATATCGAGATGGCCTACGTCGTTGAAGGTATGGCCGGCATCCGGATGGGCTATTTCAACCTGTTCGCCAAGTACCGCCGGTTTGTGTGGACCGAAGCAGACTTCGGTGACGGGGCGGACTACATCCAGCTCGGCGCCGGCCTGGCCTTCTGAAGAACGGGACGTCGAAACGGGCCTTGACGAGACGTGTGCCGGCCGCTAGGATTTTCGCCGGATTGAAGGGAAAAAACGGAGGAAAGAAGATGAAGATACTGGTATGCCTGATGGTTCTTTCGCTCGCTCTGATGGTGGGCTGCAAGACGGCGGAGTGCGGCAAGAAGGCCGAAAAAGCCCCCGAGGCCAAGGCCGAGAAGATGGAGAAGGCCGAGAAGGCGGAAAAAGCACCCGCCAAGAAAATGGAAATGACGGCCGTCGAATCTTCAACGATTGACGAGATTGGCTACGATGCCGAGAAGCAGGTCTTGAAGATCAAGTTCGACAACGGCGAGGCCTACAAGTATATGGGCGTGCCGGAAGCGACATACAAGAAGCTGATGAAGGCAAAGTCCAAGGGCAAGTTCTTCAACGCGCACATCAAGGATAAGTTTGAAGCCAAGCAGTGCGATTGATTGTCGGCCGGAGTAAGGCTGGCATGAATCGCCGGATTCATTCCTTTCAAGCCGCCACGGTGTTTGCCGTGGCGGCTCTTTTTTCATGTGCCGGCTGCGGGCGGGCCGACGAGGTCTCGGGAGTGCCGGCCAAGCCCCGGGGCTGGACGGAGCATAAGGACCCGCAAGGCTTCTCGGTCCAGGTGCCCCGCGAATGGAGCGTGACGCCGGACGCGCGCTCGGGCCGCGTGACGATCGCCGGCCCCGGCGAGGAACAAGTACTCATCTGGCCCGTCTTCATCCCCGGAGCGATGCCCTCGCAGGCGGCGGGCGCCGTCCTCACCCATCTGGCGGGGCGAGTGATGCCCGCGACCCGGTGGGATGTCCCGCAACCGATGGGGTCCTCGGCCGTTCGCGCCACGGGCCAGGCCGCCGGGCAGTCAGCGGTGGCCGCGTTCGTTTGGGTTGTCAGTCCGCGCGGGACAGCGGGATGCCTTTACACGAGCGCCGCCCCTTCCGAGCGCTTCCGGGAATCCGAGGATACTTTCGCGCAAATACTGGCCAGTTTCCGGGCCACCGGCGCTCCGGTCCAGGAGACGGAGGACCGGAAACCGGGCGTGAAGTATGTCCGCTGGGCCGATCCGCGCGAGCAGGCGTTCAGCCTGGAGATCCCGCAGGGGTGGAACATCGAGGGCGGGTTATACCGCGCCGCTTCCGTGGATACGCGCATAGGGTTTGTGCTGACGTCGCCCGATGGAGACATTCGCCTCACCGGGGGCGACTGGGAACTGCCCACCTTCACGGAGCCCAACCAGATGCTCATGATGACGGGCTTCCGCGAGGGATCCTGGTACTCGCCGGGTTACGGGGTGAATTTTCTGGTGCGCCGCTACGTGCCAGGGACGGCCTTCGCCCAGGAATACGTGGCCAGCAAGATCACCCGCGGCGGGAGCGACCTTCGCTTCACCGAATCCCGCGACCGGCCCGACGCGGTGGAGACGTTCAACCAGATCAATGCCCAGTATGGCCAGTTGGGCATGTCCATTTTCTTCACCGCGGGCGAGGTCTTCTTCACGTTCCGCCAGAATGGTCGCGACCTGGAAGGCTATTACTTCGCGGCGACGCGTCGCATCCAGCCGCCCGGCATGCCCAGCGGCCTCTGGAACGCGGAATATCTGTTCGGGTGCATCGCTCCGCCCACTAAGAAGGCGCTCGCGGAGGAGGTCCTGGCCCACATGGTCAAGACGTTTGAGCTGAATCCCCAGTGGCTGGCCATGCAGCAGGGCATCGCGGCGAACACCAGCAAGATCGTCAGCCGCACGCACGAGGAAATCTCCGGCATCATCCAGAGCACCTACGAAAACCGGCAGCGGAGCCAGGACGAGATCAGCCGGCGGCGGTCCAACGTCACCCTGGGCGTCGAGGACGTGATCGACCCCGTGACGGGGCGCGAGTTGAAGATCGAAAGCGGCTCGAACTACTACTGGATTGACCACCGCGGGACCATCGTCGGCACCGACACGCACACGCTCCCAGGCCTGGATTTCCGGGAAATGATCCGCCTGCCCTGATGAGCCGCTCTGCATTTGCGGCTTGTCTTGGCGTCGGCGTCGGGCATCATAGCCGCCATGCGTATCCTGTTGAGTAACGACGATGGCATCTATGCGCCGGGCCTCGCCGCCCTCTACGAGGCGGTGCGCAGCCTGGGCGACGTGAGCGTGGTCGCCCCGAGCGGCGAACAGAGCGCCGTGGGACATGCCATCACGCTTTCCGACCCGATCAAGACGAAGAAAATATTCCGGAACGGGGAATTTTTCGGGCACGCCGTAGGCGGCACCCCGGCCGATTGCGTCAAACTCGCCGCCTGCGCCTTGCTGGACCGACGCCCCGACCTGGTGATCAGCGGCATCAACCTGGGGCCCAACGCCGGGATCAGCGTGATCTATTCCGGCACGGTTTCCGCGGCCACGGAGGGAACGATCCTCGGCATCCCCAGCATGGCCATCTCGATCGGTACGTTCAAGGATCCGCTATGGGAGACCGCCGCGCGCGTGGCCCGGCACCTGGCGAGCATGGTCCACCGGGACGGCCTGCCGCCCCGCACGTTGCTGAACGTCAACGTCCCCAATCTCCCCCTCGAACAAATTCGCGGCTTTGCGATCACACGCATGGGCGAATCCCGCTTCGTCGAGACCTTCGACCGGCGCACCGATCCGCGCGGCAATGTTTATTATTGGATGGACGGCGCTCTGGAGCAGTCCGGGGAGACCGAGGGAAGCGATCTCGACGCGTTGAACCAGGGCTACGTGTCCCTCACCCCGATCTGGTTTGACCTGACCAATCGGGACGCCCTGCCCGTCTTGCGGAAATGGGACCTGGCGCGTCCCGCGGACTGGCCGAAAACCTGAATCTGTTTGCCGCATTTCTTCTGCGCCTGGCACAGGCGCAGCTACAGTGCCCCAAAATCGTTCGTTGTAGCCGCGCGTGTGTCACGCGCGGAAGGATGGAACATGGCGAACGCCGCGCGGGCGCCCCGCTCACAAGCCCCGGACGATCTCTGCTTCCGAGCGCACCAGGATTTCATACATGGACCGCGCGCCGTCCGCTTCGCGCAGGGCCATGATCAAGTCCGTATCCCGCCCCATCATGCACAGGCGCGCGAGCACGTGCAGGTGAAGGCTTTCGTCCTGGCAACAGACGAGAAAGAACAGGTCCGAGGTGGACCCGTCCGGCGCCCCGAAAGGAATGCTTTGAATCGTCCGGCCCAGCAGGACGAACGAATCCTCGGAGAAATAGGCGCTGGGGCTGCGGGGATGCAAGAGGGCGATGCCCCCCTGCAGTGCCGTAGAGCACAGGCGCTCACGGGCATCAATACTTTTCAGGAGGTCCGCCGGGTCGTACAACAGGCCGGTGCGCTCGGCGAGTTTGACCATTTCACGAAGCACGGAAGAGCGGGTCCGGCAGGCGAGCGCCGGCTCGATGAAGTCGGCCCGGGTCAACTCGGCGATGATCGCATGCTGTTTGGACAGGTCGTGCGCCTTGGCCGAACTCTTGCGGTGAAAACGTTGCAGGGTTTCCCGGCTGGAACCCAGCAGTCGTTGGGAGGCCCACGCATCAATGTCCGAGCGCCGAAACACCACGCGGTCCCCTTTGCGCTCGAAAGGGATCTCCTCGCGTCGCACCAGCAGGTCCAGGTCCTCCCTGGACACGTGCAGATAAGCGGACGCCTCACCCGGCGTCATTTCGCGATGGGTCATGATTTCTCCCGATGCCGAATCAATCGGGAGGCACTATACGGAAGACGGGCGTCCGGCGTCCAATGCAAACGAACTACAGCGCCAGGAGCACCAATCCCGCCACGCACAAACCCGCACCGATCGCCCCCGGAATAGTCAGATGGGATCCGAAGATCCAGATCGAGGCCATCATCACCACCAGGGCCTTCGCGCCCTCGACGGCCGTGGGATACCCCGGATTCGGAGCCACCCCGATGGAGCGGATGAACAGCAGGTTGCCCCCGTAGCTCAACCCGGCGGCCAGGGCCAGCCAGGCCAACGTCCGCGCCCCGATACGCATCGAATCCCCGCGCAGGCCGATATGTAGCAGGTTGAACATAAGGGCCAGACCCAGGGTGAAGACCAGGATGATGGAAGCCGCCACGCCCTGCCGCGTCAGGTGCTTGAACACGAGCAGCATGCCCGAAAAACAGGTCATGGAGCCCAGCGCCAGGAAAAACCACTTCATGTTCCCGGGTCCTCCGGTTCGTATGGTTTTGGGAAGGCGCGCTTGTAGTCAAAGCGTCCCCACAAGCGCCAGAGCAGGGAGTAGGCCCACGGGCTGGGCGAATTGAAACCCTGGTCCAGCAACAGGTGAATCCCCCACCCCAGCGTCAGGCCCGCCAGCCAAGGGGTCCATCCGGTCCACCAGGTCAGGAAAGCGGATAGGATAACTCCCTCCCAGGCGTGAAGGAGCACGAACGCGCGGCGGAACGCCTTGGTGGCTATGGCATTAAGGAAGTGCCGTATGTCGAATCGCGGCCCGTATTCCGCCCAGTAATCCATCCAATGATCCAGGTCCAGGAGCACGCCGGCGGCCAGAAAGGTCGCGATCATGGGCACGGACCGTGTGGTCGCGTAAATCGCGGCCGCGGCGACCACGGAAATCGCCAGATGATGCTCCCCTTTCATGAACAACCGGCCTTCCTACCCAAAAACTGGCCTGCCAGCCGAAGCTCCAGCCCCGAGTCTACGAGGGGCGTGGAGCGAAGGCTGGAGCCAACGGTCGGAATCGAACCGACGACCTGATCATTACGAATGACCTGCTCTGCCAGCTGAGCTACGTTGGCAATGGCGTCAATGAGCGGCGACTATAATCTCCTGCTTTCCGAAGTCAAGCGCGGGCCAATATCCGTAGCCCCGAGTGTAAGCGAGGGGCCGCTTGCTCACGCTCGCGGCTACGGCAAATCCGTCAGTGCCCCGACGGAGGCCGAGGTCACGGTCCGCGCATACTTGGCCAGTACGCCGCGCGTGTAGCGTGGTTTTGGCGGTTTCCACCGCGCCAGTCGGCGCTTCAGTTCCGCCGCGGGGAGTTCCAAGGTGATCCGCCGCTTGTCCGCGTCGATCGTGATCGGGTCGCCGTTCTTCACCACGGCGATGGGCCCGCCGACCGCCGCTTCGGGCGTGATGTGCCCGACAACGAATCCGTGGCTGCCGCCGGAGAACCGTCCGTCGGTGATCAAGGCCACGTCGCGGCCCATGCCCCGGCCCATTACGGCGGACGTGGGCGCGAGCATCTCGCGCATCCCGGGCCCGCCGCGCGGGCCTTCGTGGCGGATGACGATCACGTCGCCTTTCTTCACCGTCCCGTCCAGGATGCGGGCCAGCGCCGATTCTTCGGATTCGAAAACCCGCGCGCGGCCGTCGAACTGCGTGCCCTCCTGCCCGGAGATCTTGGCGACGGCGCCTTCCGGCGCGAGGTTGCCGTAGAGGATCACCAGGTGCCCCTCTTTCTTTATGGGATTCCGGAGCGGCCGGATCACCGACTGGCCGGGCGGATAGGGTTTCACGTTTTTCAGGTTTTCGCGAAGGGTGCGGCCGGTCACCGTCAGACAGGCGCCGTGCAGAAGCCCGGCGTCCAGCAGGATCTTCATCAGCGGCGTCAGGCCACCGATCTCGACCAGGTCGGCCATGACGTGCTTCCCGCTCGGCTTGAGGTCCGCCAGGACCGGAACCTTCCGCCCGATGCGTGTGAAATCATCCAGCGCCAGCTTCACGCCCGCCGTGTTGGCCATGGCCAGCAGGTGAAGCACGGCGTTGGTGGAGCCGCCAAGGGCCATGACGACGGCGATGGCGTTCTCGAACGCCTGCCGGGTCATGATGTCGCGCGGGCGGATGCCGCTCCGGATCAATTCCAGCACCGCCTCGCCGGCGCGGCGGCAGTCCCAGACCTTCGCCGTCGAGACGGCGGTCTGCGCGGAACTGTTGGGCAGGCTCATGCCCATGGCTTCGATGGCGCAGGCCATCGTGTTGGCCGTGTACATGCCGCCGCAGGCGCCCGCGCCGGGGATGGCGCAGCTCTCGATCTTCGACAGCTCCGCGTCGGAGAGTTGACCGCGGGCTCGTTCGCCCACGGCCTCGAAGACGGACACGATGTCCACCTTCCCGCCGCGGTAACGACCGGGCAGGATCGTGCCCCCGTAAACGAATACGGCCGGCCGGTTCAGGCGCGCCATGGCCATGAGGCAGCCGGGCATGTTCTTGTCGCACCCGCCGATGGCGACCAGGCCGTCGAACTGTTCGCAGCCAACCACGGTCTCGATGGAGTCGGCGATCACCTCGCGCGAGACGAGTGAGTATTTCATGCCCTCCGTGCCCATCGAGATACCGTCCGAGATCGTGATGGTGCCGAAGATAACGGCCTTGCCGCCGGCGGCATCCACGCCCGCGGCCGCCTCCTTCGCCAGGCGGTCAATGTGCATGTTGCACGGCGTGACCATGCTCCAGGTCGACGCGATGCCCACCTGCGACTTGCCGAAATCGGCGTCGGTGAAGCCCACCGCGTGCAACATCGCCCGGCTGGCCGCGCGCTCCACGCCCTCCGTAATGTTCCGCGAAAATTGACGATGCGCGGAGCGGGGTTGACGGGCCGGCCGGTCCAGTTTCTTATCTTTCGTTTTCATTGAATCGCCTCCGGGTAAGCGCCGCGGACGCCGCTGTTGTTCGAAAACTGCTTAAACAATAAGTCGGCGGCTTCCTTTTTTCCAGTCTGCGGATAGGAATCCGCACGAAGCGCCGGCCCCGCGCCCCTCCGCACCTAAAAACACCTGTCTCACACTTTATAATATGTGAGACATGTACTGCGCACTCGATAGCGGTAATGAACCGAGCAAACCAGGCACCCGGGTCCCGGTTTTCCCCATGGCGTGACGGCCCATCGTTCGGCGGGCTTGCCGACTGCCGTTGGCTGGAAGTTGACACCCCCCAAGAGCAACGGTAGGCTTAATGGCATGACGAAAGCCTCCCTTCAGGTACTGGTCACCGGCGGTGCGGGCTACATCGGGTCCATCCTTGTCCCGGAATTGCTGGCGCGCGGTTGCGCCGTAACCGTCGTGGACAACTTTTGTTACGGGCAGACCTCGCTGCTCGACTGCTGCCACAACGAGAAGCTGACGATACTCCGCGGCGACGCGCGGGACGAGGCGCTGATCCGGAAGCTGGTGGCCGGGGCCGACGTGATCATTCCCCTCGCCTGCCTGGTCGGCGCCCCACTCTGCGCCCAGAAACCCATTGAGGCGCGTTCGATCAACCTTGACGCCATTCTCATGCTGCTCAAGCACGCCAGTCCACGCCAGATGATCCTTTCCCCGACGACGAACAGCGGGTATGGCATCGGGCAGGAGGGCCAGTTTTGCACGGAGGAAACCCCGTTGCGTCCCCTCTCGTTATACGGGAAACTCAAGGTGGAACTGGAAGAAGCCCTGCTGGCGTCTGGCCGCGCGGTATCCCTGCGGCTGGCGACGGTGTTCGGCATCAGTCCGCGGATGCGGCTGGACCTGCTGGTGAACGATTTCACCTACCGTGCGGTAACCGACCGTTTCGTCGTGCTGTTCGAGGCGCATTTCAAGCGCAACTACATCCACGTGCGCGACGTGGCCCGCGCCTTCCTGCACGCGATGGACCATTTCGAGACGATGAAGGGCCAGGCCTACAACGTCGGGTTGAGCGAGGCGAACCTGTCCAAGATGGAGCTGTGCCTGGAGATCAAGAAGCAGGTGCCCGACTTCACGATCATGGAATCGCCGATCGGCGAGGACTTGGACAAGCGCAACTACATTGTCAGCAACGAGAAGATCGAGCGCACCGGCTATCGGCCGCGCGTTTCCCTCCAGCAGGGCATCGCGGAACTGATCAAGGGGTACCAGGTGATCCGGCGCAACGCCTACGCGAACATCTAAGCCGGACGGAGGGTCTAACGGTCATGTCTTTCTGGGGCGATAAGCGTGTGATGGTGACGGGTGGCATGGGCTTCCTGGGGTCGCACGTGGTCGAGAAGCTGGCCGGCGTGAAGCCCCGCGAGATTTTTGCCGTGCGCCACGCGGAATACGACCTGACGCGCGAGGCCGACGTGGAGCGCCTGTTCCACGAACATCCGGCCGACGTGGTTATCCACCTGGCGGGTCTCGTCGGCGGCATCCTGCCCAACAAACTGCGCCCGGCCGAGTTCCTCTACATCAACCTGACCATGGGCACGCTGGTCCTGCACTACGCGTGGAAAAGCGGAGCGAAGCAATTCGTGGCCGCCGGGGCCGGTTGCGGTTATCCCGTCGCCGCCCCCCAGCCGTTGCGCGAGGATGATCTGTGGACGGGCATCCCGCAGCCGGAGAGCGCCCCCTACTCCCTGGCCAAGCGGATGCTGACCATCCAGGGCGAGGCCTATCACCGGCAGTACGGATTCCCCTGCGTGATCTGCATCCCCGGCAACATCTACGGGCCGCACGACAACTTCAACCTCAACGATGCTCACGTCATCCCCGCGCTCGTGCGCAAGTTCGTCGAGGCCGTGGATCGGAAGGCCGAACAGGTGGTCGTCTGGGGCACCGGAAAGGCCTCCCGCGATTTCGTGTATGCCGGGGACGCGGCGGCCGGGCTGCTCCTGGCGGCGGAAATAACTACGGGCTTCGAGGTCATCAATTTGAGCGGTGGCGAAGCCGTCCCCGTCCGGAAAGTCCTGGAACTCCTGTGCGAGATCACCGGATTTGCGGGCCGCCTGGAATGGGACCGGACCAAGCCGGACGGGCAGTCGTCGCGGTGCATGGACGTGAGCCGGGCGCGCGAACGCCTGGGCTGGCGGGCCGAGACCGATCTGCGCCGCGGCCTGGAGTTGACCGTGGATTGGTACCGGCGTCACCAGGGTGAGGCTCGGAAATGAAGCCCTTCCTGCGCGCCAAGTCGCCGCTGCGTTTGAGCTTCGCGGGCGGCGGAAGCGATATCGAGGCGGTATACAAGGAGATCGGCGGCGCCGTTCTGGTGGCCACGATTAACAAGTACAGTTACGTCTCTATCCGCCCACGCGATGACGACCAGGTCCACATCCGCTCGCTCGACTTCAACGTCGAGGTCGAATACTCCGCCACCGGCGAGACGCCCTACGACGGCGTGCTGGACCTGGCCAAGGCCTGCGTGGAAGAGATGAGCGTCCGGCAGGGCCTGGACATCTCGCTCCAGACCGAGGCGCCGCCGGGCAGCGGGCTGGGCAGTTCCTCCTCGATGATCACCGCCCTGCTCGCGGGGCTCCACGCCCTGACGACGGGCCGGCATATGGACCCGTACGAGCTGGCGGAGAAAGCCTACGACGTCGAGCGGGTCAAGATGAAGATCAGCGGCGGCCGGCAGGACCAGTACGCTTGCTGCTTCGGCGGCTTCAACCTGGTCGAGTTCCACCCGGACAACATCGAGGTCACCCCGCTGCGGCTGCGGCCCGAGATCCTGAACGACCTGGAAAGCCATTGTATGCTCTGTTTCACCGGCCGTACGCGCCTCTCGGCCAACCTCATCGACAAGCAGGTCGCCGCCTTCCGGGACCCCGGCGGGTCCAGCCGCGCCGGCACGGAGCGGCTCAAGGAGCTCGCCTACGAGGCCAAGAACCTTCTGTTGCGCGGCAAGATCACCGAGTTCGGGCACCTCCTCCACGAAGCGCACCAGGCCAAGAAAAAAATGAATCCGCTCGTCACCGACGAGTTCATCGACTCGCTCTACGACGAGGCGCGCCGCCTCGGGGCGTTCGGCGGCAAGATCCTGGGCGCCGGGGGCGGAGGCTACCTCATGTTCTTCGCCCCCATTGATCTCAAGCAGTTGGTGCGAGAAAAGCTGGAGCAGATGGGCGGCCGGTTCGCCACGTTCGGCTTCTGCCCCGACGGCGTCCAAACCTGGACCAGTGCATGCCCGTGAATGAGCCATCCGCCCCGCCGCGCAAGGCCGTGGTCACGATGTTCCGCTATCCCATGGCCGACCACGAGGCGATGAACAACATCTTCCCGGCCGTGCTCCGGCAACTGGCCCGCACGGTGGATGTCCACCACTTCTCCTACCGGTCCGAAACGCCGCACCCGCTGCAGCGGGAACCCGGCATCTATTTTCACGAGTTCCGCCTCGGCGTGCGCCGCAGGCACAACACCGACAAGTGGATCAAGACGCTTCTCTGGTTCCCCCTTTCGATGAAAATAGGCTGGTGGGCGCGGCAGCATCGGGTCGAGTATATTTACATCGAGGAATCCATCACCTTCCTGCCGTTGCTGGTCCGGCTCGTTTCCGGGCGGCCCGTGGTCACCAGCGCGGCCGATGTGTTCTGGGATGTCTATCTCGGCCATGACCCGGTTTCCCGGCTGGCCCGCCGGCTCTTCCTGGCGCTGGACCGGTTCACCTGGAAACACCTGCGCGGCGTCATCACCCGGACCGAGGCCATGAAGCGCTTCCTAGTGTCCCAGGGCGTGGGGCCGGACCGGGTGCGCGTGGTGCCCGAGGCCTGCGAGACCGCGTTCTTCCACCCGATGGACCGCGCCGCCGCCCGGCGGGAATGGGGCCTGGCGGACGAGGACCTGGTAATCGTCCACCACGGCGTCCTGCATCCCAATAAGAACCTGGAACACGCCCTTGACTATCTGAAGCCGGTCTTCCCGAAGTATCCGCGCCTGCGCCTCTGGATTGCCGGCGACGGACCGCTACGCCAGCACCTGGAGCGGCAGGCCGCCGGGATGGGCCTCTCGGACCGCGTGCGCTTCATGGGCTGGCTGCCGGACGTAAAGTCTCTGAACACGCTGCTCAACGCGGCCGATATCTCGCTCGTCATGCGCCGGGGGGGCTTTTCCGACCATTTCCAGGTCACGGCCAATCTGCTGCACAGCCTGGCCTGCGGATGCGCCATCCTGGCCGTCCGCCTGGACGGCATTTCGGAGAACGCGGAGGATGGCGTCAGCGGCCTGCTCTTTGATCCGGAGTCCGGCGAGGAATTCCACCGGCAGTTGGAACGACTTCTCAACGATCCGGACCTACGCCAAAGGCTTCGGGAGGGGGCCGCCGTGGCGGCCCGCGAACAGCTCCATCCCCGGCGCATTACGGATCTGTGGGTGCGGGCCCTGCTCCACTTCGCGGAAGGGAAGGAATCGGCAGCATGAAAACGGATTGGCGAAACAAGCCGGTGCTGGTTACCGGAGGCGCGGGATTCCTGGGTTCCAACCTGGCCCGGCGCCTCGTGGAAGAGGGCGCGCGGGTGCGGGCCGTGGACAACCTTGAACGCGGCTCGCGGCGAAACCTCGAAGAGATCAAAGACCGAGTCGAGTTTATCGAACTCGACCTGCGCGAACCCGCGGCCGCGCACCGGGCTGTCCAGGGAATGGAAGTCATTTTTCACATGGCGGCGCGCGTGGGCGGCATCCAGGTGTACCTGGATCATCCCGGCTCCGTGCTCCTGAACAATCTCGCCATCGACCAGAACTGTTTCCAGGCCGCCATCGAGGCGCGGGCGCCCTCTTTCGTCTATGCCGGCAGCGCCCACGTCTATCCGGAATCCCGGCAGCAGACGCCGGACTCCGCCCCGCTGCGAGAACCCGAGGCCCTTCCGGCCCACCCGGCATTGACCTACGGCTGGGGCAAGCTCGTCGGCGAAATTACGCTCGCGGCGTTGGCCCGGGAACATCCCTGGTTTCACGTTTCGCTCGCCCGGATCATGGGCGCCTACGGGTATAACCAGGACACGGACCCGGCCACGGGCTCGGTCATCCCGGTTTTCTGCCAGCGCGCGGCCCGCTGGCCCGAGGGCCGGCCGTTCCTCATACGCGGGACGGGCCGGGAGACACGATCCTATGTTTTCGTGGACGACGTGGTGGAGGCCCTGCTCCGCAGCGTGGACGCGCAGGCGCGGCAACAGGTGGTCGGTCCGTTCAACCTGGCCGCCGAAGGCCGGGCCACGATCTCGGAGATCGCCGAACTGGTGGTCAGGGTTTCCGGCAAGAACATCGAACTGACCTGCGATCCGTCCGTACCCACGACGTTGTGGGGGCAGGCGGCGGACGGCACCCTTGCCCGCGAATTGCTCGACGGCTGGACGCCGCACGTGTCGCTGGAAGAAGGTCTGCGCCGGATGTATCGTCATATCGAGGCCCGCCTGAAAAGCCCGCCCGTCCCCGGGAAGAAAGCCCGGGGGGGATGACCAAGCCCCCTTTCTAACCGATCAATTCATTCCACTTATTAGTCAGTCCATAATTGAATGGACATGCGAATGTAGGGCCGCCGCTTGCGGCGCGCCGAATTTCGGCCTCCGACAAGCGGAGGCCCTACATAAAAGGTCTTTTCTATTATGGCCCGACTTTTTACCTGTTGGCCCGGCGGTCCCGGTGGTGTAAGATAAGTCCTTAAGAAGGGGAACGATCATGACGCCTGATCCGGATGGCAAAGAGAAGGCGATTCCATCAGCAGAGGGCCAGTCCCCGCCGCCGGAATGGCTGCAGGAGGTGATCCCTTTTCTCAAGGCAATGGGCCAGGCGCTCAACTACTCGGCGCTCTACGGCCTCAGCCATAAGATCACGATCCGCAGCGTCTCGCAAAGCTACACCCTGTTGACCGCCGTGGTGGCCAAACACCCTCGCATCAACTTGACCGTCGCGGAGGGGGAATTGCTGGTGGAAGGCCAGCCCATCGAGGGAAGGAATCCCTTCATCAGGATCCTGGTGGATAAACTTATGGCCCTGGGGATCACCGGCTTCTCCCTGCTGCTGGGCATGTCTCAAACAGAATTCGACCGGCTGATGAATCTGCTGATGACCACGAAAGACCTCGAACTGGGCACGGGCTTCGCGGACCTGATTTCCCAGCACAATTTGGAGCATGTGCAGTCGGAACGCGTGCGCATCGAACTCATCAAGGAGACTCAAACAGTCGTCGAGAAGGAGGCCGAAGCGAAAGCGGGGGCGGCCGTCCTCCCGGCGGGCGCCGTGGAGCAGATCATGGCTTTTCTCAAGGGGGATGCCAAGCCTTCCGAGCAAATCGTGAAAGATCTGGCCACCCTCGCCTCGGATGCCGAACGCCTGGCGAAACTGATCATGGAAGCCGCCGCCATTCGTCAGCGAGCCGAGGCGATCGCGGAGGGCGAGTCGCTGGCGGACATCGTGGTCGGATGCCTTCGCCGCACCTTTGACGGCTTGATCCGGGAACCGACGGCCCGCACGAAAAAGGGCAAAACCGCGCTGAAGAAGATCATGCTCATGCTGGAGAAAAAAGTCCTGGATCGCCTGCACGCCCTCGCGCAGGAAGAAGATCCCGCGCTGGACGAAGCCGTGGCGGGCGCGGTCGAGGAGATGATCAGCGATCTCGAAGTGGAGGCTCTCGCCGCGGAATATGCGCGCAAACGGGAGGCCCTGGAGCGGGCCGAGCGTCGCGTCTTGAAATATATGCGGGCGCACGAGAAGGACGTCAATGTGGCGGACGAGCTGAAAGAGCGCCTGGAGGGGGCCGGCCTGACCCCCGCGGGCTGGCGTGAACTGGTCATCAAGAGCGAACGCGTCGGCGCCGGCGGCGCGTTCCCCGGGGTGAGCGCGGACCCGCTCAGCCTGGGGGTGCTGGCCCTGCTGTTGAGTGAACTCGATTCCATGATGGCCGGCGTGGCGAATCCGCACGCGCTCGGCGCCAAGTTGGTGGAAATCGGTCATAAGGCCCAGGAGGCCGCACGGGTCACCCAGCAGCACATCGAGGAACTCGGGCAAGTGGTCGAGGCGGAAGCGCTGCCGGCCGACAGGGCGGAAGACGAACGGGCGAAGGGCCGTTTGTCGAGGCCCGCCATGATGGATCTCCTCGCGGAGATTGCCCAGGAACTGGTCCAGTTTCTTTCCGCGATCAACTGCGCGGTCCACATGACGCTGGGAGGGCTCATCGGGACCATCAATGAAGATCAGCGGGAGGTGCTGGGGGTGGCCTCGGACTGCGGGAACCGGCTGGCCGGCCTGCTGAAACGGCTGATCCAGATCGTCGGTTTGCCCAAAAGCCTTCACCCGAATAAGGATCGAGTATATGGCGACCACCCGGCGTTACCCCATCCGGAGCCGGACGCGGCGCACTGACGGATTGATGAGGGGGGCTTAGCAGCAAGGGCCGATGTCTTCGCCGAGAGTGGGAACGCGCCCCCGGGGATCCCATGGAGCATAGCATGACAGTGCCCAACGCCCAGCCGCGCATGGAAAAGACCCTCGGCCTGTGGGCGGTGTTTTCCATCGCCACCGGCGCCATGATCAGCTCCGGCCTTTTCGTGCTGCCCGGCTTGGCCTTCCGCCATAGCGGGCCTTCCATGATCCTGGCTTACGCCGTGGCGGGCCTTCTGAACATCCCGACGATGCTCGCCCAGGCGGAACTGGTGACGGCCATGCCGAAATCGGCGGGCAGCTACTTTGTCGTCGAGCGCAGCCTCGGCGCGTACATCGGTACCGTGGCCGGGTTGATCAACTGGTGCGCCATCGGCCTGAAGGCGGCTTTCGCGCTGGTCGGCATCGGGACGCTCGCCGAGGTGCTCGTGCCCGGCAGCGGTCCCTGGGCGCTGAAAACCACGGCGATCGTGGCCGCGCTCTGTTTCACCGCATTGAACCTGGCCAGCGTCAAAGGAACCGGGCGCCTGCAGGGATGGATGGTCGTAGGGCTTCTCGGCGTCCTCGTCTTCTACATCGGGGCGGGTCTGCCGAAGATCGCTCCCGCGCATTACCGGCCGTTCTTCAGCGGGGGCCTGCGGGCGTTCATGACCGTCACGGGAATGGTCTTTGTATCGTATGGAGGGCTGACCAAGGTCGTGGACGTGGCCGAGGAAGTGAAGGCGCCCGATCGAACGCTTCCGCTGGGAATGTTCCTTTCCTACGCCGTGGTCAACCTGCTCTATGTGGGCGTGTCGTTCGTCACCGTGGGGTTGCTGGACGGGCCGGCGCTCGGAGATTCGCTACGTCCCGTGCAGGACGGGGCCGCGATCGCCCTGGGCAGCGTGGGCGTGATCTGCGTCGGGGTGGGCGCGTTTCTGGCCTACGCGACTACCGGGAATGCCGGGATTCTTTCCGCGTCGCGTTCGCCGCTGGCCATGAGCCGCGACGGACTCCTGCCGGCTTTTTTTTCGCGAACCCATGCCCGATTCAAGACCCCCTACATCGCCATCATGCTGACCGGCACGGTGATCATACTGACCATCGCTTTTCTCTCGGTGGAGGACCTGGTCAAGACCGCCTCGACCATGCTGATCCTGTCCCTCGCCTTCATCAACGTCTCCGTCATCGTCATGCGCCACAGCCGCATAGAAGGATACCGCCCCACCTACCGCATGCCCCTGGTGCCCTGGCTGCCCCTCGCCACGCTCGTGATCTACGGATTCATCATCGCCGAGATGGGCGTCGTCGCCCTGACGACGACGTTCGGATTCATCGCCGCCGCCAGCGTCTGGTACATCGTGTACGTGCAACACCGCATAGACCGCGAGTCCGCGGCGGCCTACATGGTCCGGTCCGCCCTGTCGAAGGAGATCCAGCGTTCCGACCTGGAGGACGAGCTCGTCCAGATCAGCCTCGAACGCGACAACGTCGTCACGGACCGTTTCGACGTGCTCGTCCGGACCGCCGTCGTCCTGGACCTCCCCGAGCGCCTGACGGCCCGAGAGCTCTTTCACCGCATCGGCGAGGTGATGGGCCCGGCGCTGGGCCTGACCCCCCAACGGATGGAAAAGCTCCTGCTGGAGCGGGAGCGGGAAGCGAGCACCGTTGTACACACGGGGGTGGCGATCCCCCATATCATCGTCGAGGGCACCGGCATCTTCCAGATGGCCCTGGTCCGCTGCCGCGAGGGCGCGGTGTTCTCTGATCTGCAGGAGCCCGTGCACGTCATGTTTGTGCTGGCCGGGTCCACGGACGAGCGGAACTTCCATCTCCGGGCCCTGATGGCCATCGCGCACGTGGTCCAGGCCGGTGATTTCATGGCGCGCTGGATGGCGGCTCCGCACGCGGAGCAACTTCGCGACATCGTACTGTTGTCTCGGCGGCTGCGGGATAAATGACGGCATGACCGACATTGTCTTGAGCACGCTGAACGCGAAGTATGCGCACCCGGCCCTCGGGCTCCGGTATCTGCTGGCCAATCTCGGTCCCCTTCAATCGCGCGCCCGGCTCCTGGAATTCGATATCAAGGCCGACCCGGCCCTCGTCACCGACGCCATCCTCGCGGAACATCCCCGCCTCGTCGGCCTGGGCGTCCATATCTGGAACGCGGTTCCGCTGATCGAGATCGCCGCGCAATTGAAACGCCGGCAGCCCGATCTCGTCCTCATCCTCGGAGGCCCGGAAATGATGTCCGAATCCCCCGGGCCGGAAATCGACGGCCGCGCAGATTACATCATCGCCGGTGAAGCCGACCTGGCTTTTCGCGACCTGTGCGGGGAGATCCTGGAGGGCCGCCCGCCCGCCGGCCGGGTCTTCCATCCTGCGCCCGTCGACGTGGAGCGCCTCATCCTTCCCTATGATCTGTATTCGGACGAAGACCTGTCGCACCGGATCACCCATGTCGAATCCTCTCGGGGCTGCCCGTACCATTGCGACTATTGTCTCTCCGCCGGCGACGCCCCGGTCCGGTTTTTCCCCCTTTCCGCCCTGCAGGAAGCCCTCGACCGGCTGCTGAACCGCGGCGCGCGTACCTTCAAGTTCGTCGACCGCACGTTCAATCTGGATATCGGCCGTTGCCTTATCCTGCTGACCTTTTTCCTCGAGCGTGCGCGCCCGGGGTTGTTCGTTCACTTCGAGATGGTGCCCGGCCGTTTCCCCCCGAAGCTGCGCGAGGTGCTGGCGCGTTTTCCCGCCGGGGCCCTGCAACTGGAAATCGGCATCCAGACATTCAATCCGGAAGTGGCCGCGCGCATCCACCGGCCTCTGAATCTCCGGACCGTCGAGGATAACCTGACCTTTCTCCGGCAGCGGACGGCCGTCCGGCTCCACACCGATCTCATCGCCGGGCTTCCCGGCGAGACCCTGGAAAGTTTCGCGGCCGGTTTCGACCGGTTGGTCCGGCTCGACCCGCACAAGATCCAGGTCGGCATCCTCAAACGATTGCGCGGCTCGGCTATCGCGCGGCATGACGGCGCCTGGAAGATGCGATACAGTGCCCGCCCCCCCTACGAGGTGCTCTCGACCTCGGTCCTCGACGAGGACACGCTGCAGGGCCTCCAACGATTTGCGCGTTACTGGGAACTGGTGGTCAACCGCGGGCGCTTTCCGGAAACAGCCCCGCTCCTCTGGCGCGGGAGGGCCAGCCCCTTTGCCGCTTTCCACGCGTTCAGCGAGTGGCTCCATCTCCGCTTCGGGCGCGCCCATGCCCTTCCTCTTTCCGACCTGGCCCTCGCCCTCGCGGAGTATCCGGCCTTGAGGGCGAGCGTTCCCGCCGCGGTGCTCCGGGAATCCCTGCGCCGCGACTACATCGGACCCGGCCGCCCGAACCTGCCCGGCGCGCTGAACGAACAGGCCTGATGGCCTGGGCGCGGATTTCTGTTTGCCCAACCGGCGCTCCATTGTGTAGTTATCCCTCTGCGCATGAAATCCATCCTCATCACGGGCGGCTGCGGGTTTATCGGATCCAACCTGGCCGTCGCCTTCCGGCATGCGGGCGCGGCGGTGACGGTGTTCGACAACCTTTCCCGCCGCGGGTCGGAACTCCTGATGCTCCGGGTGCTGGACCGCGGGGGCCGTTTCGTCCGCGGCGATATCCGCGCCCCGGAAGACCTGGATCGCCTCGAGGGCGACTTTGATCTCCTCATCGAGTGCAGCGCGGAGCCGTCGGTGCTGGTCGGCACGCAGGGCGCCGATGCGCGCTTCATGTTGAACAACAACCTGGTCGGCTCTTTGAATTGCTTCGAGTGGGCGCGCGCGCGGCGGGTCCCGGTGCTGTTCCTGTCCACGTCCCGGGTCTATCCCTATGACGCCATCAACGCCCGGTCCTTCCGGGAGACCCGGACCCGCTTCGAGCCCGCGGAAACCGCGCCGGGTTTCGGACCCGGCGGCATCGGCCTGGACTTCCCCCTGGCCGGCGCGCGGTCCTTGTACGGCGCCACCAAGCTGGCCTCGGAAATCATCCTGCAGGAATACGCGCGACAGTACGATCTGCCCGCCCTCATCGATCGCTGCAGCGTCCTTGCCGGCCCCTGGCAGCTCGGCAAGGTCGACCAGGGCGTCTTTACGCACTGGCTCGCCTGCCATTACTTCAACAAGCCGCTGACCTATATCGGGTTCGGCGGCCACGGCAAACAGGTCCGCGATCTCTTGCACGTGGAGGACCTGGCCGACCTGGTCCTGAAGCAGGCGGCCCGCATCGGCGAATTTCGCGGCGAGATTTTCCAGGTCGGCGGCTCGGTCTTCGCCAACCTGTCCCTGTGCGAAACCACGGAGATCTGCCGCGCCCTGACCGGCCACCGGATGGATATCGGAATGGACCCGGCGGATCGGCCCGCCGACCTGCGCTGGTTCGTGATGGACAACGGCGGCACCCCGGACCGATTTGACTGGCGCCCGCATCGCGGCCCGAAACAGATTCTCAAGGATACCTACGACTGGCTTCGACAGCACGAGGCCTCTTTCAAAAAGATCTTTACGCCATGAAGAAAGCGCTTGTCACCGGCGCGGCCGGCCTGATCGGGTCGGAATCTGTGCGTTACTTTGCCGGCCTCGGGTTTCAGGTCGTCGGCATGGACAACGACCTGCGCGCCTATTTCTTCGGGAAGGAAGGCTCCACCCGCTGGGTCCTCCAGGAACTCTTGCGCGAGGTGCCCGGGTTCGTCAACCACGCGGTGGATATCCGCGATTTCGAAGGCGTCCGGCGCGTGTTCGCGGAACAGGGGCCGTTTGACCTCATTATTCACACTGCCGCGCAACCGTCGCACGACTGGGCCGCGCGCGAGCCGTTCACCGACTTCGGCGTCAACGCCCTGGGCACGCTGAACCTGTTGGAGGCCACCCGTCTGGCCTGCCCGGAGGCCGTGTTCATTTTCACCTCCACCAACAAGGTCTATGGCGACACCCCCAACCGGCTGCCGCTGGTGGAAACGGAGACCCGATGGGAGATCGCCACCACGCATCCCTACTTTGCCAACGGCATCGACGAGAACATGTCCATCGATCATACCCGGCACTCCCTCTTCGGCGCGTCCAAGGTGGCGGCGGACGTGATGGTGCAGGAATACGGTCGCTATTTCGGAATGAGGACCGGCATCTTCCGCGGCGGGTGCCTCACCGGGCCGCGGCACGCCGGCGCGGAACTGCACGGGTTCCTGGCCTATCTGATGAAATGCGCCGTCACCGGCCGCGAATACCGGATTTACGGGTACAAGGGCAAGCAGGTCCGCGACAACATCCACAGCCATGACCTGGTTGAAGCCTTCGGGCGCTTTGCGCAGGCGCCGCGGCCGGGGGAAGTCTACAACCTCGGCGGCAGCCGGCACAGCCACTGCTCGATGCTCGAAGCCGTCGGCCTTTGCGAGGAGATGACCGGGCGGAAGATGAACACCCGTTACGTGGAAACCAACCGGATCGGCGACCACATCTGGTGGATCAGCGACGTCTCCAAGTTCCAAGCGCACTACCCCGGGTGGACCCTCACGAAGAACGTGCCCGATATCCTGGAGGAAATCCTGGCCTATAACCGGGCCAGGTGGCTGGCGGAATAATAATGCAGATTTACCCGGGCAACGAAGTCCAACATGCGCCATATTAATGAGTTGTGTAGGCGCTTCGATTGCGCTTGTTCTATTAGCCCCCGAGAGAGACGGACATAGTCTATGCCTTGCTTATTTAGCTTGACATAAGATCATTATCAACAAACTATAAGATATATGGAGGTTGTTATGAACACACGTACTTTCAAGTTACTTTCTTTCGCGACTATTTTTTCTATCTTGCTGATGCCTGCGCATGTATTGGCGGGATCCATGGATCCCACAAATCCTCCCGGACCTACGATGCATTCGATGGAGGATCTCTATCAGTTGATTGTTTCCGGTTCTGTCGTAATTACAAACACTATTACCGAGACCAACACGGTATGGATGGGCTCAACTAATGCCCCCGTACCTAAAACCGGACAAATTACATCTTATCATTCCGGAGATGATGGATTCTACCAAGCCGGTTTTGAGTGGCCGAGTCCTCGATTTGTAATCCAAGCTAATAGCAATCTAGTTCTTGATAATCTTACCGGCCTTACGTGGGCACGAAATGCAAACTTAATCGATAATACGAGACAATGGGTCGAAGCCATTGATTATTGCAACGAGTTAGACTATGGAGATAATACCGACTGGCGCCTGCCTAATCGCCTCGAACTGTTAAGTTTAATTGACCATGAGGAGTATGGCCCAGGATTGCCATCGGAACACCCATTCGCAAATGTCATGTGGTCAAACTACTGGTCAAGTTCCACGTACTGTAACGCGACCGGATTCGCCTGGTGGGTAAGCATGAATGATGGCTGGGTAGTGCCAGATCATAAATACGACAGTTATTATGTATGGCCTGTCCGGGGAGGATTATGAGGTACGGGAAGAGGACTTGGAAATGATCGATATATTAACAAATAGACGACTATTTGTTTTTGTATGCGTTTGCATGGTCACGCTCCAGGTATGCGCATCCACTGGTATTGATCCGACGAATAAGCATGCATGGTCTGAAAACGCTGGATGG
Source organism: Verrucomicrobiota bacterium (assembly GCA_018823105.1). GTDB lineage: Bacteria > Verrucomicrobiota > Kiritimatiellia > CAIQIC01 > JAGNIJ01 > JAGNIJ01. The sequence goes on along the minus strand of JAHJJH010000276.1, from coordinate 13,881 downwards.
ATAAATTTCGCGCCAGTTGGTGGAGGAGTAAGTATTCATTTTGACGGATCGATAGGCTATCTGGACGGCTACGCCTGGGGGGAGAATATCGGGTGGGTCAAGATGGGCAATGGTAATGAAGGCCCCTATACGAATTCAGACACCAATGATTGGGGTGTTAATTTTGATGGCAGTGGCAGTCTCTTTGGCTATGCGTGGGGCGAATCCGTCGGCTGGATTAAGTTCGATCCTGCTTATGGGGGGGTAGTGATCGATATGAATTCTGGGGTGTTCGACGGCAGCGCATGGAGCGAGAATATAGGATGGATTCATTTCCATGGAGCGTTGCCCAGCTACGATGTGCGGACTATCGCCTTTGAAAAGCAGCCACTCGGAACACCTAACTGGTGGCTGGACCACTTTAAAGTCACGGAAGAATATGATGAAGGAGACCATGTTCCTGCGTGGCAAGAGCAAGTAATGGACACAAATCCAAGGGATCCTTCCTCTTTTCTCTCGATCGTAAAGGAGGTTACGAAACCGTGGGGGCACTTGTTCTACTTCCCGTCCTCTGCCCAGCGCTATTATACCTTGCAGTACATTTCTGACCTAACGAATGAAGAATGGACGGATGTACCGGGTCAGGTCGACATTTCAGGAGCGGGCGGAGAGGATGTTCTTCTAGATACGAATGAACCACCACGGCAGCTACACAGGATACAAGTAAAAATATCGCCGTAGCTTCATGCTGCCGTTCTCTTGAACAGCCGCCTCTATCGGCAACGCTTCCTTGGGCCATAGGCCTCACACTGCAACCAATGCCTCACGAGGACCCTTGTGCTGGCCCTTGCGGGGTCTGCGTGAGCAGCATATTATTCTGGACATTTTCAGGCCGCTGATAGAAGGTTAATCTTGTATGAATGCCGAAGCAAAACAGTCATCATTGGATTGCGAAGGTGCCGGAGCCACCTTTTTTTCCATTATTATTCCAGCCCACAATGAAGCGCCCGGAATAGCTACGACCTGTTCATGTATCATGGATCATTTCAGAACTCACCAGATTTGTGATTATGAGGTCATTCTAATAAATGATCACAGCACCGACGATACAAGCGCCGTCATCGCTAGGCTTTCCGCAGATCATACGCAAATAAACTGTTATGAAAGCGAGGAAGAACCCGGATTTGGCAATGCCATCCGAAAAGGCCTAAGCGTATTTCGCGGCCAAGCGGCCTGCATCGTAATGGGAGACTTGTCTGATTCTCCAGAAGATATTATTTCATATTACCTCCTTATGAAGCAAGGCGCTGAATGCGTATTTGGATCGCGCTTTATTCCCGGCGCATCTTTGGAGGGATATCCATGGGTGAAGCTGATTCTCAATCGCATGGCCAATTATTTCATTAAGCTATTATTTCGCATTAGCCATAACGATATAACCAACGCCTTCAAATGCTATCACCGCAAGGTCATAGAAGGAGTCCAGCCGTTGTTTTCCAAACATTTCAATCTGGCTGTTGAACTTCCCCTGAAGGCTATTGCCAGGGGATTTAATTACAGGATAATTCCAATTACGTGGACAAATCGCAAGTGGGGAAAATCCAACTTGAAGATAAAGGAAATGGGGAGCCGTTATTTGTTTATCATATTGTATGTATGGTTAGAAAAAATGCTGTCCAAGGGTGACTACCGCAGAAAGGACCAGTCTCGTGACGATTGAGCGGACCACCCTTAAGCTGGCCATCCTTCATGCGATCATTCTTGTTATCGCCATTTGCCTGAGACTCTATTTCGTCAACAATATTACATGGATCGCCAGAAGTGACACTCGCGATTTTCATGAATATGCCTTAAACCTGCTTTCTGGCAAAGGCTTTCTTTGTGATTGGCATGAGCATCCGGCCTGGCAGGGTTTCGTCAGCAGACAAGTTCATGCGCCGGGCTACCCCTTGCTGCTGGCGGCCATCTATAAAATCACCGGGTTTAATAAGGATGTGTATTTAAACAGTCCGATGGCCAGACAGGTTCCAGCGCGCGCGCCTTTGATCGCTGCCGGCTTCAATCCCATCTACCCCTTATATTTCAACATACTTCTGGACGCCATCTCAATGATATGCCTCGTATTATTATGTCGCCACCGCGGCTTATATAAAGAATCGGTTATCGCGCAACTGCTGTACTTGCCGTTTGTATTCTGGACGCCCATTCTTATCGCGGAGACTGCCTTCATTACCTGTTTTATATCCTTCATTACGATATGCTCCATCTACGAGGAACTCTCGTCTTACTTGTTGTCATTTATGAAGGGCCTGATACTCGGCGCGGCTTTCATGATAAAGCCGATTGCCGTGACGCTTATTCCCATTGTGTTGGTTCAGTTTCTTAAGGTCAGGACCCTGAAAGCGATGCTTCACGGCGTGGTAATCGCCGTACCCATCGCCCTGGTTGTCCTTTTCATGTTCTACCGGAGTTACACATACTATGGAGAATATTTCTACATATCCACGGGGGGTCAGCACTTGGCGGATAACTCCTTCTCGGTCGATAAAAACAGCGAATACGTTGCCCTGGCAAATAAGCTGGGCCGGGTGCCCAACGAGTCGGAAGTGAATACGTATTTTTATGGCCGTGTGAGGCAAATTATTGCCGAAGATCCATGGGTTGGCATCAAGGCGTACTTCAGGAATATGATCGGCCTATTCTCTTTGAAGCCGCCATGGAATATGCAATGGATATGGAATGCCGGCTTTTTCTACTCGGAATCTGCACGAAATCTCCACATGATGTTATTTAATTGGAACTATCTTATTTATCCTCTGGGGATCATTGGTTTTATTATTTACTTCAGGATGTTTCCCTACGCCAGCATTGCCATCATGTCTTTTCTCGTCATTCAGCCAGCCAGCGGATATGGAACATACCGCTATTTTGCCCCCATTGCCGCTCTTTTCCCGCTTTACGGCGCGGCGCTAATTGGCAAGATACCAGCGTGGATGGCCATACAAAGAACGGCACAGGCCAGATCTGGGGAAATTCTACATGCCACAAACAATTAACTCTTGGGAAGACTATTGGAAAACGGAAACGTCACGGAACCCCTTTTCGGCGTTCTTGTATCTGCTTCGGGAGCGTTATTGGACGGGCTGTTTTGTGGGTGTTGCGCTTCGGTTAACGAAAAAGGGAACGGTGCTCGAAGCGGGCAGCGGCTCAGCCCTGAGTTCAATACAGCTTGCAAATAAACGCGGCGACCGTGTCACGGCACTGGATTACTCAAGTGGTGCGCTTGATATTGCGCGGCGCGCCGCCGCAAAATACAGCGTCCGTTTAGACACGGTGCAGGCGGACCTGACCCATATGCCTTTCGAATCAAAGTCTTTTGATCTTGTGTGGAACAGCGGAACCATTGAGCACTTTGACGATGTCGTTGCCCCCGTGCGCGAGATGCTCAGAGTCGGCCGACAGATACTGATAATCATTCCGCGCTTGAGCATCGGGTTCCGCATTTTATTACTGCTGGCGAAAATAATTCCCAAGAAACTATCGCACGCCTTCCTTGAAGGGAATGAGCATTGGTACACGGAAAAACAACTTGCCGACATATTGCGGTCAGCCGGATGCAGATCTGTTCTAACCGGAAAACTGCGTATGCTTGTCTTTTTTGGATATCTTTATGCGGTCGGCGAATAATCGTAAGTGCCTGGGAGTACCCGGGAGTTCCGTTTTCATTTCCGAGTCGGCATCCGGCACGCGGAGCAGGCGCCATGCAGGATGATGGTGTGAGATCGAACTGAGAAACCTGGTGGGGCCAGGCTCTTCATAGGGCCGGGACAACCGCGGATGAGATAGACCCGGCCACAGTCCTCGCACCGGAAATGGTGGTGATGGGTTGAGCTTCCCCGTTCATATCGGACCGGTTCTTTGGGCAATTCCACCGTTTTTAAAAGACCTTCCGACGTCAGCAGTTTGGCCGTGCGATAAACCGTGGCCAAGCCAAGGCCCTGGACCGACCGTCGCGCTGCCATCAAGGCCTCCCGGGGTGTCAGGGGCCGTACTCCCTGCTCGAATACCCGTAATAATGCCATGCGTTGACGGGTTATTCGCTTCATACCCGACATTTTCTTATTGAGCTTCATTTCCCTTCTGAATATTCTTTTAATGAGAATAGCATTTCAATAGCAGTCATGACAAGAAGGTTGCGACGATTATGATGGCCTCGAGAATACTGTCGGGACTGCTGCTGACCGCCGGCTGGGGCATAGCCCGGGTCGACGCCCAGATTCAAGTGGTAACCACCATTTTCCCGCTTACCGACTGGGCGCGCGCGGTCGGGGGCGACCGGGTTACCGTGAGACAACTGCTGCCGCCGGGCGTCGAGGCGCATGCCTTCGCCCCGAAACCGTCGGATGTCCTGGCCTTGAACAGGGCGGATGTTTTCATTTACCTGGGTGAGAACATGGAGCCCTGGGCGGAGGATCTGCTGAGGGGGCTCGATAGCCATCGCCTCGTGGTCATCAAGGCCGGGCGGGATGCGATGCGCGAGGACGAGAACGGGGAAAAGCATCGGCATGGGCATGGCGATACGGATCCTCATGTCTGGCTGGACCCGGTCCTGGCGCAGGCGGTTGTCTCGTCCATCGCCGAGGGACTGGCGCAGGCGGATTCCGAGGGGCGCGAGATGTACCTCGCCCGTGCCGCTGAATACCTCGCTTCCCTGCAGGCCCTGCACGAACGCATCGCCGCCGGCCTGGCCCACTGCCGCCACCGGCGGATTCTGTACGGCGGGCATTTTGCGTTCGGCTACTTCGCGCGGCGCTACGAGCTGACGCACCTTTCGCCCTATGCCGGTTTTTCGCCCAGCGCCTCTCCCACCCCCGCGCAAATATCCGCCCTGATCAGGACGATACGGGCCTCGGGGCAGACCACGCTGTTTTACGAGGAATTGCTTGATCCAAAGGTCGGACGCATCATCGCCGAGGAAACCGGGGCCAGGCTCGTGATGCTGCACGGCGCGCATAATTTGAGCCGGGAAGAACACGCCCGGGGCGACGTGACTTATCTCTCGATCATGGAAGACAACCTGTCCAAATTGCGCGTGGCCCTGGGTTGTGAATGAACGTTATTGAAGTCCAGAACCTGACGGCCACCTACGGCCTTGGCGTCGCGCTCGACCGCGTGTCGTGGCAAGCGGGGGCAGGCGAATTCTGGGCCATCGTGGGCCCGAACGGTTCGGGCAAGACCACGCTGCTGAAGGTGGTGCTGGGCCTGATGCGGCCGGAAACGGGCCGGGTTTCTCTGTTCGGGGAGTCCCCGGCCCGCTTCCGCGATTGGCACCGCCTGGGGTATCTTCCGCAGTTCAACGGACTCGCCTTCCCCCGCTTCCCGGCCACGGTACAGGAGGTGGTCGGCATGGAGCGGCTCGCGGGCAAACACTTCCCGCGCTGGATGGACCGAGCGGATGCCCAGGCGATATCCGAGTCCCTCGCGCGTTTGGATATCGCCAACCTGGCGCCGCGCCGCATCGGGGAACTGTCCGGCGGCCAGCGGCAGCGCGTCCTTCTGGCCCGGGCGCTGGTGAACCGGCCCCGATTGCTATTGCTGGACGAGCCCACGCTGGCCCTCGACCCGGACAGTCGGAACGCCTTCTACGAACTGCTGGCCACGCTGAACCGGCAGGACGGCGTCACGGTGGTCCTGGTCACCCACGACAGTGCCACCGCGGGCCGCTACGCCGGCCGGTTGCTCTACCTCGACCGGACCGTAATCTTCTCCGGTTCCTTCACCGATTTCTGCGATTCGCCCGAAATGACTGCGCGCTTCGGCGCTTTCGCGCAGCACACCATTTGCCACCAGCACGACCAGGCAGGGGGCGTATCGTGAGCCAGGTCCTGGAAGCCTTACATTATGCCTTCGTGCAGCGCGCCCTGTTGGCCGGCCTCTTCATCGCCCTTGGCTGCGGGCTGCTCGGGGTTTTCCTGGTGCTGCGCCGCTACGCGATGATCGGAGAGGGGCTCTCCCATTTCGCGTTTGCCACCGTAGGCCTGGCGTTGCTGCTGGGATGGACGCCCCTCTACATCGCCCTGCCGCTCGTGGCGTTGGCCTCGCTGGTGATCCTCTACCTGCCCGGCCGCGCCGCCATGTATGGCGACGCGGCCATCGGCATGGTCTCCGCCGTCGGCGTGGCGGCGGGCGTCCTCTTCGCCAGCCTGGGCGGCGGGTTCAACGTGGACCTGTTCAGCTTTCTCTTCGGCGATATTCTCTCCGTCAGCCGCGCGGAAACCCGGCTGGCCGTAGCGCTCGCCCTCGGCGTGCTGGCCTTGATCGGGCTTTTCTACCACGAACTTTTTGCCGTCACGTTTGACGAAGCCGGGGCGCGGGTCGTCGGGATTCGGCCCGCCCGGCTCAACCGTCTGCTGGCCCTGTTGACGGCGTTGATGGTCGTCCTGGGCATCCGGGTGGTGGGGACCCTGCTGGTCTCCAGCCTGTTGATTTTTCCGGCCGTCACCGCTTTGCAGTTCCGCCGGAGTTTCAAGATGACGTTGGCCGTCTCGGCCGCGCTCGGCGCCCTGTCCGTCGTGCTGGGCCTGTTCCTCTCCCTGGGCCTCGACACGCCCGCCGGGGCGACGATCGTCCTCGTCAACGCCGCGTTCTTCCTCCTCGCCTTCGCCGTCACGCGCGGACGGCAGCGTGGGTGACGCAGGAGCTCTAAGCACTCGCCCTGAGAAGCCTTGGACGAAGCGCGGTGAACGAGCGAAAAGGCTATGTATGCGGCCCCTCGTTCCGGTCGTGGCTACGACGACGTTCGAAGGGAAGAGAGGCGCAGGAGAAGTGGTGCACCCGAGAGGAGTCGAACCTCCACGGCCTCGCGGCCACAAGAACCTGAATCTTGCGTGTATGCCAATTTCACCACGGGTGCACCGGGTGTCTGGCTACAATACAAGAACACCTATAACACAGGCAGGCCCGCGAGTCATCGCCTTTTTTTCCCCTTGGCGGGGGTCGGCATCTGGGGAGGCGGGGGCTGAAAGAGCGTGGCGTCGGCCGGCTTTTGAATCCCCCGCACCAATAGCTGTCCGTCGGGCGTTTTTTCAAAACGGACTTCCGTGCTGTAGGCGGAGAAATCGGCGGAGTTCACCGGGATGCCGTCGGGATTCATCTCGGTGTGCGTGAACTTCCAGGGGCTGGACTGGTGCAGAACGTGAACGTGTCCCTTGCCGTCGCTCTGGATCAGGGGCTTGAATTGGCGAACGATGCGGCCCAGGTCGAACACCCCCAGGCATTGACCGCTGTTTTCATCGTCCACGCGCAGAAACAACAACTCCGTGCGGTCGCGGGTCAGCGTCTTGAGGCTGAAAACGCGGGTGTCCTGCGCCGCGCCCGGCAGCCCCACGGCGAGCCGGGCCACATCCAGACCCGGCATCACGTCCAGGAACACCTTCTGGGAAAGGAAGGCCTTCTCCCCCCATTCCGCGCGGGCTTGAATGGTGTAGGGACCGGTCGAACGGATCTGGTACGTCGAAAGGAGATTGACGGTCAGCTCCCGTTCCTCGCCGGGCGCCAGGGTAAACGGGCCGTCCCACAGCCGCCGGTCCGTCGGGAACACGGGCACGCCGGGCGCCTGCTCGATGGTGAATCCAAGACGCGCCGTCGAATTGTCACCACCGAAATGAAGCGGGTGGCCCGTGTTGTTGGCCAGCCGGACCGTGGCCCGGATGGGTTCGAACAAGAGCAGTCTGGACGCCGCGAGGCGGCACCCGACTTCGATCTGGCCCGGGGAAGCCTGAACCAGGGCGACAATCAGCATCCCGATGGATAATCCGCATCGTTTCATGTTGCCATCTCCTGCAAGGGGTCTTCCGGCGCGGAAGGCGCCCGGTTTCACGCCCTGTCTCTAGCGCCCCACGGCCAGCCGGGCGGCCACGCGTCCGGGCAAGCCGGCGTCCAGGATCTTTTTCTGCGTGATCCGGAAATCGTATCCTACCCGGCGGAGTTCGACCTGGTTGCGAATCAGGTCGTAGATGGCATAAGCCGCCCGGGGGTCCCCGTCGCGCGGTTGACCGACGCTGCCCACGTTGATGAAGTACTTCTTGCCCCGGGCCACCTGGATACGCGTGTATAAGCCGCACCGAACGCTGTCTGACTTTTCAAAAGCCAACGGAACGTGCGTATGCCCGAAAAAGCAGACGTTGGTGGTCTGGTAGTGGAAATGCGCCTCGGCCTCCAGTTTGTCGAAGACGTAGCCCCACATCTCCGGCATATCCAGCGTACTGTGGACGAGCGTAAACGACTCGAGCATGCCCACGAGCTTGAGTTTGCGCAGGTACAGGCGCATCTCTTCAGGCAGTTGTTTGCGGGTCCAGTCCACCGCATCCGCGGCCAGGGGGTGGAACCCGCTGAGGTTATCGTCGTGGGAACAGTAATGGTCGTGGTTTCCGCGGACGACCGTGGGGCTGGCTTCGCGCACCAGGTTGACGCACTCCACCGGGTTCGCGTTATACCCCACGACATCACCCACGCAGGCGTAGTGCGTGACCGCCTGCTCCTTGGCATCGGCCAGGACCGCGGTCAGCGCCTCCAGGTTGGAGTGAATGTCCCCGAGGATCGCGTATTTCATCAGCTTGCCCGTTGCTCCCGCTACGGGTTCAACAGCATACCTTGTTCACCATCAATGTAAAGCGGCGCCTCCACAAGTAAAGGAGTTTCACTTCTCAAACCCACCGGGAAGTCCGGCGTCTCCAGGTGAACGGCACCTTGGCCAAGGCGCCCCGCCGCCCTGCTTGCCGCCCCGGCTAATAAGGCAGGATTGCGGTCCCAAAAGATCAGGCTATCCTGTTATCGGAACCGCGCCACCAAGGGAAAACTCCGGACACGGAAAAGGTCGCCTCTACGCGTACGCCGGTATGGGAGGACTTCGTGATGTTTCACAAATGGTTTCCAGAGCCGGGGCGGGACAGCCCTGCGGCAAAGCCGCCGGCGGGGCAGGATCGGCAGGCGAGCAGTCGAACAGCCCTTGTTCAGGCCGCACAGAAGGGCGACCTCACCGCCGTAATGGAACTGGTGCGGACCGGCATGGACCTTAAACAGCGGGATGAGAGAGGCGGCACGGCCCTTCACTATGCGACATGCGGTCACTACCCGGCGGCAGAGTTTCTTCTCACCAGTGGCGCCGACACCGAAGCCACCGATGACGACGGGCTGACCCCGCTGCATGTCGCCTTCCTTCGACACGATCGGAACATGATGGAGTTGCTGGTGAAGCATGGCGCGGACATCCATAAGCCCCTGCCGGATGGAAGGACGATAGCGGAGGTCGTTCGGGATTGGCAGAAGTGATCCGCACGCGGCCCGGCGAACCGGCCGGGAACTCGCCCGGTGTCGTGGTGAGACGCGCTCCTGACGCGGGGCGTTAGAACTTCACACCGAAGGCATCGAACTCGCCCGTGGCCTCCGACCAGGACGCCGTCTCGCCGGAGATATACCGCCCGAGCGGCGAGAGCCGGATGGCGCGCAGGAATTCCAGCAGAACGGGCTCCTCGCCCTCGGCGACCAGTCGGACCGACCCGTCGTATTCATTGAGCACGTAGCCGGTCACATCGAACCGGCTGCCGAGATGCACGGCGGTGAAGCGGAACCCGACCCCCTGCACGTGGCCGTCGTAGCGCACGGTCACCCGGCGCCGGGAGGCCGATCCCCGCTGGTTTTCGTCTTTCATGGCCGCGAACGCGCTTCTTGAATATCACGCCTGGGGCGGATTGCAAAGCGCGATGCCGGCTGCCCCTTTTTGTTGACGATCCCTGCGGCTTGTCGCAATCTCGACGGGCCATGAAGCCGTCGTTTGCACCCGTGCTGATCTTCGTGCTTTCGTATGCGCTGTTCGTCATCCTGCCGCGATGGCGGACGGCGACGGCCTGCGCGGGCGGCGTCCTGATGGTGCTCTCCGGTTCGTTGACCTGGCGGGTGGCCCTGCTGGAGAAAATCCATTGGAACGTCGTGGCCCTGTTCTTCGGCACGCTGGTGCTGGCGGAACTTTTCATGCAGTCGCGCATGCCGGCGGTCCTGGCCGAAGCCCTGGTCCGCCGGACACGCACGGTCCGGGGCGCGATGCTCGCGGTGTGCGCGCTGGCGGGATTCCTCTCCATCTTCGTCGAGAACGTCGCCGTCGTGCTGCTGGTGGCGCCGGTCGCGCTGAGCCTGGCAGACCGACTTAAGATTTCGCCCGTCCGCCTGCTCCTCTGCATCGCCGTGTGCACGAACCTGCAGGGGACGGCCACGCTGATCGGCGACCCGCCCAGCATGATCCTGGCGGGCTACCTGAAATTGAACTTCAATGATTTCTTCGTGTACGGCGGGCGGCTCGGTATTTTCTTCGCCGTCCAGGCCGGCGCCCTGGCGGCCCTGGTCGTGGTGGCCTGGCTGCTGCGCGCCCACCGCGAAGCGGCCGCGGCCGTCGCGCAGGAAAAAGTCCGGGCCTGGGCGCCAACCGGGCTACTGCTGATCCTCGTGGCCGGCCTGTCGCTCACCTCGGTGGCGGATCCGGAGTTCAAATGGCTGGCCGGCACGCTGACCCTGGTCCTGGCGGGGAGCGGGCTGGCCTGGTACCGGCTCGGTCCGCACTGGACCCCCGTGCGGGACGTCATCCGCACCCTGGACTGGGACACGACATTTTTCCTCATGGGCGTATTCGTGCTCGTGGGCGGCATGACCGACTCCGGCTGGCTGGACCGGTTGGCCGCGTGGCTTTCCGGAGTCGTGGGCCAGCGTCTTTTCGCCGCCTACACTGTCGTGGTCCTCGCGTCCGTGTTCATTTCGGCCTTCGTGGACAACGTGCCCTTTCTACTGGCCATGATCCCCGTGGTCCAGAAGATGGCGGACTCGCTCGGCGCGCCCGTGCCGTTACTGATGTACGGCCTGCTGATCGGGGCCTGCCTCGGAGGTAACATCACGCCGGTCGGCGCCTCGGCCAACGTGGTCACCGTCGGCCTGTTGAAGAAGCGGGGGTACGTGGTCCATTTCGGGGAATTCATGTCCGTCGGCGTGCCGTTCACGATGGCGGCCGTGGTGGCGGCTTCAGCGTTGGTCTGGTGGATCTGGGCGCCCTGAGGGCCTGCCGGCCGGCGCGCCGTCTCTAACCAAACTCACACTCGTGAAGCAGTTGGTTAGCGTCAAACCCCATGATGGGAAAAAATCGCGACAGACCGGTAACGACTACGTTTCATTCCCATCCCGCGTGGAAAAGGCGTCCGACCCATCGGATTGCCATTGATTGCCTCCGCCCCATCCGGCATGCTGGATCTCTGCGGCAGAGGAAAGAAGGTAGCGGAAAAATGGCGTTCGACAAGAAAAGCATCCGCGCGATCATCTTCGACTACGGGAATACCCTGATCGAATTCAGTCGAAAACAGGTCGTGGTCTGCGACGCGGCGCTGGCCGACGTCCTGGAAAAACATTTCGGGAAGCCGGATTTCGATCGCCTCTCCGCCATCCGGGACCGCAACCGCCTGGCGCCCTACTCCGGCGACCCGCCGCTCTACCGCGAGAATAATCTCGTCGAGATCACGACGACCATGATCCAGGAACTCTACGGCGTGGAACCCTCCCCGGAGCAACTGGCGGAAATCCTGCGCTCGCGCTTCGAGGTGTTCGTCCGGATCGTCCGCGCGGAGCCGGAGGTCTTTGACCTGCTGGACCGGCTGGCGGAGCGCTATAAGCTGGGCCTGCTCTCCAACTACCCCGACGGGGACGCCATCCGGGAGAGCCTGGCCAAGACGGGCCTGGAGGATTATTTCAAGGCGGTGGTGGTCTCGGCCGACATCAATCTCGTCAAGCCGCACCCGGTTCCTTTCATCACCATCCTGGACCAGCTCCGCGTGCGGGCCGACCAGGCGGTGCTGGTGGGCGATAACTGGCTGGCGGACGTGCAGGGGGGCAAACGCGCCGGGCTGCACGTGGTCATAATGCGGCAATGGGAGACGCCTGAAAAACTCCCGCGGAAGCCCGGCGATTTCGAGCCCGACGTAGCCATCGGTAACCTGTCCGAACTGGAGGCCTTGCTGCTGTAATGGTAGGGCGCGTTGGCCCAACGCGCCGAAAAAACGGCGGGTTCGGACTTCGGCGAGCTCAGTCGAGCCGCGAACACGCCCGACCAATTTGACTCCTCGCCCAGGCTCAAGTCCCCGTGAATCTTATACACCGGGCCGTCCCGGCTGACCTTCAGCATCCGCCCCGGAATTTCCCGGGCCAGTTCCTCGCCCAGCATGCCCACTACTCCTTTTCGCTCTTTTGCATCACGGGCGTGGGAATGTGCGCAAGCGTTCGCTTTAAATAAAAGCTTTTTTTGAACTTGCCGGCTTACCTGTTTTCTTATCTAATGAACGAAGGGAGAGCATGATAGCATTCTGGCGCGCAGGCCACGCGCGTTGCCAAAGTAGTGGATAAACGACTCAACGTGGCACGATCATGAAGCCATGCATGTCGTTTGCAGTACGGTGCCGGGGGGAATCGGTCGGGTCGGGCCTGCCATCAATATGGAGGCGGGTAGCGGGTGAACCTTGCAAGCAGTGGCGGGAGGTGAACGCGATGCGAATACTCCTTGTGGTTGCATTCCTCATGATGAGTCCCCGGTTCACATTCCCGGCTTTTGCGCAGTCGCGTGATCTGGATCACCGACGGCAGCCGGCAATGCCCGCCATGCCCCCCCCCGAGATCATGAACATCATGACGAAGATGCAGACTGGGCAGAGCATCAGCGAGGCGGACCAGAAGGCTTTGCTCGAGTGGGGTGAGCAAATGCAGAAGCAGGCCCAGGCGGCTCAGGACCTCGACACGCCCATCCAGAAGCCGGCTGATGCCACGCCCGATATCGACCAGCGCCTGGAGGCGTCCCAGCAACGGCTGGACAAGATTGGGGAAGAGATCGAAGCGCTTGGCAAAGTGATTGAGAAGAACGCCGATGTCTGGAGACAGGAGGGGGAAGTACTGGTGGAGAAGAAGCAGGCCAAGGTGAGCGAGTTGTCCGCCCGGGCCAACATGAACGCGCCCAAGGAGGAGAGGAATGCCTTGGTAGCGGCGCTGGAACAGGCCCAGCAGGACTTCAACGAGGGCGGGACGCGTTCGACGCAGAAATTCGAGGAGCGGAACAGGCCGACTATGGAGAAAATACAGGCGCTTCAAGGGGAGCAGTCCAAGGAGTACGCCTTGTACACGACGCTGCTTCAGGAGAAGACAAAGAAAAACATGCAGGAAATGCAGGCCCTGCGTGAGCAATCGGCCGCGGCGCTGAAAGGCGGCCCCGGACCATCACCGGACGGAGGACAGGCGGGTCGGATTGAGATCGCGGGGACAAAACCGGCTCAAGCGGACACGTCACAGACAAGTGGACCCGAGGTATCTCCTGACAAGCAACAGAATGGTGTGGTTAACGCCGCGGGAGTGGAGGAACCGGCTCAATCAGTCGCCACAGGGAAATCGGGAGAACAGACGACTGATGGGGCAGAGTGTGTCTTCAATGAGGCAGAAATCTCCGGTTGGCCCGTGCACCAAGAGACTGTGGAGCGAAACAGCATGTTGTACAATCCGGCATCTGCGGTGCCTCTGCAGCCCTTAAGATCGCCGGACAAGATGAAGCTCGGAATACCCAAGCTTCGCGAAGAATACGTGATCTATCCCATTCAGGTAACCGCGCGAATTAGCACTGATTTCGACATGGCGTTCGATGCGGGACATCTAAGCAGCGCATATAGCGTCGGGGGAGCTCTCATGGTAATGAACTGGGACGCTGAGATGCCTGTTGGTGAGGGGATTTGCTATCACTTGAACACCGAGAACGGCATGTTTGCATTCGGTAGTTTGACTGAATTGCCGACCCCGCGAGTCAAGCGCCCAGAAGCCAACTATCGCTTCTGGGAG
>JAHJJH010000275.1 GCA_018823105.1 Verrucomicrobiota bacterium | reverse complement strand
GCGAACGGAACGGCGCGCTGGCGTTGCTGCCCTGGCGCGGCCGGCTGTGGGTATCCTTGTTCCAATCGATAACCACGCGGACGGCCGGATTCAACACGTGTGACATCGCCGCGCTGACCTCCGGCACCCTGCTGCTCATGATCGTGCTGATGTTCATCGGCGCCTCGCCGGGCTCCACGGGCGGGGGCATCAAGACCACCACGGTCGCGGTGCTGTGGGCCTCGATTATCAGCGGGTTGAGAGAACGCCCGCACGTCCAGCTATGGAAGCGCACCCTCACGATGGAAACGCTGCAGAAAGCGGTGACGGTCTTCTTCTTTTCCATTATGCTGGTGCTGGGGTTTGCCATGGTTCTCATATACGTGGAGCGGAAACCGTTCCTGGACATTATGTTTGAGACGGTGAGCGCATTCGGGACCGTGGGGCTTTCGACCGGCGTGACGCCCACGCTCTCGATGCAGGGCAAACTGATCGTCACGGCGCTGATGTTCATCGGTCGCGTGGGCCCGCTGACGCTGGCCTACGCCTTCGCGACGCGCCGGCGCCAAGCGGCCCGGTACACGTACGCGGAAGAACGGGTCATGATCGGGTGAGAAAGGCAGGAGCCTATGAGACAGATCGGGATCATCGGATTGGGGCTGTTCGGCAGAACACTGGCGAAGGAGCTGGCGGACCGCGGGGTACAGGTCCTGGCCATGGACCGCGAACGGAATCTGGTCGAGGAGATCAAGGAGTCCGTGGCCCACGCGGTGCAACTGGATGCCACGGACGAAGCCGCGCTGCAGGCCGTGGGGATCAAGAACATGGACGTGGTGGTCGTGTGCATCGGCGAGGATATCGAGGCCAACCTGCTCACCACGATCCTGCTTAAGAAACTCGGCATCCGCCGGATCTGGGTGAGGGCCATCAGTACGCTGCAGGGGGAGATCCTGAAGGCCATCGAGGTGGACGAGGTGGTGAACATGGAGGAAGAGATGGGACGCATCACGGCCGCCGGGCTGGCCTCCGCGCGCATCGCCCGCCATATCCCGCTGACCCGCGGACACAGCATCGCCGAAATCGAGGTCCCGGAATCCTTCATCGGCAAGGCCATCCGCCAGATTGATCCGCGAAACAAGTTCCACGTGAATATCATCGCGATCAAGAAACCGGTGCCCCGGATCACCGAGCTCGGGGAGCGGCTGCTGGACGAGGAATATGAAGACGTGCCCTCGCCGGACGAACCGCTCGAGAAAGGGCATAAGCTCCTGATCGCCGGGAGCAACGAGGATATCGAACGCTTCACTTCCCAGTAATCCGCCATGTATTATCATGCAATCATCCTGGCGTGGTTCGGCGTCCTGGCCTCGCTGGCGACGGGGTACGCCGTTCTCTTCCTGTGCGAAAACCAGCCGCGCTTGTGGCTGCCCCTGATCCTGTTGCTGGCACTGGGATTCTTTTCCTGGCTGTACCTGATGCTCCGCCTGACCGCGGCGCGCCGGCGCCTCACGGGATTCCTCCGGCGTCTTCTCGCGGGGGATTACGAAACCGGCATGCGTCAGCGCGCGCGGTTCCCGGACGAGGTTACCGGGTTGGCGGACCTGGCCAACCAGCTCGCCGAGCGGCTCCAGGCCTACGACGCACTCCGCGCGGAACGGGTGGCCTTCAGCTATCGGGCCCTGGACCTCCTGCACCAGCAGGTGGCCGAGCCGATTCTGCTCGCCGACATCGAAAAAGAAGTGTTCCGCCTGAACCCGGCCGCCAAGCAGTTCCTGGACATGGAAAAAGATACTGTCGCGTTCGACGCGTTGCGCGCGCAGTCGGCCAACCAGGCCTTCATGGACCTCTTTCACGAAGCCGCCGAGAAGGAAAAATCCGGCAAGAACGGGGTCGTGCCGATGCAGATCATGCCCGGCCGCGACCCGCTTGAGGTGCAGGTCCGCATCTGGCCGCTCAAAAACAAGAAGGAACAGGTCGGGCTTGCGGTGGTTATGCTGGCCGCCCTGCCCTCCTCCGCCGCCGGGGAAAAAACCACCGGCTGAGGGGCGGCCTCCCCCGCGAGGTTACTTCGTTTCCGGCTTGGCCTCGAAGGGCGCCGTGGCCGTCTCCTCGCCTTTTTTCACGAGGATCTCGATCTTCCGCTCGACCTCGTTGAGCTGGCCGGAACAGAATTTCACCAGCTCTGTACCCTCTTCGAAGCAGGCCATCATCTTCTCCAGGCTCAACTGGCCCCCTTCCATCTCGGCCACGATTTCCTCCAGCCGGGCCAGGGCCTTCTCGAAAGTCATCTTCTGTTCAGCTTTTTTCTCCGCCATGTTCCCCTCCCTTCACAACCTTGGACTCCACGACGCCCCGGTGCAACCTCGTTGAAATCTTCTCTCCCGAGGCTACATCGGCGGCATCCCGCAGGATCCGCCCGTCGGCCCGCCGGGTTATGCTGAAGCCGCGCTCCAGGACCGCGTCCGGGCTCAAGGCCTGCAGGGAAGCCGTCAGGCGCCGCAGATCCTGGCGCCGCGCATCGCGCCACACCAGGGCGTATTGCCTGAAACGCAGCCCCATCTCGTCGAGCCGCTGCTGCCGGCGCTGCAGGAGGTGCCGTACCTCGCGACCCAGCCCCGTCCGCAGGGCCTCGATGCGCTGGCGATACTGTCGCGCCAGGTTGCGCGGCTCACGGAACACCTCGCTGCGCTCCGCTTTCAGCAACCGGTTCTTCCATTCCAGCGCCCGCTGCCGCAACCCGCGGGTCAGCCGCGTGGCCAACTGTTGCAGGGCCTTCTCAAAATCCGCCTTCTCGCGGACGACCAGTTCCGCGGCCGCGGACGGCGTCGGCGCGCGCAGGTCGGCGACAAAGTCGCTGATAGTGAAATCCGTCTCGTGCCCGACGGCCGAGATCACCGGCAGCCCGGACCGCGCAAGCGCCCGCGCGACAACTTCCTCATTGAACGCCCACAGGTCTTCCAGACTGCCCCCGCCCCGCCCGACGATCAGCACGTCCAGCCCGCCGCGCGCGTTGAGCAGGTCCATTGCCGCCGCGATCTCCGCGGCGGCACCCTCTCCCTGGACCTTTACCGGCGCGATCAGGACATACAGGTTCGGAAAACGCCGGGTGAGGATGTTCAGGATGTCCCGGATTGCCGCGCCGGACGGCGAGGTCACGATCCCAATGCGACGCGGCAGCATCGGCAGCGGCTTCTTTCGAGCGGCATCAAAAAGGCCCGCCGCCGCCAGTTTCTTTTTCAGTTCTTCAAAGGCTTCCTGAAGACTGCCCCGCCCGGCGGGCTCCATTCTGCGTACCACGAACTGATACTGTCCCTTGGGCTCGTAAATGGTCAACTGTCCGAGTGCTTGGACCTTGTTCCCGTCCCTCAACTCGAAATTCAGGCCGCGCTGTTCCCCTTTAAAAAAAACGGACCGGAGCACGGCCTCCTTATCCTTCAGCGAAAAATAGACGTGGCCGGACGGCCATTTCTTGACTTCGGACAGCTCCCCTTCAATCCAAATCTCGCCTAGTTCGTTTTCCAAGGTCACCCGGGCGATCTTGTTAATCTCCGCGACTTGGTAAACGCGGCGGTGTTCCTGTGAGGTCGGGGTACTCATGACAGCAAGGGTTCAGTGTTCGGTGTTCGGACACTATTCACTATTCACCATTCACTATTTACTTCCCGCTTCAGATCCGCTCCCGGATTCTTTTGACCTTCTGCGCGCGGCCGGTTTGTTCATCCACCGTGACCAGCAGGCCCTCCAGCCGGACATCGCCGGTGGCGACGCCGAACGGAGACGGCATGCCGGTGGTGAACCGCTTGAGGACCGGCGCCAGTTCCCGGCCCAGGACCGAGTCATGCGGACCGGTCATCCCCAGG
>JAHJJH010000025.1 GCA_018823105.1 Verrucomicrobiota bacterium | reverse complement strand
GCCGCTCTTGTCTCGCCGAAGTCTGACGAAGGCGGATGCGGCGTGCCGCTCAACGGCCTTTCGCAAGCGAAGGCCCTACAAAGGCGTCTTTTCTATTATGGACTGGCTATAAACTGGCTGATGTGGAAAAGGATGATTCCATGCTGACGCCCGGCTCTTTGTATCGCGGCTTTCTCGTGCGCCAGGTGACCAAACTGCCTCCGCCGCTCGCTGCCGCGATCGAACTGGAACACCGGGCCTCCGGCGCGCGCCTGCTTCACTTGTTCAACGACGATCCCGAAAACCTGTTCTGCATCGCCTTCCCCACGCCGCCGGCCGACGACACGGGCCTGCCGCACATCCTCGAGCATTCCGTGCTCGGCGGCTCGCATAAGTATCCCGTCCGCGACCCGTTTTTCGAGCTGGTCAAGATGAGCATGGCCACATTCATCAACGCCATGACCTTCTGGGACCGCACGGTCTATCCCGTGGCCAGCAACGTGAAACAGGACCTGTTCAACCTCGCGGAGGTTTACTTCGACGCGGTCTTCCCCCCGCTGCTGACCGAGAACATCTTCAAGCGCGAGGGCCACCCCCTCGCCCCCGCCGGCGAAGACCGGCTCACCGTCAGCGGCATCGTCTACAACGAGATGAAGGGCGTCTTCTCCAATCCCGAATATGCGATGGAAATCCTCGCGCTCCGGCACCTCTTCCCGGACACCGTGTATGGACGCGAGGCCGGCGGCGATCCCCGCCGCATTCCCGACCTGACCTTCGAGCAGTTCCGCGCCTTCCACTCGGCTTTCTATCATCCGGCCCGCAGCCGCTTCGTGTGCTACGGCAACATCGCAACCACGGACTACCTCGACTTCCTTGCCGACCGGCTGGAAGATTTTTCCGCTCGTGATGCCGCGCCGATTCCCGTCCGGCAGCCGCGCTGGCAGGAACCGCGCGCCGTCACGGAAACCTATGCCATTGGGCACGAGGAACCGGCGACCGGCCGCACGTACCTGATGCTCGACTGGCTCGCCGGAGACGCCGCCGCCGCGCGCGACACGGCCGCGCTCTACATGCTTTCGCTGCTCCTTTTCGGGCACGACGCCGCGCCCCTGAAAAAGGCCCTCGTGGATTCCAAGCTCGGCGAGGACGTCATCGCGTGCGGCGCGGAGATCGCGGGCCTCGAAATGATGTTCCGCGCCGGCTTGAAGGGCACCGAGCCCGACCGCGCGGCGGCGTTTGAGAACCTCGTCCTCGCCACGCTCCGCGAACTGGCCGACCGAGCGTTCCCCACCGAGGCGGTGGACGCCGCCTTCCACCAGGCCGGGTATGAATACCAGGAGATCCAGCCCGGCTATCCGCTCCATGTCCTGTTCCGCGTGCTCCAGGCATGGACCTACTCCGACGATCCCCTGGGCTTCCTCGGGATGCGCGCGGCGCTCGAATCCCTGCGCAAGGAGGCCGCGGCTGACCCCCTCTTTTTCAGCCGGCTGATCCGCGAAAGGTTGATTGAGAATACACACCGTCTGCGCCTGACGCTCCAGCCCGACCGGGAGCACCAGGCCCGTCTCGACATGGAATTCGAAGAACGCATGAAGATGGTTCGCGCCGGGCTGGATGAGGCGGCGATGCGCCGCATCGCCGAAGAAGCGGAAACGCTGGAACGCGAATCCGGCACGCCCAATCCTCCCGAGGCCCTGGCGCGGCTGCCGCAACTTCGCCTGCAGGACCTGCCGGAGGCCCCCGATGAAATTCCAAACCGGCTGGAGCGCGTGGGTCCGAATCTGCCGCTGCTGATCAACGACGTGCCTTCCAACGGGGTCGCGTACGTGCACCTCGATTTCAACTTGGACGGCCTGCCGACGGAATTGCGGCCCTATCTCCCACGCTTCACCGACGCCCTCACCAAGATGGGGGCCGCCGGCCTGGGTTATGAAGAGACCGCCCGTCGCCGCGCCGCGCGGTTCGGCGGGCTGCGCGCCTGGACCTGGTTCCAGACCCGCGCCGATGATCCCGCCGCCTCCCTGGCGCGACTGCGCATCGAGATGAAAACGCTGGATGACCGCATCGAGCCCGCGCTGGAATTGCTCGGGAATCTGCTCTTCGGGCTGGATCCTCGTGATGAGGTCCGCCTGCGCGATGTCATCATCCAAGCCAGAACCTGGGAAAGAACTGAAAAAATCCAGGGTGGAACTACCACCCCCATGCTTCACGCAGGACGCGGATTCAGTCTTGCCGGGCACCTGCGCGAGATATGCGACGGGCTTCCCCAGCTTTTCCTGCTGGAGGAACTGGCCGGCGGGTTCGACCGGCGCGTGAGCGACCTGATGGCACGGCTCGAAGCCGTACGCGACTTCCTGCTCAACCCGCGGCGCCTGGCGGCCAGCTTCACGGGGCCCGATCGCTCGCGGGAGGTGGTGGGGGGCGTCCTTAAACAATGGAGCGAACGGATGCGCGATGCGCCGATTCCCGCGGCGGCCACGGAGTACCCCGCTTTTTCGGGGCCGGTGCGCGAAGGGTTGGCCGCCCCGCTGCAGGTCGCCCACTGCGCGCTCGTGCTGCCCGCGCCGCATTGCTCGGATCCGGACGAGCCGCTCTTGGCCCTGGCCGCGCACCTGGTCGCCTTCGATTACATTCTCCCGGAAATCCGATTCAAGGGGAACGCCTACGGGGCGGGCTGCCGCCACGATCCGTTCCTCGGGACGCTGGCCTTTTCCTCGTTCCGCGACCCGCACGTGGCCCGGACGATCGAGGTCTTCGGGAATACCGCGAAGTTCGTACGCCAGGCCCCCTGGAGCCGCACCGACCTCGACCGCGCCGTCATCGGCAAGGCGCGGGACGATCTGAAACCGATCCGGCCGGCCGAGGCGACGGGCCTATCGCTCCATCGCTGGCTGGCCGGTCTCACGCCCGAACGGCGGGCGGAACGCTATCGCCGGCGGCGGCAGGCCACCCCCGAAGAAGTCCGCCGCGCCATGCTCGACAGCCTGGAAGCCGGCCGCGCGCGCGGCGCGGTCTGTGTCCTGGCCGGACGCGAAAAACTGGAAGAGGCCAACCGCCAGATGTCCTCCCCGTTGAGCATCGAAGACGTGCTGAAGTAGGGGCTTTGTTTGCAGAGGTAGGGCGCGTTGGCTCAACGCGCCGGGGACGGCGGCTTCGGCGAAGCCGCCCTACCTTTTTGCATTTTGAAGGTTACCGCGTTACTGTCTCAGACGTATTGTAGAGAAAGAGCCATGACCATGCGAAAAATTGTCGAAGGGGTCCATTGGTGTGGAGTGGTGGACTGGGATCGGCGGATGTTCGACGCCCTGGTCCCGCTGCCCGACGGCACCAGTTACAACGCCTACCTGGTCCAGGGCTCGGAACAAACCGCGCTGCTGGACGGCGTGGACGACTCGAAGACCGGGCTTCTGCTGGAGACCTTGCGGGATGTCCCGAAGATCGACTACATCATTTCCCACCACGCGGAACAGGATCATTCCGGCGCGCTGCCGGCCCTGATGCAACGCTACCCGGAGGCCCGGCTGCTGGCGTCCGTCCCTGGCCGGAAATTCCTCCTCGATCTGCTGGAGCTGCCGGAGGATCGCGTCGTCGCCGTGAAGGACGGCGAGACGCTGGCCCTCGGCGGTAAGACGCTGCGGTTCCTCAGCACCCCCTGGGTGCACTGGCCGGAAACGATGAGCACCTTCCTGGAGGAGGACGGCATCCTGTTCTCGTGCGATTTCTTCGGCTCTCACCTGGCCACGTCGGAGCTGTACGCGAAGGAGGGCGCGCGCGTGTACCGCGCCGCGAAGCTGTATTACGCGCAGATCATGCTGCCCTACGCCAAGCAGGTGGCCAAGAACATCGAAAAAGTCGCCGCGCTCGACATCCGCTGCATCGCACCGAGCCACGGCCCGCTGTATGACAAGCCGTCCATCGTCATGGACGCCTGGCGCGAATGGACGTCGGCCCCTCCGCAGAACCTGGCGGTCGTCGCCTACGTCTCGATGCATGGCAGCACGCGGCGCATGGCCGAGCACCTCGTCAATGCGCTGATCGCGCGCGGCGTGTCCGTGCGTCAGTTCGACCTGACCTCCACCGACCTGGGCGAATTGGCCATGACGCTGGTCGATGCGTCCACGATTCTGCTCGGCACACCGGCCATGCTGAACGGCGTACACCCGTTAGCGGCCAATGCGGCGTTTGTGATCAACGCCCTGCATCCCAAGGCGAAATTCGCGGGCCTGTTCGGTTCGTACGGGTGGGGCGCGAAGCCGCTGGAGAATCCGGCCGCGCTGTTCCCGGGCCTGGCCCTGGAGTTCCTTCCGCCGGTGCTTTCCCGGGGCCTGCCCCGCGCCGCGGAATTCACGGCGCTGGACCAGCTCGCCGCCGCGGTCGCCGCCAAGCACGCGGCGCCGGCGGATTAGATAAATGAGGTAGGGCGCGGGCGCTGCACGCGCCGAATCCTACGGCGGGTCCGGCGGCCCCGCCCTACCACCAGCACATGGCTTCGCCTCATTGACTTCCCGACGTTCCTGTTCCATCTTGACCCCCATGTCCGGGACCGAACGCAGCCGTTCCCCGTCGATAGTCCCAGCCCTGCTGGCGTTGGGGACGGCCATCCTTTTCTGGTCGAGCGTACCGCTGCTGCTGAAGCACTTTACACACCGGCTGGACGCGTGGACGGTCAACGCCCTGCGCTACACGTTCGCGGCGCTCTTCTGGCTGCCCTACATCCTGCGCCACCGCCGCGACCTGCCCGCGGGCTCACGCATCTGGCGCGACGCGCTGCCGCCGGCGGGGGTCCACATCGTCGGCCAGATGCTGTTCGGCCTGTGCCCGTATTTTAACGATGCCACGATCATCAATTTCGTCAGCCGCGCGGCGTTTCTATTCACCACGATGACCGGCTTCCTGCTGTTGCGCGAGGAAAGGGCCGTGGGGCGCCAGCCGCTGTTCTGGGTCGGGGTCGCGGCCACGATCGCGGGGCTGGCGGCGATGTATGTCGGGGGCATCGGCACGCCGTCCACCTCGGCGTTCGGCATGCTGCTCCTGCTGGCGACCTCGGCGTTCTGGGGCTTCTACTCGGTCCTGATCCGGAAGTTCATGAAGCCGTATTCCATCCGCTTAACTTTCGGCGTCATCAGCCTCTACGCCGCGCCGGTCCTGCTGGCGCTGATGTTCGCCGTCGGCGATTGGCGGAAGGCCCTGGCGCTCGGGCCTGGCTACTGGGGGCTGATCTGGCTCTCCGCGATCCTGGGCATTGCCTTGGGACACACGCTGTTCTACCGGGCCATCCATGCCCTCGGCCCCGTGGCCTCCGAGGGGTCGCTGCTGCTGATCCCCTTCACGACGGCCGTGTTGGCCTACTTCATCCTCGACGAGCGGCTGGGGCGGCTCCAGTGGCTGGGCGGAGTGATCCTGGTCGCCGGCTGCTTCCTGTTGCTGCTGGCGAAACTGCGCACGCGCGGGCGCGCCGCCGCGGAAGACGCGGAGACCATGGTCCCCTCACCGCGGTAAAAAAGAGCCGGGACGGGATCGCCCCGGCTCCATCGAGTCCGGTTCAAATCAAGCGAGCTTGGCCACTTTCACGCCCTTGAAGCGGCCGACGGGCGGAAGCGGCCCGACGATCGGCGCGGCATAGCGGATAAACGCGTCGGTGACGTTGTTGCCCTCGGCGTTGATGAACTCGTCGGGCATGTGGCGAGTTTCCTTGGCCACGTTCTGCAGAGGCACGCACTCGAAGTAAACCTGGTACTTCTTCCCCGGCTTACGCTTGATCGCGGAACTCCCGCTCGCGGTCTTTCCGGCGACGGCGTACTTCACCGCCTGGACGCCGGCCTGCCGGGCCTCCTTCGCGTCCACGGCGGAGACGATGCCGGGAAACGAGCGCTGGAGAT